>JAHEYC010000029.1 GCA_023251775.1 Sphingobacteriaceae bacterium | reverse complement strand
TTGTTGAGAATGCAAGATCTTTTTTTTCTTTGATCGATCGGTGGTCATGCTGATCAATCATGAACAATAAACCATCTTCCAAAAGTTCGTGTTGTGTATAGCCGGTAAGTTTTACACAGTTCTCTGAAATATATGACAAAGAGAAATGTTCGTCGTTATTCGCACAAAATAATACGCCCGGCAAATGTGTTGTAAGTCCGGAGATGAATTTTTTTGATATGTGTGATGTAGATGTGTGCATTACATATAAAAATAATAATACAGTTTAGAGTACAATGATCGATGAAATGTTGTAGGTTGGTTCTAGCTAAAATAAGCAGGCTCTTAAACTAAAGCGTTGTCGATAGCAAAGCGTGTTAACTCAGCATCCGTTTTCATGTCGAGTTTTGAGAAGATCCTTTGACGATATGTACCAACCGTACTTACGCTTAAACTTATTTCGGATGCTATAAGATGAGTTTTTTTGCCGGTAGCCATAAGCTGAAGAATTTGTAATTCGCGATTACTTAATAATTCTATCGAACTTACCTTGGTGCGAGTATTGATCTTAGATAGCATATTTTGCGCAAGTGCGCTTGAAATATAGCTATCGCCTTTCAATATTTTTTTTACTGCTAATAAAAGATCATTAACGGGAGTTTCTCTGGTTATATAACCTGAAGCTCCAACACTCAGGGCCCTATATCCATAAATGGATTCAGGATAAATGCAGATCACAAGAACCGGCGTTTTGGGATGCTTCAGTTTTATACTCTTTAGCAGATCGATGTTATTTTTGCCCGGATGTGAGAGTGCAAGTACCAGCAAATTAAAACGCTTTAACTTAAGCTGTTTCATAGCTGTTTTGGTGCAAGATGCCTCTGTGATCTCAATTTTTGGAATATGTGCCTCCAAAACTTGGCATATTCCTATTCGGTTTAATGGATAGTTATCCGCTACGAGTACCCTAGACATATTAAGATATTGATTATCAATGTGTTAATTTAATAAATCTAAAATTAACAATTCAAATCTACATATAATTTAGGAATCTTAAAATAGCTCCAAAAACTAAGTTAATGTAGTTTATTAACTACAACAATTCAAAGAACGTAATTCATTTTATTAAATGAACATACTCATATTATCTTGTGTTAAGGGCTTACTTAAGTACCCTTTTATTTTGTCGTATCTTTTTGAGTACTCTTTATCCATGAGATTCTTTGAACAGGTAAGGATCACAACTTTGCATTCTAATCCCTTCTTATCAAGAAGATCAACAAATTCATAACCATTCATCTCTGGCATGTTAAGGTCGAGTAAGATAATGCAATCCTTACATAGATCCATAGAAGGCATTTTTTCAAGAGCTACTAAAGGATCAGCGAAACTTACTATTTCTAGATTAGGATACATAGAAGATAAGATGAATTCACTTATGTAATTACTGGTAGGGTCATCATCTACTATTACTATTTTTCTGCTCATGTGTTCTTTGTCTTACTCCAATATTAGAACATATTTATGGGGCCCGAAAGAGTAGAAATACCCAATCTTCAAGCGTATAAATACCTATTTTTCATAGGTAGAAATACCTATTCATAGTACGAAGAATTACCTGTTTGGTTTCGCCAAAATCAATTTTTTACGTTCAAAATGTTATACAAATTGCATTATTTTCTTACATCCGTCACGAAGCATGGAAAGCTAGGTATTAAGGTCGGTTGAGTTGAGCTTACTTAGATGAAAATAATGGACAAATGGAAAAATTATTTAAGAATGAGACCGGATCGCATATCAATTTAAAAATTGTAAAGCTGAAGGCATTTTATTATGTGGCGCTTTTACTTTGCTTTCATCATTCAAACGCCCAGGTTGATCAACATTACAAAACAATGATAGGAGTTGCATTGGGAAGTTCGATCTCAGGAAATGGACATGGAAGTATTTATTTGCCACAATTAGTTTTTACCAATAAAAGAAGCGCTTTCTTATTGGGTGCCTGCTTACAAAAACAAGCGTTGAGATTCAACGGCGCAAAGTTGGCATATGAATTTGTTTTGAATGCACGTACAAAGAAGGTGATAGAAGAAGAGGCTGAAGATAGTACTGACATGGTCTATCAATATTTCAAAAGCAATGATCCTAGAGAGGATGTAAACCTTGACCCAAATCATGGTCCAAACATTGAACAGAGAGTTAATTTTAAATTGTACGTTTATGCAGAGTATCTCAAAAACAATCTACTTTCACACTGCACTCAAAAAATGGAAGCACATGTTAATAGAGTAGAAGGTTATGATTGGAAGACAGCAACTTTATCTACGGTAGAAGGTGGTTTAGGATTTGAACTCGGAGTACGACTGGCCAAAAATGTTCAATGGAATACATTCATTGCTGCTTCTTTTTACTATCATACAAAATACATCAACAATATGCATCACGAACAATTCTCTCCTTGCATCACTTTAGGAACAAGTATCAGTATTCCAAAGATCAAAGGATTTAATTAATGGATACAAATAAAAAACGGGATCATTTTACTGACCCCGTTCTTAGTTTAAAATTTGATCTACTTATTGCTTGATCACTTTGAAGATCTTCTCCGAACCATTATCCGGTCTTACCTTCATCATGTAAACTCCATCTGCTTGCTCAGAGATATTTAATTCCACTTCGGTTTTGTCGGTAAGTTTTTTCTCCATCACTAATTGTCCAATGGCATTATACACAACCACAGATCCATTAAAAGTATTTGAGAATTTCATCACAAGTGTTCCTTGTGTTGGATTAGGATAGATACTCGAAACTAATTCACTACCACTTGGGTTTATTCCGGCACATGTACTGATATTAACTGTAGAGTTAGCAGTACCCGAACAACCACCTGTTGTTCCTGTTACAACATATACAGTTGTTGTTGCCTGACTTGCTAATATAGTATTTGTTGTTGCCGTTGTATTCCACGAATACGTTGTGGCACCACTTGCAGTTAATACTGTTGTTTGTCCAACACAAAGTGTAAGGTTAGAAGGAGAAATTGATACGCCTGTTAATACAGTGGTTGTATTCACCACGCATGTTGCTTGTCCCGAACAGCCACCCGTTGTTCCCCCTACAGTATATGTTGTAGTTGACCCAGGACTCAAAGTTTGCGTTGCACCATTCAAGTTACCAGGATTCCAGGTGTATGTTGTAGCACCCGATGCTGTTAATACAGTTGGACTACCAACACAAACAGTAGAACTTAAAGGCGTTACTGCCATACCGGTTAATACGGTTGTTGTAGTTATTACAAATGTGGTTTGTCCTGTACAAGTTCCTACAGTTCCAATTACAGTATAGGTTGTTGTAACAGTAGGACTCAATGTTTGAGTTGGACCGGTTAAGTTACCGGGGTTCCATGTATACGTTGTTGCACCTGTTGCTGTTTTCACTGTTGGAAAACCTGCACATATAGTGGAATTTGAAACACCCGGAAATGCGCCCGGATAAACAGTTACTGTTCCGGTTGAACTATTTGTACATGTTCCGTTTGATCCAACCACATTATATACTTGTGTACTTGCAGGACTTAATGTTTGCGTTGTTCCAACAAGATTACCCGGGTTCCATGTATACGTTACAGCACCACTTGCGGTGAGTGTGGCAACTTTGGCCGGACAAATACTTGCTGAAGTTACTGCTACCGTTGGAGAAGCAACTACACTTATAGTTTGTGAGAATGGAGTTGAAGGACCATTACTGTTAGAACACGCCAATGTAATTGTTTTTGTTCCAGCTGTTGCATATGTTACAGTTGGATTTTGCGCGTTAGAAGTTGCAGGAGCTCCTCCTGTTAATGTCCATGTCCAAGTAATAGGACCATTTGTTGATTGGTCTGTTAAAGTAACTACTTGTCCTGTGCAAACCAATGTAGGAGTTATCACAAACGTTGCCGTTGGTACAAGTGTGGTACAAGATGCAGAACTCAATTGTGTCATTACAGGCTGAGCACAAACACCGCCCGATAAATTTCTGGTCATCTCTGTTGTTCCGCCATTTATATCATCAACGTTAAGCGCGCGTTTGTTTTGACCATTTGCAATTGAAAAGTGCATAACGTCAACCGCATTTATCACATGCGATAATTGGTGACCGTGACCTAATTCATGCACGGCTACAGATTCAAAATCCATTTGAGCCGCTGTAGGATTTGCAGGACCATATTGCCAATTGGTTACATCATCAAAAACAATATCTAATTCACTTACGTACCAATTCATATTAGGATTAGAACCGCAACCACCAAAATAACTTGTGCATCGTCCAAGCACACCTGCAGGTAATTCTGCGCCAATGTCAAAACGAACAATATTTACACCATCAGCTGCTGCAACGTTAATTGCACTATTGGCCCCAATGATCCAATTGATATACGTTGTACATGTCCATGTTTTAATTGCTCTTGTAAAAGAAGATACCGCCGGAGCATTACCTGCGAAACCTGTAAAATATTGCCAAGTATAACCGCCAGATGCATTATCGTTCACGTGACGAGTATTATAAACTACAGAAGCTGCTGTTGTTGGCGAACCCGGACTGATCACATTTAAATGTCCATAATTAACTGTAAGCGAAGTTGCGCTTAATGTACTTCCTGTTGTAGTTGTTACACGAACTTGTCCTGTACCTGCAGTACCTCCACCATTTGTACGCGTTGGTACATAAACTTGGATCTGAGTTGGGGTCCATGAAAGATACTGCGATTGATGTGCTCCAATAAATGTTGCACCACCGTCATCAGCATTTCTCCACTCAACATAATTAGTTGCGCTTGGTCCTACACCAAAACCGCTACCATTGATGGTAAGTACACTAAACGTTCCTGCAGGAATATTAGTAGGCGCTATACTTGTTACCGCCATTAATTGCGAAAGGTCGCTAAGTTTACCTTGGTTATTATGAGTTGCGCCTGAATAAAATGGTAAAGTTGTATTCATCACATCACCAATCGCTTTATAAAGATCTGCATTAATATCTTCGTACTTATTAAATGGATCTGTTGCACTGTTCTCTTTAATATTGAACTTCACGAATCCTTGATCATCACCGTATGCTTCATACGTAGTGTAACCAAACTGTGAAGAATAATTTCTTGGAGTTAACATAAAAACACCTTCTTGATCTTGGTTCAACTGAAGCGCAGGATCAACAACTACACGCAATACATCTATTTCTCCACCTGCGGTTATTACTTCCACAAAAGAAATATGAGAATTGCCTTTCAAAATTTGCTTCACCTGAATAAGATTGGAGGTGTAGATATAATCATGCGTGGCATTCCAGAATGGTTTTTTAGAGATAACTGTTCCCTCTACTATAACGTTGGAATTATTTACGCGTTGAGTTAATGAAAGAGGCGTTAACATACATTGCCCAATTAAATTGGAAGCTGTTAATGCCGTAAGTAAAATGATAGTGTAGATTTTTTTCATGTGATAGATGTTTTTTGCATAAGCAATATATAAAATCCATTCGTTTACCACAATACCTCCTTAATAATTTTTCGACTAATTGTTAAAATCACCCTTTTAGTTTAGATTTTAGACCAAATTATTAACATATTCAAAAGGACGGCTTGACTTTGCTTGTTATTCTTCCTATCTTGTTATGATGTAATGACCTGGCATGAAATGCGCTCGGCGAATTTTGTGTTATAAATCTAATATTATAGGCATGAAAAAAACGTTATGTATTGCAGCTTTATTATTTGTTTCGGTTCAATTGATCGGGCAGTCGAATTCAAAATTAATTCCTTACGCTCAGGAATATAATTACGACAGTAATAAAAAACTCAACTTTGTTAAGTTCAAAGAAACACATCAGGTAGCTCAAGATGAAGTGAAGGATTTTTTGAACATGATGTTATTCAGCGATCCTTCCTTAAAGGTTTCGTTGATGAAGGAGGAAGTTGATTTTATTGGCTGGACGAACCAACGTTATGGCATTACCGTAAATGGTGTTGAGCTAAGCAATAAAATGATCATTGCGCATTGCGTTAATGGAAAAATGGTCTCGGTAAATGGTGATATCAATGATGTTACCAATTTAAGCGGACAATTCATGTTAACCGAAGCTGCAGCGCTTCAAAAAGCATTGAATAAAGTGAACGCAACTAAATATAAGTGGGAGAATAGCGCAGACGAAGCACATACACGCATAGTTTTAAACCAACCTGATTTTACATACTTTCCAAAGGGCATCAAAACATATTTAGAAGTAAAAGGAAAATTAATAGCGGCTTATAGATTTGATATTTATGCAGAAGTACCACTTTACCGCGCTAACGTTTTTGTTGATGCATTAACCGGTGCAATTTTAGATGAACAAAACTTGATATGTAGCACAGATATTGGCGCCACAGCATTATTAAAATATAGCGCAACACAAAGTATCACTTGCGATCAGGTAACTCCAACTCAATTCAGATTAAGAGAAGTAGCACGTGGATTAGGTGTTGAGACCTATAACATGAACAATACATCAACGTATAGCTCAACCGATTTTACCAATACAAGTACAGCATGGACAAGCACCGTGCAATTTGAACAAGTGGGCAGAGACGCGCATTGGGGTTGTGAAATGACCTACGATTATTATTGGCTCCAGCATAACAGGAACAGTATTGATAACGGCGGTTTTAAATTATTAAGCTACGTTCACTACCAAACAAATTATAACAATGCATTTTGGGATGGGATCAGAATGACCTATGGTGATGGGAACGGAACAACATTTACACCTCTCACATCTTTGGATGTATGCGGCCATGAAGTTTCTCATGGTTTAACATCGGCAACTGGTAACTTAACTTATAGCTACGAGTCGGGAGCGTTGAATGAAGGGAACTCTGATATTTTTGGAACGTGTATTGAGAATTATGGAAAACCAAGTACATGGGATTGGAAAATAGGGAAGGAAATAACGCCAAATAATCTTGGCATCCGTGATATGCAAAATCCATCAGCTGCGGCATATACTGACCCGGACACATATATGGGAACGTACTGGTACACCGGTACCGGTGATAATGGCGGAGTACATACGAATAGCGGTGTTTATAATTTCTGGTTCTATTTACTTACAGCAGGTGGAACAGGAACAAATGATATTTCAAGTTCGTATACCGTAACTGGTATCACCATGGCAAGCGCCGCTAAGATCGCTTTCCGCGCATTAACTATTTACTATGTTCCAAGTACAAATTTCGCGAACGCGCGGTTATTAACTATTCAAGCTGCTAAAGATCTTTTTGGTGCTTGTAGTAACGAAGTTATTCAAACCACAAATGCATGGTATGCAGTTGGTGTTGGTGCAGCATATGCACCTGCAGCAATTAATCCTAATTTTAATTCGGCAAGCACAAGCTATTGTAATTTGCCAGCCAGTGTTAGTTTTAATAACACTACTGCGAATGGCGTAACTTATATTTGGAATTTTGGAGATAATAGTACATCCACTTCCACAAACCCTGTGCATACGTATACTGCGAATGGAACTTACACGGTGACATTAACGGCAACAGGTTGTTTAAGTAACACAGCAAGTATTGTTCAGCCCGCATATATTACAGTGAATTCTCCGGCAATGCCAACTGCAACTGGTGCTGCAGTTTGTTTGAACGGTTCACTTTTATTAAGTGCAAGCGGTGGAACATTATTGAATTGGTATGATTCAGCTTCGTTAACCAATTTGGTTAATACAGGAAGTTCATATACAACTCCAAATTTAACCACAACAACAACTTACTATGTTGCAAATACCGTGACCAATTCCCCTGTTACAGGTGGTTTGTTATCTATTACAGGTGGAGGTTATTTAACTAATCCAGCACATTATTTAATATTTGACGTTGTGCAAAACAGTACCATCGAATCTATTGTTGTTGATGCGCAAAATGCAGGTAACAGAACATTTGAAGTAAGAAATTCTTCAAACGCAATTTTGACCTCTACGATCGTGAATTTAGCCTTAGGTGCGAACACCGTTAATTTAAATTTTAGTGTACCAATTGGAACGAATTATCGTTTAGGTTTAAATGCATCTTCTGCTTCTGCTCTTTACAGAACAAATACCGCAGTAAGTTATCCTTACAATATTGGCGGTTGTGTAAATCTTACAGGTTCAAGTGCAGGACCGGGTTCTTATTATTGGTCATATAATATTAAAGTAAGAAAAGCAGCGTGTTTAAGTCCTGCTGTTGCTGTTACTGCAACAATTAATCCGGCGCCGAGTATTAATTTAGGTGGTAATCAAACTAGCTTTTGTCTTGGTGCACCGGGCTCCATTATAAATGCAACACCTGCGGGTGGTACATTTAGCGGACCGGGCATGACGGCGAACATGTTCAATCCTTCGGTTACAGGAAATGGTTCGTTCACTATTTATTATACCTACACCGATCCAATTACAAGTTGTAGTGGAATGGATAGTTTGGTAATGACCGTTGCAGATTGCACCAATTTGAATCAATTAAGTAATCAAATAGGTTCAATCAGTGTGTATCCAAACCCTGCGAAAGATCAGTTAACTATTACAAATGCATTGATAGGAAATTCTTCATTCATCATTTCTGATGCTACCGGAAGAATAATTATAAACCAAGCTGTTTCTTCAAATGAAGAGAAAGTAAATGTTTCTCAGTTAGCCAATGGCGTTTATGTATTACGAATTAAACAAGGTAATGCAACGCTTAAGACCATTAAGTTGGTGAAGGAGTAAAAAAGATATATAATTAAAAAGCCGTCGCATAAATGTGACGGCTTTTTTATTTACTAAGGTCCTTTTTGTTTTTTAGGAGGATCAATTGTTGCTTTTTTAGGTTCTATCAAAAGATCCTGTTTCGATTTTGGTCTTCGATCATATTGCCAACTGTACCCTTTTAATTTTGAATCAGCTTCCGTTACATCTTTTATTGGTGTAATGGATCCTATTGGTTTAACGTTCATGGTGGCTCTGTCTATTTCTTCGTTCTTGAACCAAATATTCATAAAACTGCATGTAGTTCGGTTCAAGCCTATTATTTTACGTTTATCTTTCGCATAATATAAAGCCTCTACATTATCGGTTAAAATAGTTTTTCGGATGGTATCTCTTTCAAAAAAGGCCTCAACGTTCTTGCACGAGAGTTGATTGTATTTATCTGAAGAATCAACCTGGTTGATCATGAAAGCGTTGTTCTCTAAAATAAATCCTTTAATAGCCTTATCATTTAATTTGATCATAATTTTTTTACCCATGGCTTGCGATCGGTTCGACCATAAAATGGGTTCATCGTATAATTGCATCAATGAATCCATGCTATTATAGCTTGCCGAATCGCACAAGGCTTGCAGATCTTTTTTGTAAAGACGAACATGATGATAGGCATTTAAAAAATTATTCACCGAGTCAATGTCCCTGTGATATAATGTATCTGCATGAATAAATAAAGTGTCTTTATCTACAACGCGCGCATAAATAGCTTTTTTTGTGACAAAGGCTTCCGAATTTTTTTCTTTGTATTCGATATAATCACCGTAAAGAATTGATTTTTGCGATGTATCAACTAATGTTACATTTTTAAAGGCCTTGCCTAATTTCAAATTACGATCGTAAAACATACTGTCGCCCCTTAATTGTTGTTGTTTTGTAACTAACAAAGCATTTTTACTAAAGGAAGATTTTTCATTGTGCGTATCGTAATAACCATTCTCGCAATAAATATAATCGTCTTTACTTAAAATAATACTTGGCCCAAGAAAAAATGCAGTTTTGCTGATCGTATTATATCGCAATGTATCACTATTCATCTTGTAATCGGGATTGGTGAGTACAACATCGTAATGAAAGGCTACATCTTTAGTAGAAGAGTAATAATGTCCGTTCTTACTCTTTAGCGTATTTTCCTTATTTACGATTGTTCCGCCATTATAATAATTAGCGATAGAGTTGGCTACATCAAACGTCAAAATATTTGTGGTTAGGGTCATGTCTTTTTCAATGCAAACCACATTTCCATCCAGCACCGCTAATTTTGTGGCCGCATCATAATTCAATTTATCACCTGTAACGGTAATACTATCGCCTTTTACAATACGAATATGTCCGCCGGCCTCCATGCGTTTATTTGAAAAAAGCATAGCGCTATCGCAATACAACAAAGCACCTTCGTGTTCACAGATCACATTTCCTTTTAAGATCTGTGCATCTGATTTACTTTTATCAAACGATAAATTATCGGCATTCTTTACGGTAATGGTCTTGAATTTTTTATCTTCTTGTTTTTTTGGAACGGCAGGTTTCTTTTGTGAGAAGACACAAAATGAAATTAAAATAAATGCATATGTGAAAAGGTTACGCATTTCGTTTTGTGGGTTCCCAAACACTTGAGTTTACGCCCTTACTGTAAATGATAAAGCCTTTTAATAAAGCATAATTCATATTGTAAAAATGCGCAACAAATAAAAGTGGTTTTATTGGATTTAAGTTAGTTATGAAAAGTGGTAACATGAATAAAAAAAGCTGAAGCACGCTTAATCCTAAAAAGATCCGTGAATGTAAAGCAAGATAAAGCGAACAACCGTAAATAATGAATAATAAAAATGGAGTTATCCAACGCAATACTTTATGCGAAAAGAACGCGTAAGCCACCGCTTTCCATGGTGGCCACAACAAATGTTTATAGCTGCTGAGGTTTTGATAATTCCCAATAGAAATTCGCACTTTGCGTTTAAATTCTTCGGATGATTCGGACGGCAGATCTTCAAAACAAATGGCCTCCTGTTCAAACAATACTTTGCCGCCGTTATTTAAAACGCCCATGGTGATGTAAAAATCATCCATGAAATAATTTTTCGGAACGGGAACATATTTTTGGCCGCGAATGGCATAACAACCGCCTTCCGCACCTATCACTAGTTGCCAAGTATTACTTTCAAGAGCTTTTATTTTATTTTCGAGATTAAGATAATTTTTTTCGAGAGGTTGAATGCTAATATCTTTATTGGAGGTTTTGATGAGGTTAGAACAAACCTGATGTACATTTGGATCCGAAAAATGTTTCACAAGATTTTTGATGGTATTTTTATCAAATATCACATTGGCATCGGTTAAAATAAAGACCTCGTCTTTACATTTCTCGGCCAATTGATTTATGATGCCTGCTTTTCCTGTGCGTCCGGGAAAATTGATGAGGTGAATATTTTGATGTGTTTTTGACAACCCTTCCACAATAGAATTTGTTTTGTCGGTAGAAGCATCTGATCCAATGTAAATATTCACCAAATTCATTGGGTAATCACTACTTAAAATACTTTCCAATTTTTGCGCGATCACTTTCTCTTCGTTATACGCAGCCACAAGAATTCCGATCTTGAAGGTTGAATTTTCTTTTACATCTTTAGCTTTTTTAGTGGCAAATAGTAAAAGCATTCCGGGATAAAATACATACGAATGTAAAATGCCCAAGACACAAACTCCTAAAATTGAATATATGATATACGTGATCAATGCAGTTTTGAATAATATTCTAACAGGTGTTTTGTGATGAATTTATTTTCCAAATGTTCTTTCGCAAATTGTTTGGCGTTCTGTTCCAGTTTTTTCTTTTCTGTTTCAGATCTAAGTAAAGTATCAATGGCGTTCACAAATTCATCCGCCGAATCGGCTAACATCATTTGTTCTCCTTTTTTAATAACAATACCTTCTGCGCCTATACTTGTTGATACAATGGCTTTTCCGTAAGCAAGTCCTTCCACTAATTTTATCCTTAAACCACTCCCCGAAAGTAACGGAACCAACATAATATCATATGTGCTGTAAAAATCGCGATTATTAGATACGTTCTCAATAATTTCGATATTGGGTAATTGAAGAGTTTTGAACTTTTGCGGCATGTGACGCCCGGCAATTATGAATTTGCAATTGGGATGCTTTGCGTGAATATTTTTCCAGCAATTGTTCACGAACCAATCTACCGCTTCCAAATTTGGCATCCAATCCATGGAACCAAAAGAGAAAAGTGTGTTCTCTTCTTTTTTTACGTTAGCATTTTGCTCATAATCTTTTAGTTCTATTCCGGTTAAGCATGTTACGATATTTAATTTCGGAAATTTTTTAAGAATGTAATTTTTATCTGCGTCTGTTATAGTAATGATCACATCTACTTTAGTAAAAATTTCTTCTTCGAATTTTTTTAATCGTGCATTTTGAATTTTTAAGTAAGATCTCTTTAAGCTATTTTTCTCATGGGCAATGTGTCTTTCCCAAATAAGATGTTCGATATTGTGCGCGCGTAAAGCGATCTTGGCTTTACTGAATTTACGAATAGTTTCAATATAAGGTGCCATAAACAAGCCTTCCAATTGAACAAGATCAAACGTATTTTTTTGCAGTGTTTCAATTAACGCATCTTCAAATTCTTTAAAATAAAACCGACTAATGAAATAGGAATTGGAGCTAAAAAGATTAAAGAATGCGCCTAATGCGCTTGGACTTGTATCCTTATAAACTGATCGGTAATGCGCTTTATTTTTAAATTCTTCAGGAACAGATGCATCATCTTTAAAATGTTTTTTTGTATTAATTGTGAGCAAATGTAATTCAGCATTGTTCTCATACAAGCCGCGGGCCATGTTATAAATAGCAATGCTGCTGCCATCATTGGCGGGATATGGTGCTTTATTACATAATTGCAGTATGCGCATCAGCTTCCGCGTTTAAAAAGTTTTTGAAAGAAAATAAAATAACTGGTAATATCAAAAAGCGCCGAATCTTTAGCGGCTTTGTAGGTCAGAAAAACACTGACCGGAAAAAATATGGCCAATGGGATCCACATCGCTTGCCATGGCGGTAATTTTCCTTCTATGGCAACTGTGGTAAAAGCTTCGGTTAAAATAAAATAGGCCAAAAAGAAAAATACCGCTGTTACCACGGGCAAACCCAATCCGCCTTTGCGAATAATAGCACCCAATGGCGCGCCAATGAAGAACAAAATGATACAGGCAAAACATACCACAATTTTTTTATGCCATTCCACAGTAAGTTCTGTAAGGGCTGCGGTTTCCGACTTTCGGATGTCAGCAGCGTTATCGAGCACACTAATATTATTTCGTGTGATATTCAAAGCGTAATCGTATAATTTATAGTAATCGTCTTTAATAAGTTTAGAGCTTAAGGTATCAATGCAGACCATGGCATATTTATTTTTAGCCGTATCGGTTAAATTACTTTTAATAAAAAAATAATCCTTCATTTGTTTATCTAATTGTTTGGAAAGACCTCTTAGGGTTTTGCGAGAAGAATCGGCAATAGAATCCAATTGCCATATGTTCATCATTTCGGCATAACCTTTAAATAATTTTTCATCCGTTTTCGCCAATTTAAAATCGGTGAGCTCAATATTTACTTGAAGTTGTTTAAAATTGAGTATGCTTAATGCTTTTGCTTTGTTAGTATTCTCTTTATTCAAAACAGTTTCGTAACGATTTCCATCTTTCATGATCAATACCAAATTACTTGTATCCGAGGTAGTGGACATTCGCGCGGCCTTTGCATATGTTTGAATCGTATTTCCATCGTTGGCACTGTGATCGTAGATCAAAATATTTTTGAGCGTATCCTTGTTCTCCGATTTTCCTCCAACCAAAATAGAATAATTATCCAGTTTATTATAAAAGATCCCTTCTTTGATATTCACCGTTGGTTTTTTCTGCCGAATATCGTAAAGCAAAGCTGTTGATCGTAAACTTACAGTTGGCAAAATAAAATTGTTGAATAAAAATGTGAGTCCCGCTAAAATTAAAATTAAAACAATAAGCGGCTTCATGATCCTGAATAAAGAAAGTCCTGATGATTTCATGGCGGCTAATTCATAATTCTCTGCCAAATTCCCAAAACTCATGATGGAGGCCAATAGAACGGCCAACGGAATACATTGCGGAATAATGGTTATCCATGCGTACGTAAAAAGTTTGATAAGATCGAAGGTACGTAAACCCTTACCTATCAATTCGTCAAGATACGTGATCACGATCTCCACTAAAAAGAACAAAAAAACGCTTACAAAAAGAGTGGCCAAAAAAGGCGGCACAAAACTTGAAATCAGTAGTTTATGTAGTTTCTTAAAATTCACAATTTTCGTTTAAAAATAAGATTTCTTAATTAGAAAATAAGCATTAATTTCACAATTGTTGTTATTTTTGTGAGCATATGATTCATGGTAAAAAAATAGTGGTGGTGCTGCCTGCATACAATGCTGCATTAACCCTAAAAAAAACATACGAAGAGATCCCTTTCGACATTGTTGATGATGTTGTTTTGGTTGATGATAACAGCACTGATAATACGGTGGAAGTAGCCCATGGATTAGGCATTAATCATGTAATTAAACATGAGAAGAACAAAGGCTATGGCGGTAATCAAAAAACGTGTTATGATAAGGCTTTGCAATTGAATGCTGATATTGTTATCATGCTTCACCCGGATTATCAGTATACTCCAAAGTTAATTCATAGCATGAGTTACATAATTGCTAACGAATTGTATCCTGTTGTTTTTGGATCAAGGATATTGGGAAAAGGCGCATTGAAAGGTGGAATGCCTATGTATAAATATATTTTTAATCGGATGCTAACTTTTACGCAAAATGTATTAGTAAATCAAAAACTTTCTGAATATCACACAGGTTACAGAGCATTCAGTAAGCAAGTGTTATTGGGAATTAATTATCACGCTAACTCAGATGATTTTGTATTTGATAACCAAATGATCTCACAAATATTTTATGCCGGATTTGACATTGCCGAAGTAACTTGTCCAACCAAATATTTTCCTGAAGCAAGCAGCATCAATTTCCGCCGCAGTGCCAAATATGGCATGGGCGTTTTAGGTACGTCGTTCGTGCATTTTTTTAATAAGATAGGATTAATGAATAGCAAGATCTATAAACCAAAATCTAAGTAAAATGGCAGTCTATCGCTTTAGAGTTTGTTTGGAGGATAATGAAGATGTTTATCGCGACATTGACATAAAAGCCGCACAGAATTTCGAACAATTTCATGATGCCATTCAAGAGGCATTTAAATTTGATAAAAAACACGCAGCTTCTTTTTTTGTGAGCGATGATTATTGGCGTAAAAATGAAGAGATCACTTTGAATAAAGAAGATCTTGCACTCGACGAAGAAGATAAACGCCGAAAGATAGAGCGCAAATATTTAATGAAGGAAACAAAGATTGCGAAATTCATTGAACAACCTCACCAACGTTTTGTTTATGTGTTCGATCCCGAAGCGCAATGGTGTTTTTTAATTGAGATGCTTAAAATTGTGAATGAGGATGGAAAATTAAATTATCCTGTTTGCATACGTTCAATTGGCAACGCACCAAAGCAATACAAACAACTCAATATCATTAAAGATGATCTAACCCCTGAATTGGCTCTGGCAGCGCTGTTGAGCGAGGAGCCATCGGATGAGGAAGTTTATAAAACATTGGATACAGGCGAAGAAGGAATAGAGGAGGATGATCTTGTTGCTTTGGAAGGAGAAGAGGGCGAGGAAGAAGTAGACGAAGAATTAGGCGAAGATGCGGATGCAGACGTGGATCCTTCGGCGTTTGAAGAGGACGAACATTAAAATTTCACAACACTAGAGCAAAAGATGGGATTAAAAGAAACCCTTTTAAAGATCGGATTCATTAAGGAGATCAAACGAAATCAGCAGAAGAAGAAATTCAAAGGCTCGGCGGAGTATTGGGACGAACGTTATAAGACACAAGGAAATTCAGGGAGTGGTTCGTATGATCATTTGGCCGAATTTAAAGCGGAGATCTTAAATCCCTTTGTAGAAAAAAATAAAATTGATACAGTGCTGGAATTTGGATGCGGCGATGGCAATCAATTGAAAATTGCAAAATATCCAAATTACATTGGGTTAGATGTGAGTCCTACCGCTATTCAAATGTGTCATGACCTTTTTAAAGATGATAAACACAAAAGTTTTTTATTGTACAATAGTTTAGCATTTTATGATAATCACAATATCATCAAGGCCGATCTTACCATGTCGTTGGATGTATTATATCACTTAGTAGAAAAACAGATCTTCGAAAAATATTTGACCGATCTTTTTAATACATCAAAAAAATACGTGATCATTTACGCTACCGATTTTGATCAAAAGGAAGAGCCAATTTATCAGCACGAGAACAGAAGGAGTTTTAGCACTTTTGTAACAAAGCAATTTCCCAATTTTAAATTGATAGAACAGATCAAAAATAAGTACGCAGATGTGAAAAAAGGTGAAATTGGATCGGATTGCGACTTCTTTATATACGAAAAGCAAAAATAAATGCACAACTCTAACGTTATGGTGCATTAAGATATGATCAGTAAAGGTTTTCTTAAATCATCTATCGTTTACACCATTGGTGGTGCCATGCCAATGTTGGCAAGTATCATTCTGCTTCCGTTCTACACCAATAATCTTAACGAACTTCATTTTTTACAGGTTGCTTTTTATATCAGTATCTCTTTATTATTTCAAGTTCTGTTCACGTTCTCTTTGGATACTTTTTTTGGGGTGAAATACACGCAATTAAGCGACCAGCCTGAAAAACAAAAACAATTCATTGGCACAACCGCTATTTTATTATTACTTATTGGCGTTTTTTGGTTAGCTGTAATGGCATTAATGGGAACTTCGGTCATGAAAATGGTGTTTAGAGCCGATTATGAAATGGAATTTTGGCCGTATGGTTTTTATGCGATCTTAACTGCCTTTTTTAATTCATATTTTAAAACCTGTACCAATTCGCTTATCTATCTTAAAAAACCTCTACTTTTTTTAAGTGTGAATTTCATCAATTTTATTTTCACGCTGCTAATTTCTATTGGGGGATTGAAGCTTTACCCTGAATCTATTATTGGTCCTATGTACGGACGATTACTAAGTGGTGTTATCATTTTTGTGATGGCACATTTCATTTTTGTAAAATATGGCTCGTTCAAATTCAATAAGGAGTTTTTGCCGGAGATAAAACAATTTTGCGTACCCTTCTTATTTTTTGTGCTTTCGGGTTGGATCTTAAGTCAGATCGATCGTTTTATGCTGCAATCGTATATTGATAAAGTTGATCTGAATACGTACGATCTTGTTTTAAAATGTTTTTTTGGAATTGAGTTTCTGCAAAATAGTTTATCGGCTGTTATTTTCCCAAAACTTTATGAGATCTGGAATAAACAAGAACGATACACCACTACAAAAGAAAGTAATCGGTATTTTAATGTGTTTACAGCGGTAAATATCATGCAACTCATTGTATTTTGTATTGCTATCCCGTTACTCTACAGATTACTTATAACCAAGCAAAGTTTTTACGATGCGGCAAGTTATATTGGGATTTTAGCCGCAGGATATGGGTTGAGAAGTATTTTAAATTTCTATTTGTCAACCATTTTATTTGCAAAGAAGACATTTACACTTTTAAAGATATTTGGTTTCAGCGCTATATTTCAAATGGTGATAACGTATTTTGCTTCTGTGTATATGGGATTGATGGGCGTTATCTACGCCGGCATTTTAACTAAGGTATTACAAGTTATTTTATCCGCAGGATTAACAAAAGGGATCTTTGTTTACGAATTCAATTATTTTAAGATCTATTTGATCCCGCTCTTATATCTTCTAGTAAATGCGATCCAATTTTATTTCTTTCCGGATTATGATCTGCGATTATACCTTGCGCAATTAGGCATTTTTGCCTTGGTGTTCTACTTTGTTTTTAGAAATGAGATAAAACAGGTGTTGATCCAATTCAAAGTTATCAAACCTTAATGAGAATACTTCGCAGCTCCGCTGCTTGCGTCTTTTTAGCCACGAATAACGAATTAACACTAATCTGTGTGCGTTATGATTTCACTAATCTGTGTGTATGCGCCAAGTAGATTGCACTAATTTATATGATGAACAAATCTAGTTTACACACAGATTAGTGTAATAATGTACGTTTAGATTAGTGAAAATTAGTGTATCCCGATAGCTATCGGGACGTGGCAAAGAACCTCTTAGCCTCGGCGAAGCCGAGCAGTTTAGTTAGCGATGTTCCAACTATTCTCAAAGTTGCACTTCTTGTATTCATCCTCAACTTTAATGTAAGTTAGTTTCGAACGTTTTTTGATCCATTCCCTTAAGGCTTTTCTGTTCTTATCGGCTGTTGCCATTTGCTGGATCTTTTGGTAATCGTCTTTCATGTTTGCTTTATGCGGATCGATACGATTCTTTAATCTGATCACACGAAATGCAGGTTTGTTATCGCCATAGTTTGTATACTCCATGGTCTTACTCATTTCACCAATGCCTAATTCGGCAATGGTTTGTACCAATTTCTGATCCATTTGACTAATATCTTCTATGGTCCATTTTGGACTTGCCGTCATTGGATTTACCATTAAGCCACCGTTTTGTACAGTTTCTTTATCATCGCTGAATTTTTTTACCGCTTCTTCAAACGTGATGGTTCCATCGTGAATGGCTTTTACTATAGAGTCCAATTGGATCTTGCTTTTATAATAATCAGGATTACTCATTTTTGGAATGATGAGAATATGTCGGATATCCAAAAGATCTCCTTTACGCGCTATCAATTGCATGAAGTGATATCCAAAAGGTGTTTCAAATACTTGCGATACTTCTCCCGTTTTTAAACGGTAAGCAACGGCTTCAAACTCGCCTACCATTTGTCCGCGAAATACATTGGTAATAACGCCACCTTCTTTAGCAGAGCCCGGATCTTCACTGTAAATACGCGCTAATACACTCATACTTTCTCCACCAATAACTCGCTCGCGGTATCCTTCCAATTTTTCTTTGGCAGCTTTTTTAGCTTCGGGACTAAATGTTGGTTTCTTAACTAATTGTTGCATTTCATGCTCAGAACTTATCAATGGCAAACTATCTTCAGGAATAGTATTAAAAAAAGCGCGGGTCTCTGCAGGAGATAATTTCTCTGCCGGAGAAATTTTTGATTGCATTTTTTGTGCAAGTAATTGCTCTTGAACATCTGCTCTGAATTCATCTTTGATCACATTGGTACGCTTACCGTAGAATTGTTCCAATTTTTCTTCACTTCCAAATTGATTGATATAATAATTCAAACGCTTGTTCAATTCGTTCTCTATTTCTGCATCACTAACAGTTATACTATCTCTATCGGCCTGTGCCACTAATAGTTTTTGAAATAATACTTGTTCAAATGCCGAACATTTGCTTATTTTTTCTTCGTTCTTTTCCTGCATGAGCATAGCATTTTGCAGGTCGCTCAATAACAAAGGGTATTTTCCAACTATTCCTATCACTTTATCAATACTTTCTTTTTGCGAAAATGAGATAAATGAAATGGAAATGAACAGAAGTATGAAGAGCTTTTTCGGCATGTGGTAAAATTACGTATTATAAGCTACTATCGCTTAAAAAAACCTTAAAATATCTTAAAAGTCTTATTGGCTTTGGCCTTTTCGAGCAATTGTTGTTTGTAAGCTTGTATCAGTTTTATTTTTCGAGAATTCACAATGAAGGTCTTGATATTTGTTTTTTCAAAGGATAAAGGCGATGCACTGTTCTTGATCTTCACATCTTTTATTCGCAAATAATAATATGCCTCAGCATCTCCAAACTCTATGATGCGGCCTCTCACCACATTGTATTCAAGCGGACCTTTCATTGCAGGGATATCGCGCTTGATATCATCCAACAAAAGCCATAAGCTATCATTCAAAAAAAAACTTTCGGCATTTTGTACGCATAGTTCTTCCAGTTGTTGTTTGTCTTTTTCGGTGGTTGAATAAACCAAGCGTTTTAGTTTACCAATTTCTTTGGATTGAATAGGGATCTTAAAATAATTCACTTTTACGATATTATCCTTCAAAACAAAATTGTCAATATTATCATTGTAGTAATCTTGAATTTCTTCATAAGAAACCACTGTATCCAAGTTATTCTCTATTAATTTGGTCTCGTAAATATAATTGATCAATTGCTTTTTGTAATCGTTCACTTGTTTTTCAACATCAATTTCTTGAGGTTCTAATTTTGTAAGCGCTTCTTGATATAACAAAGTTTCAAGCACCCAATCGTCTACTAATTTTTTGGCAAAAGCAATGCTATCTTCTTTTGTATCGGCGTGGATCAAACTTTCTCTGTATTCACTTTCCGTTAGCTGATCGGTGCCAATACTGGCAATAAGTTTTTCTTGGGAGTCTTCTTGGTTGGTAGTTTTAGTACACGACAAAAAAGCAATTCCAAAGAAAAATAAATATGTATAAAATGCGATCTTCAATTCTTTTAAATATAACAAGATTAAAACAACTCTTCAACAATTTTTTCGAGCAAACTTTTGCCAAAATAGATATTTAAAGAGGCATTCACGTAAAATCCTGTGTTAAGAGGATATTTATAAGGATAGGTATTGGTTTTATCATACTGCACTCGCTGATAAAAATTATAACCGCATTCGGCTTGCGCATGAAACAATTTTGAAAAACGATATCTGAAATTAATATAGGCAGCTGCATTTGTATAATTTAAATTGGTCCTTTTACCATGCATCATAACACCGGCTCTATATCCATCGGCTTTTGCGCCAATAAGAAGGTAACTTTTATCTTTAGAATATTGTATATTCAATGCAACAGGTAAAGTATAATTAAAGGAGAAATTCTTATTCAAAGGAATAGTTCCGCCAAAAAATGGGGATGGAAGTAAAAGGCCATCGCTGTAAATGATCGTAGCCCCATAATAATATCCTTTTCGCAAACCTCTGATGTGATATTGACCAATTACGCCTGAGAATCTAGGCATAAGTTTAGCAAGGGTTTTATCTTGTTCATGAATAGTAACGTTGGCTGAGTAGAATAATATTCTATATTTTTTTGTGAGATGTAAACCAATGATCCCTGCATTGGCATAATACAAATTCTTTTTCGGTAAGGAATCAAAACCAAGGGAGGTTTGTTTTTGTGCAATTTTTAAAGTTCCTAAGATCTCATCGGCTTTAATGCTTACGCTGTTCTTTACGATATCCTTTAATTTTAAACTGCTCAAATTTAATTTTATTTCAGTTTTAAAAGTGCGTTTGATAGGGAATGTGAAGCCAATGGTATTCTCAAGTGCATTGTATTTTCCAAGGGTATCTTTAAAGTTCGAATCAAATGTATATTTCGAATCTACTTTTATTCGCGGCCTGATCAATTGGTTTATCTGTTCAATATCAAAAGTTTGTGCTTTAAATGAAAAAGCAAAGCAGATCAATGCTGGTATCTTAAAGAATTTAAAACTCACTTTTTAAATGGAATTTTATTTTTGGGAATTTTTCCTGGGCCATTTGTAATAACCAAGCGCTTTCGGCCAGGAACACCGGTTTGTTTTCTTTATCGTAGGCAACATGCGACGAACGATCGAGCATAAAATCATCTAAACTCTTTTTTTCATCGCTGCTTATCCAAAGTGCTTTGTATAGATTCAATTGATCAAAACTGGCGCTTGCGTTATATTCGCTTTTTAAACGATGCTGAATAACTTCAAATTGTAAAGCCCCAACTGTTCCAACAACTTTTCGCCCATCTGCTTTTTTGGTGAATAATTGCGCTACACCTTCATCGGTTAATTGTTCTAATCCTTTTTGAAGTTGCTTGGTCTTCATTGGATCCAAATTGGTAACATATCTAAAAAGCTCAGGAGAAAAACTTGGAATTCCTTTAAAATGGAAATTTTTTCCTTCGGTGAGTGTGTCACCGATCTTAAAATTACCTGCATCATACAAACCTATCACATCTCCCGGAAAAGCTTCATCAATAACCGATTTTTGCTGCGCCATAAAAGCAGTTGGGTTACTAAAACGAAGTTCTTTATTGTCGCGAACATGATGGTAATATTTATTTCGTTCAAATGTTCCCGAACAAATACGCAAGAATGCAATTCTATCTCTGTGTTTTGGGTCGAGGTTTGCATGGATCTTAAAAATAAATCCGCTGAATTTTTCATCACTTGGTTTTACAATGCCTTCATCCGTCTCTCTTTCAATTGGTGGGGGAGCAATTTCAACAAAGCAATCCAATAATTCCTTGATACCGAAATTATTTACCGCACTTCCAAAAAATACCGGACTAATATGTCCATCCAAATATTTTTGTCTGTCCAATGTATCGTAAACGCCATCTATCAGGTCAACATCCGCTCTTAATTGTTCCGCAAAACTTTCTCCAATGCGTTTATCAATTTGTTTATCGTTGATATCACTTAGGGTCAATGTATCTTCCACCGTTGTTTTACTTTCACCTTGAAAAAGATTCAGCGATTTTGCCGTAAGATCATAAACGCCTTTAAAGGATTTCCCAATTCCTATTGGCCAAGTGATAGGACGAACTTTTATCTTTAATTCTTTTTCAATTTCATCCAATAGATCAAATGCGTTTTGTCCCTCGCGATCTAGCTTGTTGATGAATACAATTACCGGTGTATTTCGCATTCTGCAAACTTCCAATAATTTTCGCGTTTGAGGCTCAACACCTTTTACGCAATCAATAACCATTATTACGCTGTCAACTGCGCTTAGGGTGCGATAGGTATCTTCGGCAAAATCTTCGTGACCGGGCGTGTCTAAAATATTTACTTTATAATTTTTATAATCGAATGCCATCACGGAAGTTGAAACCGAGATCCCTCTCTGTTTTTCAATTTCCATGAAATCGCTTGTGGTTGCTTTTTTTATTTTATTTGATTTTACTGCTCCCGCACTTTGAATGGCACCTCCAAACAAAAGTAATTTTTCGGTGAGCGTAGTTTTTCCGGCATCAGGGTGAGCAATAATTGCAAACGTTCTTCGACGTTTTATTTCTTCAGTAAAGGTCATTGGTTCAGGCCGCAAATATACTTGTAATAGATAAAAAAGAATTTTATTAGCTGTCAATTAATGCAAAAAGGCTTAAGCCAGCGATTTGTGAGTGTAATAATGTAAAGTATTGAATTTCAAGGTTTTGATAAATTGGAATAAAAAGTAACTAGAACTTACGAAAATATACCACTTATAAAGGAAAATGGATTGAACGAAAAATTTGGTGGGAATTTGATTTTGAGGTCGGATTAGATGGGTCGGATTGTTAGTTCTTAACTAATTGTTAATTAATTATTTAACAAATTATAAACCGAAAATGAACAGCTTTTGAAGGTGTTATGAACAGGAACAATTAAGGTACTTATTTAAAATATGACCCATTCGTCTAAAAAAGAAACTTATTAACAAGTAATATCCATATCTTTGAAGTCCAATTAATTAAAGACATGTTTGAGATACTAAAAAGTTTTGAAACGAAGTACGGAACCTTGAAAAAGAAAGGTTTGCGTATTGAAGGTTTATCAATGATAGACCCGAAGAGAAAGAAGCATGTTATTTTAATTAGCAAGCCTTTCATGTTCGACAATCGTCAGCTTCCAAAAAGCTACGAAGGTCTAGATATTAAAGCAAAGATCGAAGGAACTTTACCAAAGGAATTTGTTATTTTTCAAAAGGAAGCCTTAAAAAAAGAATACCTATGGGCTCCAAACAAATTCGAAAAATATGTTGACAGATGTTCGGAAGAGATCCGCGAGCAATTTGGCAATCCAAAGATGACCCGCAAGGAAATGTTGGATGCTTTAGCATTCGGAAATTTTGAAGAGCACAAGAAGAAAAGTTTACAAATGATGAAAGAAGGAAGAATTCCTCCTTTCAAAATGAACTAGTAGTTCATTTGTTTTTGAGAACATAGTAGCTATTGTCATAATTAAGGGTTAAGCAATTAGTTACTTAAAGAAATGCCGGAGTGGTTACCGGCATTTTGCTTTTAAGGATACCCCTTCATTTCGTTAAAATATCTGCTTGTGAGCTATCATTATTTTAACTAAATTGAACTTTAATTTAGGATGAAGTTCAATCAATATAATACGATATTTTTATTACTCGCAATTCTGCTTTCGAACGTTTTGTTCTCGCAAAAAGGAAAACACGGAAATCTTACCATCGTTTCTACGAATACAAGAGTGAACGAATTCACCACCTTAACAAGTAACGCCGCTATTGGTAATTCAACAATTTCGGTGGCAGCAAGCTCTTTAAATGCGAACGGACGATTTACTTCTACGCTTCAGGTTGGTGATCTAGTAATGATCATCCAAATGCAAGGCGCCATCATAAAAACATTTGTGGCAGTTCCCGGTCAGGATTCTACTTACGGACAAGTACTGAATTACAATAATTCAGGTAACTACGAATTTGCAGAAGTATACGCTATTCCAAATGCAACGTCAGTTGTGTTAGATTGCGGTTTGAAAAATAATTATTTAGTATCAGGTAAAACACAAATTGTTCGCGTACCAAGATATAATGCACTTACCATAAATGCCGGTGGCGAATTAACCACCGATGCGTGGAATGGTTCAATTGCAGGTGTGCTTGCGGTTGAAGTAAATGGATTAACTACCATCAATGGAAGTGTAACTGCAACCGGTTTAGGATTTAGAGGAGGAACTGCGGCTAACAATAGTAATTACGGTGGTTTACGTTTTGTTGATCTTGGCGGTGGTGCAAATGAAGGCGGATTAAAAGGAGAAAGTATCGCCGGATCTGTTACAGATTATTCTCTTACATACGGCGGACCATACGCTATGGGTGCACCTGCAAATGGTGGCGGTGGAGGAAATTGTCACAACGCCGGTGGTGGCGGTGGTGCAAATGCAGGAAATATAAATACGTGGTATGGTTATGGCGTAGTAAATCCAGTTTATAATGTTGCTTATAATTTAGAATGGCCCGGACGCGCTGCTATCGTTTCATCTGGTGGTGGAAGAGGCGGTTATAGTTTTTCAAGTGCGAATTTAAATCCATTAGCTATTGCACCGGGCTTCACTGTTTGGGGCGGAGATTTTAGAAGAAAAAATGGAGGCTTTGGTGGTCGCCCACTTGATTACAGTACAGGAAAAATATTTTTAGGCGGAGGCGGCGGTGCAGGACATGTAAATGATCTGAGTGCACAAAATACCGGTGGTGTTGGTGGTAATGGTGGTGGATTGATATTTTTACAAGTGTATAATAATATTTCAGGGACCGGGACTGTTGTTTCAAATGGAACTGCAGGTACAAATGCAACAGGTCCTTTTCCCGGAGCTTTTTCAAGTAACGTAAATGGAATTGATGGTTGCGGCGGTGGTGGCGGTGGCGGAACGATCATGCTTGCATCAACAGGAAATGCAACCGGAATTACAGTGAATGCAAACGGTGGTAATGGCGGAAATCAAATAATTGTAAAAGGTGGCTTTGCAGGAGCAAATACCGAAGCAGAAGGTCCGGGCGGCGGCGGTGGCGGCGGATATATTGCCTATTCAAATACTGCACCACCAACACAAAATGTTTTAGGCGCAATTAGCGGAACAACAAATTCGCAACCTATGGCTACCTTTCTTCCAAACGGAGCAACTAACGGCGCTGATGGTTTGAAAGATCAAAATGTAAAATTAGAAGTTCTTACTACGACAAATGCAACGGTATGTGTAAATAGTTCAGCAAATGTAACTGTAACATCAACGGCACCGCTTCCAAATTTCTTTTGGTATAATTCATTAACCGGTGCCTCACAAATTGGTGCAGGTTCAGTTTTTACATCAAGTGTATTTACAGTGCCTGGAACTTATACCGTTTATGCTGGCATGTGTCCCGGAACTTATCGCGAGCCTGCAATAATTACCGTTGTTGGAACACCAACAGTTGCGGCAACATCGGCAAGTATTTGCGGCGCACAAACGGTAACACTCACTGCATCGGGTGCTACAAGTTATACTTGGAACACAGGACCTACAACTTCTACCATTGCCGTTTCTCCAACCACCACAACAATTTATACAGTTACAGGTGCTGTTTCGGGATGTACTGCACAAGCAACATCTACGGTTGTATCGCAAGGTTTACCAACGTTAACCGTTACACCATCATCAACACTTATTTGTGCTAATCAAACTATTACTTTAGTTGCGAGTGGAGGTTCAGGAACTTATTCGTGGAGCACAGGTGCAGGTAATACACCTTCAATTGCTGTAACTGTTTTTGGTGTTTACACAACAACGTTAACTAATGCATGCGGAACAGCAGTGTATACGGTTAATATTTTGGACGGACCATCAAACATTCCGAGTTTATCTGCCTCTGCTAATACAATTTGTGCAGGAGGAACTGTTACATTAACGGCAAGCGGAACAGGAACATTTGCATGGAGTACAACTACAGTAAATACAAGTTCAGTTACAGTTGGATCAGCAGGAGTTTATAATGTAACACTTAGCAATGCTTGCGGAAGTTCAAATGCAACAATTGCAGTTACAAATGGTCCACAACCAACAATTGCAGTTGTGCCATCGCAAACAGTTTTTTGTACTGGACAAACTGCTACGTTAGTTGCACAAGGTAGCGCAACTTCATACACGTGGGTAGGCGGACCAACATCACAAACATTTACAACAACATTTGCAGGAATTTATACAGTGAATGCTTCCAGTCAATGTGGAAATACAAGCGCGCAAGTAACAGTTACATTTCAAGTTTCGCCTGATATAAGTGTGAGTACAGATAAGACTGCGCTATGTGCGGGTCAATCTGCTGTATTAACTGCAACAAACTTAAGTGGAGGCGGAGGTTTTGTTTGGAGTTCTTCGATCAACACATCCAGTATTGAACCGGTTTTTAGTGGAGGAGTATATACTGTTTCGTATGTGAACGGTTGTGGTGCAGCTATAGTAACAGTTTCCATCATTCAATCAACACTTGTTCCAAATTTTGCACCATCGGTAACTTCAGGAATTGTTCCATTAACTGTGAACTTCACAAATATGAGTTTTAATAATATGCTCAATCAATGGAACTATGGAAATGGTTTATTGTCGAATAGTCCGGCCGGAAGTACAACCTATACATTGCCCGGCGTATATACGGTAACGCTTGTAATTGAAAATGCAGAAGGGTGTTTAGCCGCAACTACCAGAACTGTTGAAGTGATCAACGAACCTTTTGGTTTGATTCCTCAGCTTATTTCTCCAAATGGCGATGGAAAAAATGAGACCTTCGAGATAAAAGGCATTCAGCAATTTACTGACAGCGAACTGCAAATATTTAACCGTTGGGGAAATAAAGTGTATAGTATGAAGAACTATGATAATAGTTTCGACGGAACCGCTAATTATAAAAGTGTGAATGGCAAACTTCCTACCGGCACTTATTTCTATATTTTATCCCTTGGTGGAGCTGAAAATAAAACCTATAACGGGTATTTCCAATTAGCATATTAAATGTAAATTTGTCCTAACAAATGGACCAATTCAGGGAATTACTTTTAATTTATACCACAACACCTATTTATGCTATTGTAATAGGTATTGAGATATTTTATTCTCACCGGAACGATCGGAACTTATACACAACCAAAGGAACATTAGCTAACGTGTATTTGACCGCATTAAATATGGGTTTAGATATTGTAATGCGAACTGCTTGTTTAGTTGTGCTCAATTATTTTTTTCAATTCAGATTCGTTGATTCGTATACCAATGCCATTGTTTACTGGACAATTTTATTTTTTGCAGAGGACTTTATGTATTATTGGTTGCATCGCGTGGATCATTACTGTCGATTATTTTGGGCGGTACATGTAACACACCATAATAGCGAGGAATTCAACCTTACAGTAGGCTTTCGTTCATCTGTTTTTCAACCCGTGTATCGTTTTATTTATTTTATCCCATTAAGTTTTTTGGGATTCAAAGGAATTGACATCATGTTCATTTATAGTGCCACACAAATTTTCGGGATCCTTTCGCATACACAAACCATTGGGAAATTAGGGCTTTTAGAATATATTTTGGTAACACCTTCTCATCATCGTGTGCATCATGCTAGCAATACTATTTATTTAGATAAGAACATGGGAATGGTTTTGATCATTTGGGATAAATTATTTGGCACATTTCAAAAGGAAGAAGAAAGTGAACCAATAAAGTACGGACTCACTAAGAATATCAATACACATAATCCCGGTATAGTTGTATTTCATGAGTGGATAAATATTTTTAAGGATCTGGGAAAAAAGTGTTCCATAAAAGATAAATTTCTTTATGTATTCGGTCCTCCCGGATGGAGTCATGATGGCTCCACAAAAACAAGCGCACAGTTAAGAGCAGAAATGAAAAAATGAGTAATTCTGCAAGCGAACGTCTTTTAAATTTAAAACATCTCCTTCAAATTGAGCGCGACGAAGATTATAAATTGTATAAAGAACAATTTCTAAAAGCGAGCATTGAAACACGTCGCAAGAACGGACTCACCTGGTATCCAATTAAAATAAACGAAACTGAATTAGGTTATGGCGATCTTTTAAATGTAGATATTGAGCGCACATCACATATAAATATGCCGCATCAATTTTCGGTGGGAAAAAGCATTAGTTTATTTTCAAATGCTGATAATGATGGAAACGAAGTTGCGGGAGTGATAAAGGCTGTTCATAAAAATGTGATCAAAGTGATCTTTCCTTATGATGAATTACCTGATTGGGCTTATGACGGAAAGTTAGGGATCAATGTTCAGTTTGATGAGAACTCTTATAAAGAAATGGAAAAAGCGTTAGATATTGTTATCAATGCAAGAAACAATCGAGTAGAGGAGTTAAGAGATATTTTAGAAGGAATACAAGAGCCTACATTCGGAAAAGAAAAATTAGTTAACCCGATCACGCATTTAAATCCATCTCAAAACAAAGGGGTAGAATTTATTTTGAATGTAAATGATTACGGTGTAGTTCACGGTCCGCCCGGAACAGGAAAAACAACAACACTTGTTGAAGCCATTCGTTTGACCTTGCAAACCGAGAAGCAAGTTTTGGTTTGCGCGCCAACAAATACAGCGGTTGATCTTTTGTGCGAAAAGCTGAATAATTTGGGATTGAATGTGATGAGGTTGGGACATCCTGCAAGAATTTCGGAGGATCTGTTGAGTACATCGGTTGATGGGAAAGTAACTGCTTCGCCATATTATAAGGATATTAAAAATCTGAGAAAAAATGCCGAAGAGTATTTTAGAATGGCTGGAAAGTATAAACGTGTTTTTGGAAAAGAAGAAGCCCAACAACGAACGGCTTATTATACAGAAGCAAAAAATTGTTTAAAGGAAGCACGGTTGTTAGAGGATCATATTGTAGAGAATTTATTTAAAGAAGCACAAGTAATTTGTTGTACTCCTGTAACGAGCACCAATAGAATGATGTCGAAGAAGAGTTTTGACACTTTATTTTTTGACGAAGCATCGCAGGCATTAGAGCCAATGGTATGGATCCCGCTTTTAAAATGTAAGCGATTAATTTTGTGTGGAGATCACTGTCAGTTACCACCGGTGGTAAAAAGTAAAAAAGCGGCTTCTGAAGGATTAGGCGTTACCATGTTGGATAGATGCATCAAAAAGAAAGAAGCGGTTGTGCTATTGGATAAGCAATACAGAATGCACGAGGCCATTATGGCGTTCAGTAATCTTACGTTCTATGAAAATAAATTAGTGGCGGACAGTTCGGTGGCGCAAGCAAAATTGATAAATGACGAGAATGATGTTTGTAATCGCACGATAGAATTTGTAGATACCGCAGGTTGTGGTTTTAGTGAAGTTCAAAATCCTGAATCCTTAAGTTATTCAAATAAGCAAGAAGCTGATCTTTTATTCAAGCATTTAAGAACGGTTTTAGAAAGTTATTCTAATTATAAAGAAGCCGATAAAATATCAGTAGGAATAATTTCTCCTTACAAAGAACAAGTGGAGTGTATGAAAGACGATCAAACCACATTTGAATTGAACTTAGAAAAGGTGAATCATTTTAGCATCAAAACTATTGACGGATTCCAAGGTGAAGAACGCGATATCATTTATATTAGTTTGGTAAGAAGTAATGACAATTTAGAAATTGGATTTTTAGGTGATCTGCGGCGAATGAATGTTGCTCTCACAAGAGCAAAAAAGAAATTAGTAGTAATTGGAGATAGCGCTACTATTGGAAGCAATCCATTCTACAAAAAATTCATTGAATACTGCGAGGCGAACGGATTTTACAAGTCGGCTTGGGAGTACCAGGAGTATTAAATATCTCCTCATCTTTTGATCAGAGAATATTAGCTTTTAATTTTTATAGATATCAATTTAAATTATTGATAATCAATATTTTATAATTTAGAATCGCTATAAATACCAGTTTCGTGGTATTGTGTTTTAAGGGTTTCAACCTTTACTTTGCCGAGCGTTAGGTTAAGACTAACCATTAAATCAAATTGAACATGAAACTTCTGTCCTTTATTTTTTCTTTTAGTATTTGTTTTTCATTTTATAATGCCCAAACAGTTGATTCAAGTAAAATTCTTTCTGAAGTTACGATCATTGGCTACAAAACTATGAACGGCATTGGAAGAATGAAAGATCATGACGGGCAAATAATTTACGCAGGTAAAAAAAATGAGATATTGCTTATTGATAGTTTAGATGCCAACAAAGCAATAAATAATACGCGACAAATTATTGGACGTATCCCGGGATTAAATATCATTGAATCAGAAAGTGGTGGATTTACTGCGAACGGTATTGGTTTCCGCGGTTTAAATCCTTATCAAAGTATTGAATCAAATACACGTCAAAATGGGTATAATATTTCGGCAGATATTTTTGGGTATAACGAATCCTATTATTTACCACCAATGGAAGCAGTAAAAAGTATTTCTTTTGTTCGTGGTTCAGGCGCACTTGCATTTGGTCCGCAAATTGGAGGAATGATCAATTACGAATTAAAAGATGGAGCAAGTAAACCAATAGAGGTTACTGCTTCACAAACCATGGGAAGTTATAACATGTTCAATAGTTTTACATCTATTGGCGGAACGTATAAAAAAATAAAATATTACAGTTTCTTTCAATATCGTTATTTCGATGGATGGAGAAAAAATTCACAACAACATCAGATGTCGGGTTTTGCAAGTATAAAATACACCCCGAATGAAAAATTTCAGATCGGTGTTGAATATTCTGCTTTAAGAAATACCATTCGAATGCCCGGTGGTTTAACAGATTCTCTTTTTAATGTAGATGCTAAACAATCACTTCGATCGCGTAATTGGTTGCAAAGTCCTTGGAATATTTTGGCGGCAAATATGAAGTACAAATTAAACGACAATGCTTCGGTTAGTTTAAAATCTTCATTTCTTTATAGTCAGCGCGATCTTGTATGGCGCAATGAGGATGGCGGTCCCGGTGCTTTGGATACGATCACTGCTTATCTTGAATATGTTCCGCGCGAAGTAGAAAGCGAACGTTTCCGTAGCATTACAAATGAATTACGTTTTTTAACCAACTATTATGTTGGCAAACAAAAACAAACATTCTCTATTGGTGCTCGCTATGCTTATGCGTTCAAAAAAAATCAACATGGCGCTGAGGGCACAACGGGAGTTGACCTGGATCTTACAACAACTTCGCCTTGGGGAGGTAACATGAATTTTTATACAACAAACATGGCTGTGTTTGCTGAAAATACGTTTAGAATTGGTTCTCGTTTTAGCATTACACCGGGTTTACGTCAAGAATATCTCAGCACTATTGCCGATGGTTACGACGAAAATGAAGAAGGGGATAGCGACGATGCTTATGTGTATTCGAAAATGAAGAAAAAGTCGCGTACATTTTTAGTTGGTGGAGTGGGTTTACAATTTAGAACTTCAGAAACAACAAACATCTATGCGAATTACAGCCAAAGTTATCGTCCTATTTCTTATTCTGATCTAACACCGTTCGGAACTATTGCCCAAATAGATCCTAAACTTAAGGATGCAAGTGCGGATAATGTGGATATTGGTTTCCGAGGGCACGTAAAGAATATTTTAAATTTTGATTGTAGCGTATTTTATATCAATTACAAGAACAGGATAGGAACAATTTACAGAACGGACACGGTTACATACGCGTTTCGTACAAATACTGGAAATTCAGAACATAAAGGCGTTGAAGCTTATATTGAATTGAATATTTTGGACGGACTTATTCAAACTTCAAGATTTGGAAGACTAAGTATTTACAATTCCTATGCCTACATCAATGCACGTTATGTAAAAGGAGACTATGTTGGCAAATTTGTAGAGTATGCTCCGCAAAATATTGAACGCGTTGGTTTAAATTATAAAAAGAGGAATTTCTCTGTGAACATTCAGTATTCTTATACTTCGGCGGCTTTTGGTGATGCAGACAATACTAAATTTTCGGCTGATGCGCTTTCGGGGATAATTCCTTCTTATAATCTAATTGATGTGTCTTCTTCTTACAAGATAAAGCAAAAGTATCAGATCAAAATGGGCGTGAATAATTTGGCTAATGCAAAATATTTTACGCTTCGCACAGCTGAATATCCCGGTCCGGGTATTATTCCTTCCATTGGAAGAATGATCTATGTTGGCATTTCCGCTACTTTTTAATTTTTTTGATGTAATTTATGAGATCAGTAAATAAATATGCCTTCTTAGTAACGCTTATAGCATTTACAATTCTATTGTCCTGCAAGAAGGAAAAAATAGAGGTACCGCCCAATGAAGAGCATGATTATAGTGGTTTAAGTGATATTGAGAAATTGGGTAAGAAAATTTTTTTCGATAAGGGACTTTCTTCTCCGGCAGGACAAAGTTGTGCAAGTTGTCACGCACTCGGTGATGGTTTCACTGATCCAAGTCATTTACCTTTTTCAAAAGGAGCAATAAGTTCGCTTATCGGCGATCGTAATGCACCATCTATTGCGTATATGAAATACGCGCCTTCACTTTACTTCGATAACGTTGATTCTACTTATGTCGGTGGCTTGTTTTGGGATGGTAGAGTAAATTCTTTAGAAGCTCAGGCCATAAAACCAATGCTTAATCCAATTGAGATGAACAATCCCAATATTGCGACCATAGTTAACAAAATAAAAAATGCTGAGTACAGCGATCTGTTTAGATCAGTTTTCGGTAACAATGTGTTTAATGATACCACAACAGCAATTAATTCTTTAGCCTCTGCTATTGCTGCGTACGAAAAGTCTGATCAAGTAAACCCTTTTACAAGTAAATACGATTATTACTTAAAAGGAAAGGCTGTTCTTTCGGCGCAAGAACTACGCGGACTAAAACTTTTTAATGATACTGCAAAGGCTAAGTGTGCCAATTGTCATCCTTCTACGAATGATAATTCTTTTGGTTTGGCATTATTCACTGATTTCACTTATGATAATATTGGTGTTCCACATAATCCTTCGTCGCCGAATGCATTACCGGATCTTGGATTAGGGAAATTTTTGAACGATACGGCAAATAACGGACGATTTAAAGTGCCAACACTCCGTAATGTTGCTTTAACTGCGCCGTATTTTCATAATGGATATTTTAAAACACTTGAGGATGTTGTTAGATTTTATTCGGATCGCGATTCTGTTGGAATGTTCGATCCGCCGGAAGTTTTGCAACATGTTAATCGCGATGAATTAGGAAAACTAAATCTCTCAGAACAAGATGTTCAGGATATAGTTGCGTTCTTAAAAACACTAAGCGACGGACGCAGATAGTTGATCTAAAAAATGATCGGACAGATCTATGCTTGTGGCATCATCTCCTTACGTTTCACCCCAAAATCAAGGATCTTGTCAATGAATTCGTAAGGTTTGTAATTATTGATGGCGGCTTGATGAAAGATGCAAGTAGCCGGTGTCATACCCGGTAAGGAATTCACTTCAATAAAAATAATTTCTGCTTTATCATTATCAAACACGCGAACAAAGGCATCAATACGGCAATAACCACTCACGCCTAGAACTTTTGCTGCTCCGCCCAATGCTTTCTTTACTTGCTCGCTAACTTTATCTCTGCTTTCTTTAGTTTGTGCATAACGCGCAGGAGTGATATTTTGTCCTTGTCCTGCTAAAAATTTTTCTTCTAAGCTTAATACTTCTCCACCTGCGAGTGCTTCTGATGCTTCAAACACTTCGTATTCCAATTCGCCTTTGCTATTGTATTTGGTAAGCATTCCTCCTGTAATTTCCAGAAAATGTTTTGCATCATGTTTGCTGATGAGTTCTTCAACTAATATCACAGGTTTAATTGGGAATTCTTCTTTTTCTTTGATATGAAGCGTTTCAGCTGCTTGTGCATCCAATTCTTCATTTTTTCGGAACATCAATTTGGCAAATGCTTCAAACTCTGCTAATGTTTTTATTTTTTTTACGGCACTGCTACAACCATCATCCACCGGTTTTGCAATGAATGGATATTTGATAGTGTTTTGAAGAGTTTCAGAAAGTTTTGCCTTGTTGGTATTCCAATCTTGTTCAGTAATTAAAATATGTTCGGCGATCAAATAACCGTTTTGTTTTAAGATCTCGTTGGTGCGGTATTTATCAATGGTAAGACTAGAGCTATCTTTATTGGATCCATTATAACTTAATCCAACTTTATCTAATTGTTCTTGCACGGCGCCATCTTCTCCCGGACGGCCATGCAAAGCAATAAATACTTCTGCTACTTGTTTTGAAAGTTTTTGATAATCTAAAGCAATTGGCGCAGCTAAATTATTTCTTGAGAATTTCTCAATGATAGAAGCGCATTGTGTTTTTATTTTTTGAATGAGAGGATGAACTTTGAACGATTGAATTTTTTCTTTGATATCATCTGCATTATCTTTCAATAATAAATTGATAGGGATCTGATATAATTCATGATCATCATGTCCGCCCGTAAGAAAAACAGGAATGGGAAAATATTTTTCGGAAGAAGCCAATTTTTCGTACACATTTCTTCCGCTTTCAACAGAGATATGTCTTTCGGATGAATAACCTCCTAAAATAACTGCCACTTTTGTTTTGTACGAAGCGGCGTTAGATTCCTTATGTATCAAGCCTTCCAGCTTTAGTTCCAATTCTTTGTAAACTGTATTTCCTTTGGCTTGTATAATTCGCTTTCGAAGTGAAGTGCTAATGATAAAACTTAAAAATTCGGAAGGACTTAAACCAATTTCAGCAGCTTGATGAAAGAAGAACGAAGAAGGCATCATTCCTGAAGTGGTATTCGGATCGTTCAAAAATATTTTGCCATCGGTACTTAAAAAACCATCAATTCGAGCATACACATCAAATTTTAATTCTAAAAATAAACGCTCGCAGTCTTTACGTATAGCTTCAATTTGTGCATCGGGAAGATCAATAGGCGTTATTTTTCTTGAAAGTCCGGGTAAATATTTACTTCGGTAATCAAATAACTCTTTTCCTTTTCTAATTTCGGTTGGAGGTAAAGCAATAGGTGTTCCTTTTTCATTTTCAACAACAATACAGCTAAATTCTTTTCCGGCAATAAATCCTTCAACCAATACGGTACTCTCGCCATCTAAACTTTGCAACATTAGTCCACCGCTCTTGAAATTAGTATTGAACTCTTTTAGCAAAGCATCCGGATCATAAATTGTTTTTTCATCTGTGAGCGATTGATTGTCGGGAAAAACACTAACTAAGATCGGCATTCCAATTCCTTCGCGTATATCCGTTAATTTTTTTACAAAACTTAATTTTTCTTCTTCATTCTTCTTTTTCCATTCTTCCGCATCCAACCAATAGGTGAACAAAGCTTTTTCAACGGCATACATAAAGTCCATTTCATTTTCTTTGCTCAAAATAGTGATACCAATACTTGATCCTTGATTGGCAGGTTTTACTACACAAGGAAAACCAATTTTACTTTTTACTTCTGCAAAAACACCCTTGCAAGTTCCGTTTATCCAAGCAGCGCGATCGATGGTGAGAAAATTGGGACTATTAAACCCCTTATCAACCATCATGCGTTTTTGAACTGATTTATCTATACCAATAGAAGAAGGCAAAACACCTGAACCACTATAAGGAATTTGATAATATTCAAATAAGCCTTGAATGCGCCCATCTTCGCCATAAGGACCATGCAAACACAAAAAAGCGAAATCAATTTTGTTTTTTAATTCTGTAACACTTATTTTTTTACCGATCTTCTCAACTAATTTTTCTTGTTCTGAAACGGAAAGGTTCCCAAGATTCTCGGCGTAATATTGAAAATGTGAATGTGTCGGAAGAAATTCAACGGGTGGATAAAAATCGCGAATGGTACCTTTGTAAATGAATTCCCATTTGAGTTCTACAAAATTCCCGAAGCTGTCAACAAAAATTGGAATGGCCTCAAAAATAGATTTATTTAAATTATCGTAAACGGTTCTTCCACCGGCAAAAGAGATCTCGCGTTCTTTACTTTGTCCGCCAAAAATAATTCCTACTTTAACTTTATCCTGAGCCATTTTTTGTACGCTATGAATCAATAAATATCACAAAATATGATCTTGAATTTTGTGTTCATCTACAGAAACAATTAACGAAGTTATTAACTAAAATGCAGGGTTTAAAGCCAAAAATTACAAAATCACAACCTCATTCCAATAACCAAAACATCATCGATCTGCTCAAGATCTTCTTTCCAGGTAATAAAGGTTTCATTTAACCTGAGTTTTTGTTCCTTCATCGGAAGTTTAGATAGGTTCAATAAAAGCTCATCCAGTTGTTTATACTTGAATTTTTTTCCTTTAGGACCTCCAAACTGATCGGCATATCCATCGGTATACAAATAAAGAATATCACCTTTTTTATGGTCGAGAGAATACAATTTAAAATCATCTTTCTTTTCGCCGAGTCCCACAGGCATATGATCGGCATCTTGATGGGTTATAACATTATTTTTAATTAATAAAGGCGAATTATGTGCGGCAGAGTAGGTGATCTTTTTTGTTTTTTGATCAATGCACAAAAGGATGCCATCAAATCCATCTTTTTGCCCTTCTTTACTTATATTTTCTATCAATCGCTTTCGTACGAAGTTGAGAATTTCATTGGGTTCTTCAATTTCACGTTGATTGATGGCCTCCGATAGGAAACCAATGTTTAATAAACTCATAAAGGCACCGGGCACGCCATGTCCGGTACTATCGCAAACTGCTAAATAGAATTTATCGTTTTTTTGCGTGGCCCAATAAAAATCGCCGCTAACAATATCTTTCGGTTGATAATGAATAAAATGATCGGTATTAAGATGTGATGAAATATACTCTTCGTTGGTAAGAATTACTTCTTGAATTCTTTTGGCGTAATGAATACTGTCGAGAATTTCTTTTTGTTTGCTTTCCAAGACTTCCTTTTGTTCTTCTACTATGGCCCTTCTGCTATCGGCAAGTTCTCTTTGGTAATTCACTTCCACTTTCTGTTTTTCGATCAATTCTTTTTGATAACTGGTAACCTTGAAGCGTTTGTAGATGAAAAAAGAAAAAACGGAGATCATAAGAATACCTATAATGATCAAAATGCTTTGCGATTGTTTTTGTTTTAGTTCGGCTTCGTAGATCTTTCTTTCGGCTGTTGTTTTGATCTCATCGCGGGTGAGTTTACTTTCGTACGTATATTGAAAACTTTTTTGTATGGCCAGTTTCCGATTGTTCTCGTTGTTGATACTATCACTCATTTGCTTATTAAGAACTTGCATTTTGAATGCTTCTTTGTAGTTGTTATTTTGGGAGTAAATTTTTTTCAGTAAACCACTGGCATTCTTAATATTTTGCGGATAGCCTATTTCTTCGGCGATCTTCAAACTTCTTTCGGCCAACGCGAGCGCTTCTTGAAGTTTATTGGTTTTAAATTTCACTTCAGCCATAAAGTACAACGAATTATCGATACCGTTCATATCTTCTAATACTTCAAATTTTGAAAGGCAATTTGAAAGATAATTTTCCGATCGCGACGGATCTCCCAATAAAAGATACAACTCTCCAATATTAAGTAGTGAGTTCGCAACACCTTGTTTGTTGGATAATTTTTCTTGAATAGATAATCCTCTATTGTAATACCTCAAGGCTTTTATCAAAGCTCCTTTGTTCTTGTAAAATGATCCTAAACTATTAAGCGAGTACGCTATGCCTTGCAGATCGTTGGTCTCTTCCCGTAACTTAAAACTTTTATGATAATATTCAAGTGCTTTTGTTTCTTCTCCTAATGTATAATAAACCGATCCAATATTGTTCATGGTATAAGCTATTCCCATTTTATCATTACTCTCCTCAACTAACTTCAAACTTTTATGCAGATATTCAAGTGCAAGTGGAATATTACCTTGATTCTTATAGATGAATGCAATGTTGTTCAAGCTAACTGCCATTCCATCTTTATTATTCATTCGCTCTCTTATCCATAAACTTTTTTTGTAATAGAATAAAGCGGTTTTCACATAGCCTTTCGAATCCATTATATATGCAATCCATCCATATGCCTCTGCGACGGCTTTAGAAAAATTTATCTTCTCAGCTAATCGTAACGCTTTTTGACTCAGTTGAAGTGCTGTATCTGGACTAATTAAATATAAAATGGAAACCTCTTCTAAAATGCAAGTAACTTTTAATGTATCTTGGTCGGTAGTTCTTTTAATGATAGAATTCAAACTATCCAATTTCCGCAACGCTTGTTTAGGCAATGGCTCTATCGCGCTTCCATAGAAAAAAGAAGTTAAAAATAAAAGTATGAAAAAATTGACCTTCATTAAATTTTTACACCAATAATTAAAATATCGTCCACCTGTTCGTTATCACCACGCCAAGTTTCCATTGTTCTTATAAGCAATTGTTTTTGTTCTAACATTGATAGATCTTTATTATTTACCAGCAAACTACTAAGCTGACTATACTTGAACTTTTTATTTTTTGCACCACCAAATTGATCGGTGAAACCGTCGGTGAAGGTGTAAATAAGATCCCCTTTTTTTAGAGCGATATTCTGTGTTGTAAAATCGGCCGGTTCATCTTCGTATTTGCCAACAGGCATTTTATCGCCTTTAAATATTTTGAGTTCTCCGTCGCGTATTAACCAAAGTGGATTATTAGCAGCGCCAAAT
>JAHEYC010000110.1 GCA_023251775.1 Sphingobacteriaceae bacterium | reverse complement strand
ATCAACCAGATAGAGCGTTGCGTTTTGGCTTGACGTGGTTGTTCTTTGATTAAGAGGCAGAAACCACAGAGCGCACAGAGAACTTTCACAGAGGACATAGAGAAAAAAAGGAAGCTGATCGCTCAGCTTCCCCAGACAAAACCCTTACTCTGCGGGTTTTATTTGATCTGCACTTAAGCAGGATCAAATCTTATTAATTTGCTATACAAATATCCAAAACAAAACCCCACCAATAAGGCAGGGTTTTACAAATGGCAAGCATTTAATTATATCTGGGTGAAAAAACGGCTTTATATCCCGCTTGTTCCGCTCAAAATGGTGAAATTGATGTTCTCGGGGTGTTCTTCGGGTTTTACAGTAATGACAGGTATCTTACTTAAATGAATAACTTGTTGTGCATACGGTCCTAAAAAGAATCCGCTTAACTCAGCATCCTGATCGCTCATGATCACCATAAGATCTGCGCCAATTTTTTCGGAGTAATTCACCGTAGCTGTAGCGCGATTTTTCAATCCTGATAAAACTTCAGAAGTATACATAACATCTTTTTCTTTAGCTAATTTTTGGATCTGATGTAAAATTAATTCCATTTGAGGTTTATGGTTTTCATCTTCCGGACCTAACAAAGCAACAGCATATAAATGTGCACTGAATTGTTTTGCCATTTCAATAGCATACACCACTTTTTGACGAGAGTGAATACTATTATCAATAGGGATCACAATTTTATTATATCCTTTATGCGCGGTTCCTTTGCTCATGGTCATTACCTGACAATTTGCTTTGGTGATCACACGCAAAGCATTACTTCCTATAACCAATTCCTCAACGGGTGCATAACCGTGTGTTCCCATCACTACCAACGACGCATCAATTTCTTTAATGGTATCATTGATCTCAGTTGCCGGAACACCGGTTTTGATAATGCATTCTACCGTAACACCAAATTCCGAACGTACATCATTGGCAAGCTGATTTAATTTATTCTCAACTTTCTTTTCAAACTCATGCGGATCGTTTAATTGTAATACCGGCAAAAATAAATTCTGACGTGTATAATTCGAATTGATCACATGTAATAAACACACTTCTCCTTTTGTGTATTGCGCAACAAAAGCACCGTGTTGTATTGCTAGCAAAGATGTTTCGCTAAAATCAATGGGAATAAGGATCTTCGACGATTTAAAATGTATCATGATGAATAAGTTTTATTAAACCAAAGTAATAGGTATTTTCCAAAAAAACAAGTGTTTTCCCTCTATTTTAAGGTAAGAAGCACCACATTCTCTACATGTGCTGTTTGTGGGAACATATCTACGGGTTGAACTCTGTCAATACGATATAAATGCTCCATTAGAGCCAAGTCGCGCGCTTGTGTACTTGGATTACAACTTACATATACAATTCGTTTTGCTTTTAAATTCATCATTACGGTTATTACTTCAGGGCTCATTCCTGCGCGCGGCGGATCTGTAATAATTACATCCGGATTTCCATGCGTATTTACGAACTCGTATGTGAATATATCTTTCATGTCCCCTGCGGCGAAGAATGTATTTTTTATTCCATTATGCTCCGAGTTTTTGAAAGCATCTTTTACAGCCGCTTCTACATATTCAATTCCAATTACTTTTTTACAATCACGCGCAATAAAATTTGCAATGGTTCCTGTGCCGGTGTAAAGATCATAAACAATATCGGTTTCTTTTAATTGCGCATACGCTCTTGCCACTTTATAAAGTTCGTAAGCTTGCTCCGAATTTGTTTGATAAAAAGATTTAGCACTGATATTGAATTTCAAGCCTTCCATTTCTTCGGTGATATGATCTTTTCCTGAAAAAGTTTTAATATCTAGATCTTGAATGGTATCGTTCCCTTTAGGATTATGAGCGTACTGTAAGGATGTTATTTGAGGGAATTTATCTTTCAAATGCGAACAAAGCGCTTTCATGTCTTCTTCATTATTCTCAAACATACTTAATACTACCATCACTTCTTTAGTAGAAGTAGTACGAATAATGACCGTTCTTAAAAAACCTGTTTTGCTTCGAATGTCAAAAAAAGTAAAGTTATTTTTTAAAGCAAATTCTCTAATCGCTAAACGAATAGAATTACTAGGCTCAGCTTGTAAATAACAGTTATTGATATCAAGTATCTTATCAAACAAGCCGGGAATATGAAATCCTAAAGCATTTTTATTTGGAACTTCAATTCCATTCTTTATTTCTTCATTGGTCAACCATTTTTTGTTTGAGAAAGAGAATTCTAATTTATTACGATAAAAATAAGGTTCTTTATTTGCTAAGATCGGAGTCACATCGCTATAAGTTAGTTTTCCTATTCGTGTGAATGCATCGGTAACATATTTTTGTTTATAATACAATTGCGTTGCATATGATAAACTTTGCCATTTACAACCACCGCAAGTTCCAAAATGCTCACACTTAGGTTCGATCCTATCTTTTGATGGCGTAACAATTCTAATGACTTTTGCTTCGGCATAACTATTTTTTTTGCGATGCACCATTACATCAACTACATCTCCCGGAACTGCGCCCTCAATAAAAACAACCAAATTCTCATGTTTGGCAATAGCTTTTCCATCAGTAGAAGTATCTACTATCTCAAGTCCCTGTAATTCAAAGTTCTTTTTGATCTTGCTCATTTTACCGAATGCGCAAAGTTAAGTATCTTTGGCACATGGCTAGGTACTTTCTTAAACTTTCTTATAACGGCACTAATTTCAATGGCTGGCAGGTTCAAGATAATACCCCAAATACTGTTCAACAAACAGTTCAGGAAAAGATAGGCCTTTTATTAAAAGAAAATATTGAGTTGGTAGGTTGCGGACGAACCGACACAGGCGTACACGCCAAAAATTATATCGCTCACTTTGATAGCGAATGTGCCGACCTTACAAGCAATAAAGCACATTGGGTTTATAAATTCAGCACTATCATGCCTCCTGAAATTTCTATTCAGGATATAATACAAGTTGACGAAAAAACGCATGCGCGTTTTGATGCTTTATCGCGGACGTATTATTATTTTTTACATCAACAAAAAAATCCATTCATAGATCGCTTTAGCTATTATATGTATGGTGATCTTGACTTTGAGTTGATGAATAAAGCAGCGCAAATTTTATTGGAGTATAAAGATTTTACAAGTTTTAGTAAACTAAATACACAAACAAAGACCAACAATTGCAAAATAACCAAAGCTGTATGGCAAAAAGTTGGCGATGGCGAATGGCGTTTTACTATTACATCCGATCGCTTTTTAAGAGGAATGGTGCGCGCCATTGTTGGAACACTTTTGCAAGTAGGCAAAAATAAAATGACCTTTGAAGAATTTAGAAAAGTGATTGAAGCAAAAGACAGAAGTAAAGCAGGGAATAATGTTCCCGCCAATGCATTATTTCTAGTTGCTATCGAATATCCCAAAGACCAGTTAAGTGAGTGAAAAAAAGGAAAATAAATTAAATCCCAAACTCATTAAGAGGATCTTAAGTTATTCCAAGCCTTATAAATTAAGGTTTGGGTTTTCCATTTTATTTACACTTTCATTAGCAGGCTTAGCAATTTTACGACCACTTTTAGTGAGCGATGCTTTAACTACTGATGTTTCGGAGAATAAAAGCATTGAAGGACTCAATAATTCATGTCTTATTATACTCGGACTAATTTTTATCGAAGCCATTATTCAATACGCCAACATAAGCACAACTAATTTCTTAGGGCAGAGTATTGTGAAAGATCTAAGAAATCAGATCTACCGTCATATTTTAAAATTAAAGAATACGTATTTTGATACTACACCCGTTGGAATGCTGGTTACGCGCTCTATTTCGGATATTGAAAGTTTGAGTGATGTATTTTCGGAAGGATTTATTGTTATAGCAGGAGATATAGTCATGCTCATTGTTTTTGCAGGTGTAATGTTATGGAAAAATTGGGTCTTGGCTTTATTAGTATTTACAACTATTCCGCTTTTATTTATTGCCACCGCATTATTTAAAAACGGTGTAAAGAAAACATTTAATGAAGTAAGAAATGCAGTTTCTAATTTAAATACCTTCACACAAGAACATATCACAGGCATGCGCATTATTCAACTGTTCAATAAAGAAAAAGATGAGCATGATAAGTTTAAAGTGATAAATCAACAACACCGCAATGCCAATATCCGTTCGATATTTTATTACTCCATATTTTTTCCTGTGGTTGAGATACTTTCTTCGGTTGCTATTGCTTTGGTAATTTGGTACGCGGGAGTTAAATCTTCAACGTTTCATGTAACTTTAGGTGACCTTACGTTTTTTGTGATGCTAACTAATATGATGTTCCGCCCTATTCGTATGCTGGCCGATCGTTTAAATACCTTACAAATGGGAATTGTTGCGGCAGATAGGGTATTTAAAGTCTTAGACACCAACGAAATTATTCCTGATAAGGGCAAAACAGAATTTACGAAAATACATGATAAGATCATATTCAAAGATCTTTGGTTTGCTTATACCAATGATAATTATGTATTAAAGAATATCAATCTCGAAATAAAAAAAGGCGAACGCATTGCATTTGTTGGGGCCACAGGCTCTGGAAAATCTACCATCATTAATTTACTCAGTAGATTTTATGAGTATAATAAGGGAAGCATTTCCATTGATGGAAAAGGAATTGAAGAATATTCATTATCCTCTTTAAGAAAGAATACTGGTGTTGTATTACAAGATGTTTTTTTATTTAACGATAGTATCTTTAATAATATCACCCTGCATAATCCGGGTATTAATAAAGAAGAAGTTGTAAAAGCCACCAAGCAAATTGGATTGTACGATTTTATTATGAGTTTACCGGGAGGATTTGATTATGATGTAAGAGAAAGGGGTATAAGCTTATCCGCAGGACAAAGACAATTGATCGCCTTCATCAGAGCCTACGTTTACAATCCCGAAATATTTGTTTTAGATGAAGCAACTGCTTCTATTGATACACCAACCGAACAGCTTTTACAAAAAGCAACCGATATTCTCACACAAGGAAGAACTTCTATTATTATTGCACACCGTTTATCTACCATTAAAAATGCAGATAAAATTATTGTCATGGAAAAAGGTGAAGTGATAGAACAAGGAAATTTAAAAGAATTACTCTCAACCGAAAGCAAATTCAAAATGCTTTACGAGATGCAACAGGGAGAGTTGATCGTTTAAGAGGCAGAAACCACAGAGATGCTTTGCATTTCACAGAGTTATTCACAGAGGTCACAGAGTTAAAAAGATCAGCGAAGATCATAAACGATCCGCGTCATCCGCGTTCCATTAGAGAGATATCCTTCCGTCCTTCATCACCAAAGTTCTATCAGCCATTTTAGCCAATTCGGTATTATGAGTTACGATAACAAATGTTTGTTTTAACTCATCGCGAAGCTTGAAGAATAATTGATGTAATTCGTTCGCATTATTACTGTCCAAATTTCCACTTGGCTCATCGGCAAAAATAACTTTTGGGTTATTAATGAGCGCGCGGGCAACCGCCACACGTTGTTGCTCTCCCCCACTCAACTCCGAAGGTTTATGAGTTGCCCGATCTTTCAAATTAAATAACTCTAATAATTCCAACGCTCTAGTCTCTGCTTCTTTTTTTGATCGTTTTGAAATGAAAGCAGGAATACAAATATTTTCAAGGGCGTTGAACTCAGGCAATAAATGATGAAATTGAAAAACAAAACCAATGTTATGATTACGAAAAGCTGCTAATTTTTTATCATTGAGCTCAACAACATTTTGTCCGTTAATTAAAACTTGTCCCGAATCCGGACGATCTAATGTCCCCAAAATTGTAAGTAATGTAGTTTTACCGGCCCCCGAAGAACCCACAATAGAAACAACTTCGCCTGAATTAATTTGAAGATCAACGCCTTTTAATATTTCAAGCGAGCCGTACGATTTATGGATTTGTTTTGCTACTATCATGCCAGATATAAATAACACATCAAAGTTATGATTAAAATTCCTAATATATCCAATATCAAACCAACTTTGAACATATCCTTTGTGTGGATCATTTTTGTCCCGAACACAATGGTATTAGCCGCGGTGGCCACAGGCAGCATAAATCCTATTGAAGATGCAAACGTGGCAGGGATCATCAATAATAAAGGCGAAACATCAATATTCTTTTGCAGGGCCATCATAACCGGTATGGCTAATTGTATACTGGCAATATTACTCGCAAATTCGCTGATAATTGTTACAATGCAACAGATCCCCAAAATAATAAAAATAACCGGAACGCCTTTTAATACCAATAACTGACTAGCTAACCAATTGCTCAAACCTGTAACTTCAAATCCATAAGCCAATGCAAAACCTGAGCCGAACATTAAAATAATATCGTAACGGATCTTTTTAGCATCTTCCCATTCTAATAATGCATTTCCTTTATCTGTTTTACTTGGAATAAGAAATAATAATAAAGCAGCGGTCAATGCAACAAAGGAATCATCAATGAACTTCGGCATTTTAAATAAATTTGCCCAGCCATGAATTTTAAAAGTTCCAAGATCGATATCTGCCCTTGAGAACCATAACAGAACACAGGAAATAAAAATTCCAAATACCCATTTTTCTTCCGGTCCCATTTTACCTAACTTTTTATACTGCTCTCGAAAATAGTCTCTTCCTATCTCGAACGAATGCAAGTTCTTCATAAAATATTTACTCAACACCGTATAACACACCATTAAAAATGTTATGGCAATTGGATAACCGATCATACTCCATTTTAAAAAATTGAAATCATAATCTTGTGCATACGTTTCGCGAAAAACTTTAAAAAAATACATATTTGGCGGCGTTCCGACAGGCGTTGCCATTCCACCAATAGTTGCCGAAAAAGCTAATCCTAACAACATGGCCGCAGCAAATTTTTCTTTATCGTGCTTTAGATATTGTTTTGTCTCATGAATAAGTGCAAGCACAGCGCTAAATAACATAACGGTTGTGGCAGTATTGCTTATCCAATTACTGATTAAAAAAGTTGAGATCATTACGCCCAACAAAACTGTACGCGGACTTTTCCCGACAATAGATAAAATTTTTAAAGCTATTCGTTTATGCAAATTCCACTTTTCAATAGCAAAGGCTAACATAAAACCTCCAAAAAATAAAAAGATAATGCTATCCGTATATTGCTGCGCTACATTTTTTACTTCGGCAATTCCCAAAACGGGCAACATTAATACGGGCACAATTGCTGTTACAGCCAAACTTACTGCTTCGGTAACCCACCAAATGGCCATCCAAAGCGCAACACCGGCCATTAAACTGATATTCGGATTTTTTGGATCAAGATCAATGAATAACCAAAAAATTACAGCCACTAAAGGCCCAAGAAGTTGATAGAGGTATTTAGAATTAAATTTAATGTTATAAAAATAGGATTTTATTCCAAATTGCACGCAGATGACGCGGATTATTTATGATCAACGCGGATCTATAGATGCAGAAACCACAGAGAACACGGAGTTTTTGCACAAGGGGTACAGAGGTAATTCCATGTTGTGTGAGCGATTGTAGCGAAAAGCCCTGCGCAGGACTTTGCTAATGTTTGTTGGGCGAGGAAGCGACTTTAGGAGCTACCGCAGCCCTACAAACATAGCAAAGGACAAGCAGGCTTGTAGCGAAAAGCGCGACGGCGAGCGAACTTCCAGTAAATTTTGAGTGAGCCTCGCCGGCACGCCCAAATAATAAAATAAAAAAAGCGGAATAAAATCCCGCTCTTACTAAATACTTTTATGATCCTATTTATAACGCCTCACTCACAACTTCCTTCACATCATTTGGAAGTAAGCGCTTTAGTAAAGCTTCAATGCCTGCTTTTAATGTCATAGTACTACTCGGACAACCACTACAACTTCCTCGCATTTGAACGGTAACAATTCCATCCTTTAATTCTTTGAAAGTAATTAATCCTCCATCTTGCTCAACAGCAGGACGAATATATTGCTCCAATACTTCAATGATCTTATTTTCTATATCGTTTGTAGGTGCAACATGCTGTGTATTTACACTTACGGTTTCTTTGAACGTATTATCTTTCGCCACTTCTTTTTGCGGTAATTTATTTATCACTGCATTTCCTTTATTCAAATAATCGGTAATAAACACACGAAGTTCATCTCTAATTTCTTCCCACTCTACTGCATCCGTTTTTGCGATCGAAATAAAATTAGATGCGATAAAAATACGTTTCACAAAAGGAAAATTGAATAAGGCTTGTGCAATAGGCGCATCCTTTGTTTCGTTAGACGACTGATATTCTGCCGTAGCCCCGCTTACTAAAAGCAATTTATTGGCCACAAATTTAAGACTACCGGGGTTTGGGGTCTCCTCGGCATATATAATATAGGGCATTTGGTGAATTTCCATGATCTTTTACCCCACAAAAATACGAAGCAAAAAGGGATTATTTTGATTAAATTTGCTAAAGTTTCAGTTTCATGCAAATAAAAACAGACTTCCTTGTTATTGGTTCGGGTATTGCCGGATTGAGCTTTGCTTTAAAGGCGGCTCAAAAGGGTAAAGTTATCCTTATTACCAAAAGTAATCAGGATGAAAGCAATACGAAATACGCTCAAGGCGGAATTGCAGCCGTTTGGCATGATGGCGACAGCGTTGAAAAACATGTTCAAGATACTTTAATTGCAGGCTCAGGATTATGTGATGAAAAAATAGTGCGAATGGTTGTTACCGAAGGAACCGCTCGCGTGCAAGAATTAATTGAATTAGGAACACAATTTGATAAGAATAAAAAAGGCGAATACGATCTTGCAAAAGAAGGCGGACATTCAGAAAATCGCATTTTACATCATAAGGATATTACAGGTTACGAAATTGAACGCGCTCTATTACAAAAAATAAATAAGGATCCAAATATCACGGTTTACGATCACTATTATGCGATCGACATTATCACACAACATCATTTAGGAGAAATTATAACTTCTAAAACTCCGGGCATTACATGTTACGGTGCTTATATTTTAAATACGCGCAACGGACATATTGATACGGTGCTTTCAAAAATTACGATCATGGCAACCGGCGGTGCAGGAAATGTGTATGCAACAACTACAAACCCAACTATTGCCACCGGAGATGGAATTGCGATGGTATATCGCGCAAAGGGACATGTAAAAGATATGGAGTTTGTGCAGTTCCACCCTACTTCGTTGTATAAACCCGAAGAGCATCCCAGTTTTTTAATTACGGAGGCTATGCGTGGATTTGGTGCTGTATTAAAAAATCAAAATGGAGAGGAATTCATGGGTCGTTATGATAAACGCGGTTCTTTAGCACCTCGTGATATTGTTGCAAGAGCAATTGATAATGAATTAAAAATTCGCGGAGAAGAATTTGTGTATTTAGATTGCCGGCATTTAGATAGAAAAGGATTTATTGAACATTTCCCGAATATTTATAATAAGTGCATCAATTTAGGAATTGATCCTTTTATCAAAATGATCCCTGTTGTTCCTGCGCAACATTATTTGTGTGGTGGAATTATTATTGATGAATTCGGACGATCAACTATTGAACAATTATACGCTATTGGCGAATGCGCTTGCAGCGGATTGCATGGGGCAAATCGTTTGGCGAGTAATTCGTTATTAGAAGCATTAGTTTTTTCGCATCGCGCATTCGAACACGCTTCACATGCAATAACAAAACTCTCATTAAAAGAAAATATTCCTAACTGGAATGCAGAAGGCACTGAACATCCTGAAGAAATGATCTTAATTACACAATCCAAAAAAGAAGTACAACAGATCATGAGTAATTATGTGGGCATTGTTCGCAGCGAATTACGTTTAAAACGGGCGTTTG
>JAHEYC010000028.1 GCA_023251775.1 Sphingobacteriaceae bacterium | reverse complement strand
TAAAAGTAGTAATCAACGTTAATTAACACTCATAAAATAATCGGCTGATGTTCAGCGATGTGGTATTAACACAAATCACTCAAAAGCATGTTAATATTATTATTTTTGTCTCATAAACAAAACATAAGATTTTACCCAATTGTTAACTTATTATGTTATGCAGATGATGTTTGAGTTTTACACTATCATTTTAAATTTATCTGCAAGAAGTTTTAAGAACGAAATTGGGTATATAAACAATCAAAATAGGATGAAAGTTATGAGTGTTAAGAGTAATTAAGACATGTTAATTAAACTCGCTATCTTTGATTTCCAGATGTTTAAACCTTTACCTTTGTTTATAACGTATTCATAATGTGTAATAACCCCTATCTCCTAATTTTTATTTAATTCTTTACTAACCATACTAACACCTTATAATAATAGTAATATTTAATTTATTTTAAAAATATATATATGTTATTAGATAAAGAGGTTGATCCAAGTTTAGATCTTTTTGAAGAAATAAAAACTTTGAAAAAAGAAAAGAACGTTCTACTTTTGGCTCACTATTACCAGAACAACGACATACAGGACATTGCGGATTACATTGGCGACAGCTTAGGACTGGCGCAACAAGCTCAAAAAACAAATGCCGATATCATTTTGTTTGCCGGAGTTCATTTCATGGCCGAGACCGCAAAAATTTTAAATCCAACAAAAAAAGTTTTAATTCCAGATCTTAATGCCGGATGTAGTTTAGCCGATTCTTGTCCTACAGATAAATTTAAAGAATTTAAAGAAAAACATCCCGATCATATTATCATTACTTATATTAATTGTACAGCCGAAATAAAAGCATTATCAGATATTATTTGTACAAGTAGTAATGCGGTTCAAATTGTAGAGAGCTTACCAAAAGATCAAAAAATAATATTTGCACCGGATAAAAATCTTGGAGCTTATATTAATAAAAAAACAAAACGAAATATGGTCTTATGGGATGGAACATGTATGGTTCATGAAATTTTTAGTTTAGAAAAATTAATAAAACTAAAAGTTCAAAATCCAAAAGCAAAGATAATTGCGCATCCGGAATGTGAAGAAGCTATTTTAGAACATGCAGATTTTATAGGAAGTACAACAGCACTGTTAAATTATTCCAAAAAAAGTGATGATAAAGAGTTCATTGTATTGACAGAAACAGGTATTTTACATCAAATGCAAAAAGCAAGTCCTAATAAGACATTTATTCCCGCACCACCTAATAATTCATGCGCTTGTAACGATTGTCCCTATATGAAACTCAATACATTAGAAAAAATTTACCTTTCCTTAAAATATGAGCAGCCCGAACTCGTTATGAATGTAGATCTAATGGAAAAAGCCAAGCGTCCCATCCTAAAAATGCTTGAATTATCGGCTAAATTCGGACTTTAACAACTGGTATTTTTTTAGTAGATTTATAAGTCCAAGATGTCCCGTAAACACTATATATTCCTAGGTTTTTTAATAAGCGCTATCTTTTCGTTTTCACAAACTACCGTAAAGAATGGGTATCAAAAATTTTATTACGAAAATGGTAAAATTAGCAGTGAAGGAAATATGAAAGACGGAAAGCCTGATGGTTTTTGGAAGAATTATTATTTGAATGGCAATTTAAAGATCGCAGGAAATCGCAAAAATTTTCAGTTAGATAGTACATGGAGTTTTTACGATGAAAGAGGAAGAGTTACCCGCGCTGTAAATTATAAAGAAGGAAAAAAGAACGGACTAACTAATTTATATGATACACTCGGAAGAGTTACTTCTTCGGAAACGTATGCGAATGATGTAAAAGAAGGTCCGGCAAAAAAATTCTATACCTCCGGCAAACTTAAAACCATTATTAATTATGTGAATGGAAAACAAGACGGTACTGCTTATGAATACGCAGAGGACTCTACGGTTATTTCTATAGTAAATTATAAAGTTGGATTTACAACAAGCAACGAAAAAATAAATCGCAAAGATGAATTAGGAAGAAAGCAAGGTTTATGGAAAGAGCTATATCCGAACGGTGATCCTAAAAAAGAAGCTATTTATTTGAACGATTCTATTGATGGTTTTGTAAAGGAATATGATAAAAAAGGAAATCTTACATCAATTAAAAAATACGATAACGGAAAATTCTTACCTCGCGCTCCCGAAACTCGTCAGGTAGAATGGTATAAAGAAAAATACAGCGACGGCTCATTAAAATACGAGGGCGTGTATGATGAGGGTGTTGCAATTGGCACACATTATCATTATAAACCCGCAAGAATTTGCGATTCGGTAGAATATTATAATGATTCATTAAAGATATTTCATAAAAAATGGATGTGCAGTAATTATTCTATCCCTGATAGCGCCATTGAATATTTTAATGGCACAGTTGTGGCAAAAGGCCAAGTTGATAGCGCAAGAAATAGAATTGGTCCTTGGATAGAATACCATGTTACCGGAGAATTTAAAGGAAAAGGAATTTATGTTGCGGGATCACGAACTGGCGAATGGGAATTTTTTTATTCGTCGGGTAAATTAGAACAAAAAGGACGCTACGATAAAAAAGGCCGCACGCAAGGAGTTTGGAAATGGTATTACGAAAGCGGGAATTTAATGCGCGAAGAGAATTATGTGAACGGAAAGCGAGAAGGAATAATGACAGATTATACCGAAGCGGGAAAAATAATTACCAAAGGAAATTGGATAGATAACAGAAAAGAAGGAATGTGGAATTATGAGAACTCTGAATATTATGAGTACGGTAATTTTGTGAACGACGAGCCTGATAGTTTATGGAAAGGATTTTATAAACCCGAAAAAACAAAACTGTTTGTCGGTAAATTTATACAAGGAACGCCCGAGGGCTATCACACATTCTATTATCGTAATGGTAAAAAAATGGTAGAAGGAAGCTATCAAGGCGGACTAAAAGAGGGAGATTGGAAATTTTACGACGACCTTGGCTATAATTATCTTACTGTTTTTTATAAAGATGATATTGAGATCAGATGGCAGGGCGATAAAATATTTCCAACCTACGAACAGAGTGTTAGAACCTATAATATCAAGATAGGAGAAGATAAAACACAAACCATTAGAAGTAAACCATAATATCGTTTTGTGAAAAAGGAAACTCAGGATTTTTCGGCACTCAATCTTTTATCTATTCCGCTTGTTATTTTCGACAACAAAAAGATTTATTTTTTAAATCAAAAAGCCAAGGAACTCTTAAAACTCCCAAAAAAGAACCTTGATGTTTCAAAGCTGAACGCTTTTGATTTTATTTTACCCGAATATCATAAGCGCATAAAAGAGAATAATTTGAAGATCACCAAAGGGGAAGACTTTCAGCCACTCGAATTAAAGATAAGGGATAGCAAGAAGAATCTTATTGATGTTGAGGCAAAATCAAATGTGGTTTCCGTTGGTGAAGTAAAAGCAACACAAGCAATTTTTTATGAGATCACAGATCGTAAAAGATCGTATAGTGAGTTAGAGCAAGCGAAAACCATACTAGAACTCATTGGTAAAAATAGTGCTGACATTATTTTTAAGTACGACCTTTATCCAAAAGAGCATTACTCCTACATCAGCGAATCGGCCGAAAAGATCTTAGGATATTCTATTAAAGAATGGCTGAATAAAAAAGAATTATTCTCACGGATATTACATCCCGATGATCGAAAGAAATTTCCCACTAAAACCGAGGCCTATATAAAGTATGTACAAAAGAATGAGCGCAACATCTCAAAATACATCGGTAAAAATGGAAATATTATTTGGCTTGAGACCATTCAGAGCGCGGTTAAGAACGAAAAGGGCAAGGTTGTTTCTATTTTAAGCGTTAGTCGCGATGTTACAAAACAAAAAGAAACCGAGGCCCAGCTCAATATTACTCAGGAACAATTAAGGCTTATCGCTAATAATGCTCACGACATTATTTATTTTTATACCTATCATCCAAAACCAAAATATCTTTTTATAAGCAACTCAGTAAAAAAAGTTTTAGGATACGATCCAAAAGAGATCTATAAAGACCCTTTTTATCTTAACAAAAGAACTATTGGAAAAACGAACGCGTTCAAGGAGCACGAAAAAGTTGCCGCAAAAATGCAACTAAAGGGAACTTATACCCAACATAAAGTAGATTTTCAAATACAGAATAGTAAGGGCGAAACCGTTTGGATGGAAGACCACATTAATCCCATTCGCGATGAAAAAGGCAAGATCAGTTTTTTGTTTGGCATCGTTCGAAACATAAACGATCTTAAAGAAAAAGAAAAAGAACTAGACCAAAAATGGAGCGATTATAAATTATTATTGGATCAATCGCCCATTTCGTTCTTTATTCACGATAAGGGAGTTTGTTTAATGTGCAATAAACAAGCGGTAGAACTCTTAAGGGTTCGCAGCGAAAAAGATATTATCGGAAAATTCATAATAAATTATATTATACCCGAACAACGCTCGAGAGCTATTGAGCGAATGAGGGCGGCCACCGAAGGAAAAGAATTTGAATTTATCAATTACCAGATCAGCGATAGTAAAGGCAAGCACATTAATGTCGAAATAAAAACGGTGCCGATTAGATACAATGGAATAAACTGCGTGCTTTCGTTGGTAAAAGATATTACCGAAAGAGAGATCTTGGAGAAAGCGAGGATAAAAGCCGAACTAACCGAGGAACACAATAAAAAACTGGTAAAGGAAATTGAATTAAGGAAAGGCGCCGAGAAAAAGATCATGGAACAAACTTCCAGAATGAAGGCGATCTTTGAAAGCGGAAATCAAACACTTTGGACAGTAGATAAAGAATATAGATACACTTCTTTTAATAGAAAATTTGCCGACACCTTCCACGACTTTTATAGATCTTACCCAAAACTTGGAGGACGCTTAGACGACCTTAAGAATAATAAAGTGGCTCTTAAAATATGGGGCCAATGGAAAGAAATGTATAAAGAAGTATTTAAAGGAAAGCCACTGGAGTTTGTTTCCGAAAGAAGAGACGCGAGCGGCAGAGAATACGATATGCAATTTTATCTCCACCCAATTTATAACGAGACAGGAGAGATCGTGGAAGTATATGGTTTAGGAAAAGACATTACCGAAAAAGTTACGGCTGAACAAAGCACGTTCAGGCAAACCGCAAAACTTCATGCGCTCTTTGAAGGAAGCTCACACTATATTTGGACAGTTGATAGAGAAAATAATTTAACCTCATTCAATAAGAACTATACCGACCTCATTCATAAAGTTTACGAGTCTGTCCCTAAATTAGGCGAGCCCCTCGACCGTGGAAAAATGCTTGAGAACGAAGAGTACATAAAAAGAATGGAGAATAATTATGGTAAAGCATTTGAAGGTGAAAAAATAAATTTCGAATTAGAGCTTATCGGAAAAAAAGGAGAAAAAGTTTTTTTAGATGTTTTTCTAAATCCAGTAATGGAAAAGGATGAGATCATGGAGGTTTCAGGAATTGCGCACGACATTACGGCAACAAAACTCAACGAGGAACACATCAAACAATCACTGAAAGAAAAAGAAGTATTATTGAAAGAAGTGCATCATCGTGTAAAAAATAATATGCAGATCATCTCCAGTATTTTGAACCTTCAATCATCTTACACAAGCGACAGTAATATTTTAAATTTATTACGCGAGAGTCAGAACCGGATCAAAACAATGGCGTATATTCACGAAAGCCTATATCAGAATAAAACATTCTCTTCAATAAACTTTAATGAGTATCTAACGCAACTTATTAGCAACATTATTCACTCTTATTCGGTGTCGCCTGAGAGATTGCAACTGCAACTTAACTGCGAAAAAACCATCCTGAACCTTGATATTTCTATTCCTTTAGGCCTAATTATTAACGAGTTGATCACTAATTCCATAAAACACGCCTTCCCTAACTCTATCAAAGGAATAATTTCTATAAATTTGCGAACTGAGAACAAATTAGTATTTTTAACTGTGCAAGATAACGGGGTTGGAATTGGTCCCGATATTAGCACCGAAAAAAGCGGAACTCTTGGACTTCAGCTGGTTTATACGCTCATCGATCAGATAGACGGAAAGATCAATTTTGAAAGAACAGAACCGCAAGGAACAAGAGTAAATATTAGTTTTTTAATTTAGATCAATGGAAAATAGCAAATTAAATATCTTTATTGTAGAAGACGAGAGCATTGTTGCAAAGGATATTCAAAACAGCTTGGTAAAACTGGGCTATAATGTAGTTGGCGTTGCCAATAATGGCGCTGAGGCAATTCAACAAATTCAGGATACAAATCCGGATCTTGTGTTGATGGATATCATGATCAAAGGCCCAATGACAGGAATTGATGTAAGCGAAAAATTAAAGGAAACCATGAACCTTCCTATAATTTATTTAACCGCTTACGCCGATGAAGCAACTTTAAGTAAAGCAAAGATCACTGAACCTTACGGATACATTTTAAAACCATTCAAAGAGATCGATCTTCACAGCTCAATTGAAATGAGCGCATATAAACACAAAAAAGACCTGGAGCTAAAAAAAGAACGCGACTTCCTTTATTCTTTAGTAGAAAACAAAGACGAGGCCGGAGCTGATATTTTATTTGTAAAAGCTAACAGTAAATTAGTTAAGATACTTCTAAAAGATATTTATTACGTAGAGGCGCTAAAAGATTATGTGATCATTAACACACAATACGCGCGCTATACAGTTCACAGTACCATGAAGGACATTGAAAAGAAATTGGGCAACACTCAATTCATTCGCGTTCACCGTTCGTTCATTGCGCGAATAGATAAAATTCAAGCGATCGAAAATCAAAATGTGGTATTGGAGAACGATAAAAAAACAATTCCCGTTGGTGGTTCATACCGCGAGGAATTGTTAGGTAAATTAAATCTCCTATAGTTTTTTACTGAAGAATTATTTTCAAAGTATTTTGTTTGGCACCATCTGTGTTCAGCGTTGCCATATAAATTCCTTTTGCTAAAGATTGCCCATCAAAATTTACATTGGTATTTCCGCGCTCCAATAAATGAATGGTCTTTACTTGTTTTCCGTTAACATCCATAATGGTAATACTTGCGTCTTTTACATCCGACTTAACAAAAACATCAAGCGTTGTCATATCAATAAATGGATTTGGAAAGTTTTTAATAAGCGTTGATTTTTCCGAAAGCTCTGGGGTAATAGCAGCATCTGCATTTGCTTTTTTCGTAAGATACGCTTGTGAATTTCCCGTTAGCTTTACCTCTACTCTTCTGTTAAGGGCCTGACCAACCGCTTTTGTATTATCATAAGCAGGCATAGTTTCGCCTTTGCAATCTACTACAATTCTATCGGCAGGAATTCCCGTTGCTTTTAAATAATTTCCTACAATAGTTGAGCGCTCGCACGAAAGCGTCATATTAAATGTATTATCTCCTTCTTCGTCGGTATGACCCGTGATCAATATTTTTCCTTCCGGATGTTTTTTGTATTCTTTGCTCAAGTTATCTAATAATGTTTTATAACCCGGCTCAATTTCTTTGTCGTTCTTTTTGTATAATACATTGTATGTTTTATCGTAAGAAACAAAACTTTGCCCTTCAATAAATACACCCGAATCATAAGAATTATCACTCACGTCGGCTATGCATAATTTAATATGGTACGTTTCGTAAGGCGTAACGGGCTGACGGATCTGCATTAATTTTGTCATGCCATCATATTCAATTCCTATATGTCCATCAGTATTTGTTACATAAAATGTTGAATTGGTTGGGCGCGCTTTATACGAGCCATTTCCGCTTCCATTATTGATGGTATTTACCGAAACGGGAATTTCTGTATTAGGAACAACCGCTAAATTCTTATTTACCGTAATTCCTTTTCCGCTAATTAAGAAAGCAAAAATATCGTTGTAATTACTTCCAACAAACTCATCATATTCTTCCGACCCAAACACATAATTAAAACTTAATGTATCTGCGGTTGGAACAATATCCAATTCTATCACACAGGCATCAAATGTTTTTTGATTATTAATTAATTTCTCTAATTCGGCATAACCGGTTTCTTGTGTAACAACACCTCTTCCTTCAATGCGCGCATGTGTATTATTACTCATCGATGGAGAAGTATTCTTACTTGACAAGGCAATAATTCCGCCGGTGGTCATTACTAAACCTTTTTTCATCCCCAAACGCTCTTTACTATCTTCAAAAAAACCAAAAGCTTCTTCACCACTCGATTTTGTGATGCTGTAATTCTTTAGAACTACCCCTTCGCCAATAAGCGATTCTAATAATTTTTCTGTGGTCTTTATTCCGCTTTTTGCAGGCGTGAACACTTTAAAATCAGAGCTGTTTTGCGCCGAGGCAATTAAACAACTCATGCTCAACATTCCAATAGATAATAATTTTTTCATAGTATAGGTTTTACGTAATTTAGATGCGGCAAAGTTCAGGTTCCATAAAATTATTTAAGAAAAGTGCCGATTTAACGCTTTTATCATAATTTAACCCCCAGCTCCTTCCTTTGTGTAACGGAAGCCTTATAAAATGGTTACGTGAAAAGTGTATCTTTGTACCCGCTTGGAACAGAATTACGATGTCATAGTCATTGGCGCAGGTCATGCAGGTTGTGAAGCCGCCGCCGCAGCCGCCAACATGGGCTCAAAGGTTTTACTCCTTACCATGAACATGCAAACCATTGCACAAATGAGTTGTAATCCTGCTATGGGCGGAATTGCAAAAGGACAAATTGTAAGGGAAATTGATGCCCTTGGGGGTTATAGCGGAATTGTTTCCGACAGATCTGCTATTCAATTTAGAATGTTGAACAGAAGTAAAGGCCCCGCTATGTGGAGTCCGCGCACGCAAAACGATCGCATGCAATTTGCAACCTATTGGAGAGAAATGTTAGAGCAAACGCCCAACGTTGATTTTTGGCAAGACATGGCTAAAAGCTTGATCATTTCCAAAGATGGAAAGCGCGTTGAAGGTGTTGTAACGGGAATGGGAATTGAGTTCAAAGCGAAAAGCGTTGTGCTTACGAATGGAACTTTTTTAAATGGGTTAATTCACATTGGCGAAAAACAAATTGGGGGTGGACGTATGGGCGAAAGCGCATCGTTTGGGATCACTGAGCAGTTAGTAAAATTAGGATTTGAATCCGGAAGGATGAAGACCGGAACTCCTCCGCGAATTGACGGACGCACTTTGGATTATAGTAAAATGGAAGTGCAAGAAGGCGATGAGGTAGCCGATAAATTTTCGTATTTACCCAATACATCTCCGTTCTTTAATTCGCACAAAACAAATGTTCCTCGTGAATTAAAAAAACAAATTCCTTGTCATCTCACTTACACAAATCAAAAAGTACACGATATTTTAAAAACAGGATTCGAAAAATCTCCAATGTATTCCGGAAGAATTCAAGGTCTTGGTCCGCGTTATTGCCCAAGCATTGAAGATAAGATCACCCGTTTTTCGGAAAGAGAACGTCACCAAATATTTGTTGAGCCCGAAGGATGGAACACCGTTGAGATCTATGTAAATGGATTTTCTACCTCTTTACCGCAAGATATTCAAAATCAAGCACTTAGGTTAATCCCTGGTTTTGAGAAAGTTAAGATGTTCCGCCCGGGTTATGCTATCGAATATGATTACTTCCCCCCTACCCAATTAAAAATGACCTTGGAGACAAAATTAGTTGACAATTTATATTTCGCAGGGCAGATCAATGGAACAACAGGTTATGAGGAAGCTGCTTGCCAAGGATTGATGGCGGGAATAAATGCGCATTTAAAAGTGAATGAAAAACCTGAATTTGTTTTGAAAAGAAGCGAAGCCTACATTGGTGTTTTGATAGATGATCTTGTTACAAAAGGAACTGATGAACCTTATCGAATGTTTACTTCAAGAGCAGAATATCGTTTATTGTTGAGACAAGATAATGCCGATATCCGCTTAACGAAACTGGGCTATGATATTGGCTTGGCAAAAAAAGATCGTCTTGATGTTGTTCTTAAAAAAGAAGAGAACTATAAGGCGATCATGAAACACATTAAGGAAACCAGCGCGCAGCCGGAGATCATAAATCCTTATTTGGCGTCTATAGATTCTGCCCCTATTAATCAAAAAATAAAATACACCAATATACTCTCAAGACCCAATGTCGACATCAATCAAATGAGAAAAGTGGATCCGGAATTAGAATCTTTCTTAAGTCCATTTGATTTCGAAACTATTTTACAGGCCGAGATCTTGATCAAGTACGAAGGCTATCTTTCTAAGGAAAAGGAGAACGCCGACAAGCTTGAGCGCCTGGAAGAATTAAGAATAAGACCCGACTACGATTATGAATCTATTTCTTCATTAAGTACCGAAGCGAAAGAAAAGCTTAAGAAACTTAAGCCCTTTTCAATTGGTCAGGCGAGTCGTATTTCGGGAGTAAGTCCTTCAGATATTTCTATACTTTTAGTGCACATGGGACGCTAGTGTTCCACGTGCAACAATTTTATATATGACCAGTTTAAGTAATTGTCCATGTTGTAACGGAAGCTCTTTTGAGCCTTTCATTTCCTGCAAGGACTATACCGTAAGCCAAGAAACATTTCAGATAGTTTCTTGTAAAAGTTGCAGTTTCAAATTCACTAACCCTCGTCCTTCGGAAGATAAAATAGGAGACTTCTATAAGTCCGAAAGCTACATCTCCCACTCTAATACCAGCAAAGGATTAATAAGCAAACTCTACAAAGCAGTCCGCAATTATACATTGAAAGGAAAGCTTAATCTTATCTCCAAACACAGCAAAAAGGGAAACCTTTTGGACTATGGATGCGGTACAGGAATGTTTCTTTCGGTTGCTCGCGGTTCCACGTGGAACGTGTTTGGGATAGAACCTGATCCCGGGGCAAGAGATTTTGCAATGAACGAGAACAAGATCACAAGGGTTTATCCTGATGTGAAAACAGCACTAGCCAATCTCAAGGATGTAGAGTTTAATTGCATTACACTTTGGCACGTTTTGGAACACGTAATGGATCTGAATGAAACACTCTCTTGGTTCAACACTAAATTAAATTCTGGCGGAGCTTTGATAATTGCCGTTCCAAACTATATGAGTTACGATGCACAAACCTATAAAGAGTTTTGGGCAGCCTACGATGTTCCAAGACATCTTTATCACTTTGATGAAAAGACAATGGTTGAGGTTGTTCAAAAGGCCGGGTTCAAATATGTAGAATCTCTTCCAATGAAGTTCGATAGTTATTATGTGAGCATGCTGAGCGAGAAATATAAGACCGGAAAGGTCAACTATGTTTCGGCCTTTTTTACAGGACTTAGATCAAACCTAAGGGCCAAACAAGGCAAAGACTATTCAAGCGTTATATACGTCTTTAAAAAGCCTTAAACGACCAAAAAGAAGTCTTCGTTAAGCGTCCTTATAGGGCGCTTTTTTATTTGGATCCTTTCAGGTTCCACGTGAAACAATTTAAACTTATCAACCATTCATTTTGATCAAAACTTCATTTAGAGTTAATATTTTTAACAATACATTTGGTGAGCTTTTGATATAGAAATAGATTTTCAATAATCATATTAAATATATTTATTTATGTTTATCAATTTCATATTAATTAAATATTTCTAATTTGATTTATATTAAATATGCAAATATTATTGAATCAACAAATTTTTATAATTAGATGAATTATTCAAATTGATGAATAATTAGAAATTCATATAAATTATAAGTATCCTAATGATTTATGAAAACCTCTCCAGAAGTGTTGTTAAAAATATTAAGTAAAACAACGCTTAAATTCGAATTCGTACAAAGGATCGTTTAAGGAAGGCCTGAGGTGAAGACAATGCCAAGGGAGGATGGGGTAATGAACGCCCCTTAGACTGAAAGCAAAAGGCATTAGTGGGAAGAATTAGTTCGGAAAGATCGATCAAATTGACAGCCTACTTGCTCGTATTGACAAACTAAATACAACTATCTAAAAATCAAATAGTTATAACGAATTTTCTAATAATGGTGTTGATTTACTTCAAAATTCGCGGAGATGGAAAAGGAATGGCGAAATTATTCAAATACTCGAGAGTTTTATAAGTTGAAATTGGCCAAGATCTTTTTTGCCTATCGATAAATAAAAAAACGCCCCGGTAAATTACCGAGGCGTTTCGCAAATATCAATTTAATTATTTACCCATTGCTGCCAATTGCTCTTGGCTAACTCCGGTGAAGGAATATCCACCATCATGATATAAATTTTGCATTGTAACCATTCTCGTTAGATCGCTGAACAAAGCGATACAAAAACTTGCGCAATCTTCGGCACTTGCATTTCCTAGTGGCGATTGCATTTCCGCGAAATCAAAAAATTCACTAAAGCCCTTGATGCCTCCGCCGGCACTTGTTTTGGTTGGTGATTGTGAAACGGTATTAACGCGTACCTTTTTTTGTTTACCATAATGATATCCAAATGTGCGGGCAATACTTTCCAGCATGGCTTTAATGTCGGCCATATCCGTATAAAAAGGATAGGTGCGTTGAGCGCCAATATACGAAAGCGCAACTACCGACGCGTGATCGTTCAATGCATCCATTTTGTGAGCCACCGCCAACATTTTATGAAACGACATTGCCGAAACATCGATGCCTTTATTAAAATATTCGTAATTCAATTCGGTATAAGGAATGTTCTTGCGAATATTAACGCTCATGCCAATAGAGTGGAGAACAAAATCAATTTTTCCGCCCAACACGTTCATTGATTCTGTATATAATTTTGTAAGATCTTCTACACTGGTTGCATCGGCAGGAATAATTTTTGATCCTGTTTCTTCTGCTAATTTATTTATGGCACCCATGCGCATAGCAATAGGGGCGTTGGTCAACGTAAATGTTGCGCCTTCTTCGTGGCATTTTTGCGCCACCTTCCACGCTATTGAATTTTCATCTAATGCGCCGGTAATAATTCCGCGTTTTCCTTTTAATAAATTGTGTCCCATGTTAGTTTTTTAGTGATGCAAATATAGTATTAATGATGCAAGTGCTAACCGTTTTTATCCACGAATTTCACGAATTAGCACTAATCTAACCGCATAAACACAGATTGGTGAAATTAGTGTAATTCGTGGCTAACGAACTTAGTTGGAGCTTAACAGATCTTTCGCGTTTTTAATAGCCGATTCGGTTGGTTTACCCGTGCTAAGCATTTTTGCAATTTCAACAGTGCGATCATCTTTACTTAAAACTTTAATGAACGATCGCGTTTTGTCTTTATCATCGTTTTTGTAAACAAACAAATGATGTTGTCCTTTGCTTGCAATTTGGGGTAGGTGTGTAATGCTGATCACCTGCATTTTGCCCGCCATTTGCGAAAAGATATTTCCCATTTTATTGGCAACATCGCCACTAATTCCGGTATCGATCTCATCAAAAATAATGGTTGGTAAAGCGCGCTTTTGAGCAAGAACAGATTTTAAACTTAACATCAAGCGCGACATTTCTCCGCCCGAAGCAACTTTATGAAGTTCTTTAAACTCACCGCCCTTATTTGCCGAGAACATCAGAGATATTTCATCAATGCCCGAAGCGCTTAATTCTTCTTTGGCTCTTAATTCAATTTTAAACTTTGCATTTTCCATCGACAGATCATTCAAAATAGAATCAATGCTTTTTTCAATTCCGCCAATGGATCTTTTGCGTTTGTCGCTAATATCTTTTGCTTGTTTTTTACAAGAAGTTTCAACTTTTACAATTTCTTTTTTCAATTTTTCAATTTCAACTTCCAGGCTACTGAACAATTGTAATTTGCCTTCTATCTCTTCCTTTATCTTTAGTAATTCAGAAATTGAATTCACCGAATGTTTTTTCAAAAGGCGATTGATCTTATCTAATTTATCATTTACCTCGTTCAGTTTCTCCGGATCAAATGTCAATTTTCCTTCTTCATTTTCCAGTTCATTGTAAACATCTTTTAATTCAATGTGCGAAGCATTGATGCGATCAAGCAACTCCTTATAAGTAGTATTGAATTTTGTGATGGATTGTAATTGTTGTTTTAATTGGGCAATACTCGAAAGCAAATTAGTTTCTCCTCCGCCCAAACTCACCGATGTTTTTACCAAGGCCGATTTAATGAATTCGGCATTCTCCATCGTTTCACTTTCTTCTTCTAATTTCTTTACATCATTCTCATCCAATTCAAATTCGTTGAGCTCGTTAAATAAAAATTGATAGTAATCCAGATCTTTTTTCGCCTGCTTCTCTTTAGTTTCTAATTCTTCTAATTGTTTTTTATGTTCTTGCAATTGTTTGAATGACTTTTTGTATAATTCGAAATCATTTGTTGTTCCCGCAAACGAATCGATCAATTGTAATTGAAATTTTGTTTGATTGAGCAATAAAGTTTGATGTTGTGAGTGAACATCAATTAAATTATCTGCAATTTCTTTTAGCACATTTAAATTAACCGGACTGTCATTAATAAACGACCGCGATTTTCCTTCTCCATTAATTTCACGCCTCAAAATCACCGGATTTTCGAAATCTAGTCCATTTTTAACAAAAAAATCGCTTAAATCGTAGTTTTTTGCCTCAAATTCGGCCTCAATCACGCATTTTTTGGCCTTGTTTTGAAGTGAGCCTGCATCGGCTCGGTTACCCAAAGCTAACCCCAGGGCTTCCAAAAAAATAGACTTTCCCGCACCTGTCTCCCCCGTAATTACAGTTAATTGCCCGGGGAAACTCACATCCAATTCTTCAATTAATGCGTAATTACTTATATACAGGCGCTTTAGCATTAAACTAAGGTCGGCAATTAAAGTCAAATGTTAAAATTATATTTTCAACACCCAACCAGGCACTCCCAGGCAGCGTATTGTGAATAAGGGAGTCTATATAATAAACCGCTTACTCAATAATTTAAAACACTTACTCAATTATAGCGACCACTTATATGATTCTCCCAACCTTAACTAACAACCGCGCGTATTAAATAGAAACACACACACATGAGACAGTTAAAGATAACCAAACAAATTACAAACCGCGAAACCGCTTCGTTGGATATGTACTTGCAAGATATTGCAAGAGTAGAGTTGATCACTGCCGATGAAGAAGTTGTGTTAGCGAAAAAAATTCGTGATGGGGATCAACGCGCATTAGATAAATTGGTAAAAGCAAACTTACGTTTCGTAGTATCTGTAAGTAAACAATATCAAAATCAAGGTTTAAGTTTACCCGATCTTATTAATGAAGGAAATTTAGGTTTAATAAAAGCAGCACAACGTTTTGATGAGACCCGCGGATTTAAATTCATCTCTTACGCTGTGTGGTGGATCCGCCAAAGTATTTTACAAGCATTGGCCGAACAAAGCAGAATTGTACGTTTGCCCTTGAATAAAATTGGCGCCATCAACAAAATAAATAAAACATTTTCTAAACTTGAACAACAATTAGAGCGCGAGCCAAGTTATCACGAAATAAGTGAGCAAATGGATCTGTTGCCTGAGGACATTCAAGATATTTTACGCAATAGCAATCGCCACATGAGCATGGATGCACCATTAAGTTTTGGTGAAGATGCAGGAAACATGTACGATCTTTTAGAAAATGATACAGCATTAAAACCTGATAGAGGATTATTAACCGAGAGTTTAAAACAAGAAATAGACAGAGCATTATCAACCTTAACCGGAAGAGAGGCCGATGTAGTAAAATTATTTTTTGGATTAGCAGGTTCTCATGCGCATACTTTGGAAGAAATAGGAGAGAAATTCGAATTGACCCGTGAACGCGTTCGACAAATAAAAGAAAAAGCTGTTCGCCGCCTTAAACATGGCAGCCGCAGCAAATTGTTGAAAGCGTACTTAGGTTAATACTCTGCATATAAGTTCTATAATTTGTGTTTTTAATTCGTTCTTTGTTCTAGTTAGTTAGTGAAGAAAAGCCCTCTGGTAGTTGTGTTCCAGGGGGCTTTTCGCGTTTATGCAACCCATGATGGCACGCGGATAACGCGGATTTTTTATGATTTTCGCAGATTTTGCTAACCCAATACGCCTAAGAGCCCCATAAAATCATATTTTATCATAAGCGATCCGCGCCATCCGCGTGCCATTTAGCCTTATCTCCTAAAATTCCCTAAATCCCCCCGTTTTATCACTTTCTTTTTATCTTTGACTCTCTAAAACAAAAATCGCATGACAGGGTCGAAACCAAAGAAATCGTTGATAGGTCGCATTTTTAAGTGGACCGGAATTACACTTTTAGTGTTGATCATTTTAATAATTGCAGCGCCGTTTATTTTTAAAGATAAAATAGTTGCTATTGTAAAAGAAGAAGCTAACGCCAACTTAAATGCAAAAGTTGATTTTGGTGATTTTGATCTTACGCTAATTTCTTCGTTCCCCGATTTTCGTTTTAAGATAAAGAACGTAAGTGTTGTTGGTGTAGATGATTTTAAAGATGATACTTTGGCTTATATAGGCGAATTGATCACCGACATTAATTTAAAATCTGTTCTATCAGGCGATCAATACAAAATTAATTCTATCATAATTGATAAAGCACGCATCTTAGGAAAAATATTACCAAGCGGAAAAGCAAATTGGGATATTGCAAAAGCAGATACCGCTGCAGTAGCTGCACCAACCGCAACATCGGAGCCAAGTAAATTTGCCATGAAGTTGAACGAATTCAAAATAAAAGACGCTTACATTGTTTACGACGATCAACAAGGAAAGATGTATGGAAAGCTAGATGGTTTTTATTATGAACTCAACGGAGACTTTACACAAGATAATTTTGTATTGGCGAATATTTTAGAGATCGCCAAAACAACATTTAAAATGGATGGCGTTCCGTATTTAAGCGAAGCAAAAGTTCGCTTTAAAGCAGATCTTGACATGGACATGCCAAAAATGAAATTCACATTCAAAGAAAATGAATTATCACTTAACGATCTTGGTTTTGGTTTTGACGGATATGTTTCTATGCCCGACACAAATATTGATATGGATCTAAAGTTCAAAGTAAAACAAGCAGAATTTAAATCGTTACTTTCTTTAATTCCTGTAGTGTACAGCAAAGATTTTGCAAGTGTAAAAACCGCAGGAAGTTTAGCCATGGATGGTTTTGCAAAGGGAACTTATAACGCCAGCAGCATGCCGGCATTTGCGCTTAACCTAATGGTAAAAGATGCGATGTTCAAATATCCTTCACTTCCAAAATCGGTTAATAATATCAATATTGATATCAAAGTAAATAATCCAACAGGAGTTTTAGACGCAACAACTATTGATGTAAATAAATTCCACGTGGAGCTTGCGGGAAATCCTGTTGATCTTGGCGCACACGTTACAACGCCTATCTCTGATCCAAATTTGAAAGCGCATGTAAAAGGCGTGATCGAATTAGCGAGCGTAAAAGAATTTGTTCCTCTTGAAAAAGGAGACGATCTTAACGGAACAATTAAATCTGATATCAGCGTTTCGGGAAGAATGAGCGCGCTAGAGAAACAAGATTTCGATAATTTTAAAGCGGAAGGTTCTTTAGAGATCAACAAGATGAATTACAAGAGCGCTGCCTTAACTTATCCGGTTGCATTAAATACAATGATCTTGAAATTCAGTAATGCTTTTGTTGACCTGGCCGGTTTTGATGCTACTCTTGGCAAGAGCGATATTCAGGCAAGCGGACGAATTGATAATTTTATGCACTATATATTCAAAAATGAAAACCTGAAAGGAACTTTTGCACTCAATTCAAAACTAATGGATCTAAATGAGTTGATGGGTCCGCCAAGTACAGAAACTGCTGCGGCAACTTCAAGCGCCGCTCCAACTTCAACCGATTCGGGCGTTGTAGAAGTTCCGGGCAATATTGATTTTGTTTTGAATTCAAAAATCGACAAGATACTTTTCGAGAACATGGTAATTGATAATTTAGTTGGGAACATTGTTATTCGTAATAGCAAAGCCGACATGACCAATTTAAAAATGAATACACTTGGAGGATCATTAGTGGTGAACGGATTTTACGAAACAACAAATCCTAAAAAACCAACCACAGGTTTAAACTTGGTGATCGAGAATTTTGATATCCAAAGCACATTCAAAACATTTAACACCGTTAAAAAAATTGCACCGGCAGCCGAATATTCCAAAGGAAATTTCAGTGCAACCTTGCAAAACTTTAATGTTGGCATGAACGATAAAATGGAACCGGATCTTAATTCGGTTAAAGCATTTGGAACATTTAAAACAAGTAAAGTTATTGTTGGCGGCTTTCCTCCCTTTGTAAAATTGGGCGAAGCATTAAAGATGGATAAATTAAAAAGCACGGAGGTTACTGATATTAATTTGAAATACCGAATGGAGAACGGCCGAATTATTTTAGAACCGTTTGATACAAAAATTAGCGGTGTGAATACAAACATCAGTGGAAGCACAGGCATTGATCAAACCATTGATTATAAATGGAAAATGGATATGCCAAAATCGATGTTTGGCGGGGCAGCAAGCGGAGCGCTTGACGGATTATTGAAAGAAGCAAATTCAAAAGCAGGAACTAATATGGCGGTTGGCGAAAAAATAAAAGTGAATGTATTGTTTGGCGGAACAGCAATGAAACCAACCGTTAAAACAAGTTTAAAAGAAGATACACAAAGCGCAGTTGCAACAGTTACAACAGCAGTAGTAAATAATGCCATTGACAAAGCAGCAGAAGAAGCGCAAAAAATATTGGACGAAGCAAAAGCAAAATGCGATCAAATAAATGCAGAAACTGCCGCTGCGGCTGAAAAACAAAAAGCAGATGGTTATGCCGAAGCAGATAAATTAGTGGAGCAAGCAGGAAATCCTATTGCAAAAATGGCCGCTAAAAAAGCAGCAGAAGCAGCAAAGAAAAAGGTTGACGAGAAGTGTGAGAAGACCAAGGCAGATGGCGCAGCAAAATGCGAAAAGAATATGGAAGACGCCAAAGCAAGAGCAGCTGCTAAGGCAGCAGAAAGCAAAAAATAAATTGATGAGAAGATTAATTCTAATAGCACTCGTACTTTTAAATGTAAATTCATTTTCTCAGATCCAGTTCTCGGCGAATTTCTCGACGCTAACATTAAATGGCTATACCGCCACAAATGGCAGCGGCGTTTATACAACCGCGCCATCGGGATTTATAACCATAAACGACAGTCACAATAATAGCACAGGAACTTTTGCAAGTCCAAACACGCCCTTCAATTATTCAGCTTTAAAAACACAAGGCTGGTTAGTTGGGTATAATGCAATTGTGAACGACACGTTCCTAGTTTCTTCAAGCTGGTTAGATACAACTTCTGTTACCTCTGACGATTGGATAATTACACCAACAATTAATATAAGTTTAGCAAATACCGTTTTGCGTTGGAGCGCTATGAGTCCCGATGCAAATTTCCGTGATGGATATGAAGTTTATACTACAACAGTTACAGGCACGCCATCAAAAACTGATTTTCCCTTGGGAAATCGAATATTTACGCTCGCTGATAATAACACAAGTGGAGGAGGGGAGAATCCACAATGGACAAATCGTTCTGTTTTATTAGATGCATTTGTTGGACAAACCTTTCGTTTTGCTTTTAGAAATAATTCAAAAGACAGGTTTCAATTATGGATAGATAATATTCAAGTTGCAACGGTTAATAATACACGGGATGTTAGGATAGACAAAGTTGAAGTAAAAAAATATAATTTGACCAATGTGCCGGATTCGGTTCATGTTACTTTTACAAATATGGGATCGAATACTATAACGGCGTTAACACTAAATTACACTTATGGAACATCGGGAACAATTACAAACACATTTACCACAGCAATGGGTTGGGGAAATACCTCGGTGAATAGAGTTACTTTTCCGCAAACATTTTATTTTACATCTCCCGGAATTTATTCGGTGAACGCTTGGGTAAGTTCAATAAACGGACAAGCACCGCAAAACACAAGTGATGATGCGCTGAGCGTAAATGTTACTGCAATAAATACAAACGTACCGCGAACAGTTTTAATGGAACAATTTGTAAGCGCATATGATGGCGATAGTCCGGATGCGCAAGAAAAAGCACAAGCCCTAAATTCGCCTTCTTTAATTGTGGTTAATGTTCATGATAATGATACCATGGAGATAGTGGATGCAGTTTCATTGTTTTCTGATTACAAAAAAAACAACTCTACCGCACTTTTCGATAGGTATTACTTTAGCAGCATTAACAAAGTTGCTGTTGCAAAAAACACGTATGACTCTTCAAAGGCGCGACGTATTAGAGCGGTTTCTCCGGCAAGCGTGAGTATAGTAAACAAGAATTACAACCCAACCACCAGGGATCTTATTTTTTCTGTAAAGGTTGATCTTGTTGGAGAAGTAAAAGGAGATTATCGCATCAACGCGTATTTAACCGAAAATCATGTTTGCGGAAATCCAACTGACACAAGTGTTAATGGCTATAATCAATTAAATAATTATTATGTTGTACCTTGGTCACCATATTATTTAAAAGGATATTTTTCTAACACTTATAATACGCACGTACTAAACGCCTGGTATTTTCACCATCAAAACGTTTTGATAAAAGCATTTGATGGCATGTATGGTTTGCCGGGAGCAATTCCAACAACCGGAGGAACCACCGGAAATTCTTATACGCAAACATTTACAGTGACAATTCCAACCGCAACAAACAACGTTCATAAATTTAATCCCGACAATATTTACATTGTTGGTTTTGTTACTGAGTTTGGGATAAGCGTGAATGAACGCACTGTATTAAATGCTGTAAAAGAAAAACTAACCGCAAATCCTGAAATGATCGGCGTAGAGGAAAATGTTTTTGAGAATGTTTCGTTTTCTATATTTCCAAATCCTAGCAACGGAGAATTGTATATTGCCTTATCAGAAAAACAACTAAATAAAAACTTATTGGTAAGTATAAAAGACATGTTAGGAAGAACCGTTCATTCTAAAAAATTATATAGTACAATGCGCGTGAACGAACTTAATTTAATGGGCTTGCCCAACGGAGCGTATATTGTGGAAATAGAACAAAACGGGCACAAGAGCAACCAAAAATTAATTATTCAGCATTAGTAAAATTTCATTAAATTTGTAGCCCTAACAAAATGCGGGTGTGGCGTAATGGCAGCCGCGCCAGACTTAGGATCTGGTGTTGAAAGACGTGGGGGTTCGAGTCCCTTCACCCGCACAAAATAAAAATAACCCCCTAATTATCATGTAATTGGGGGGTTTTTATTTGTGTTTTCTCATAAGGCTTCTTAAATAATGTGTTTTTATAAGGATCAGAGGAAGTATTCCCTCTAAATTTTAGCTAAGGTTTTAGAGGTTAGCAGGCCTGCTTTGTCCTATGTATGAAGCAAAATTTGTATTTTAGTACAACTAAACTAACTATTACAAATAGCCATTTTAATAAACACGTATTATGACAACAAAAACAACACTAACCGATCTTGAGATAGCACAAAGCGCTAAAATTGATCACATAAACAATATTGCAAAAAAGCTAGGTTTAGATATTGAAGACCTTGAACATTACGGAAAATATAAAGCCAAATTGCCCCTTACTCTAATTAACGAAGAGAAAGTTGCAAAATGTAATTTGGTTTTAGTAACTGCTATTAATCCTACACCTGCGGGAGAAGGAAAAACCACAGTTTCGATCGGACTTACCGACGGCCTAAATAAAATTGGTAAAAAAGCCATGGTGGTTCTAAGAGAGCCCTCGCTCGGTCCTGTTTTTGGAATGAAAGGCGGAGCAGCGGGCGGTGGACATTCGCAAGTAATTCCTATGGTTGATATCAATCTTCATTTTACGGGAGATTTTTCGGCCATCGAAAAAGCAAATAATTTATTGGCTGCATTGATTGATAATAATATTCAGAATAAATCCGGCAATCTTGGAATTGATCCACGCACAATTGTTTGGAAACGCGTGATGGATATGAATGATCGTTCTTTAAGAGATATTGTGATCGGACTTGGAGGAACTGCAAATGGAATTCCACGCGAAACGGGATTTAATATTACCGCAGCATCTGAAGTAATGGCTATCCTTTGTCTTTCAAAAGATTTTCCAGATCTCAAAAAACGTTTAGGAAGTATTTTTGTTGGATATACATTTGATAAACGTCCGGTTTTTGCGCGCGAATTAAAAGCAGAAGGCGCTATGGCAATTCTTTTGAAAGACGCCATCAAACCAAATCTTGTTCAAACGCTTGAAGGAAATCCTGCTATTGTTCATTGCGGACCATTTGCTAATATTGCGCAAGGAACAAATTCAATTGTTGCTACAAAAATGGGAATGTCGCTAAGCGATTACGCTGTTACCGAAGCAGGTTTTGGTGCAGATCTTGGTGCAGAAAAATTCTTGGATATAAAATGTCCGGTTGGCGGATTAAAACCAAAAGCTTTGGTGATAGTTGCAACCATTCGTGCGCTTCGTCATCATGGTGGAGCAAAGCCTGATGAATACAATACGCCAAACATGGATTATATCAAAAAAGGATTTGGGAACTTGGAAAAACATATTGAGAATTGCAAAAAATTTGGATTACACGCAGTTGTTGCATTAAATAATTTTTACACCGATTCGGATGTTGAAATTAATTATGTGATCGAAAAGTGTGCTTCTCTAGGCGTAAAAGCAGTTGTGTCGAAAGGTTGGGGCGATGGAGGAAATGGAACCATGGATCTTGCAAAAGCGGTTGTAGAAGTTATCGAAAGCAAAAAGAACAATTACAAACAACTTTACGATTGGAATTTATCTATTGAAGATAAAATAAAAACCATTGCTACCGAAATTTACGGTGCAGATGATGTAACGTATTCGCCAAAAGCAAGAACTCAAATGAGAGATTTTGCAAAATTAGGATTTGATAAATTCCCGATCTGTATGGCAAAAACTCAAAAATCTTTTTCGGAAGATGAAAAGAAAGTTGGTCGCCCAACAGGATTTAAAATTAATATTCGCGAATTTGAAGTTGCTGCAGGGGCTGGATTTTTAGTTGCGATAGTTGGCGAAATGATGCGTATGCCGGGCTTACCGGTTATTCCTGCATCTGAAGGAATGGATATTGATAATAACGGAAACATTACAGGACTTTCATAATGGAAGTAGAACTTTATAACGGAATTATTTATAACGGAAAAAATTTCTCTGAAACAGAGGATTATATTTCCATTGAAGTTGCTTTGAGCATTTCCGTAAATAAAGTTCCGTTTACTGTTACTATGCAAACACCGGGTAACGAAATTGATCTTGCACGAGGATTATTATTTACCGAAGGAATTATCACTGATAAAGAGATCGCGTTGGATGTAGAAGTTGTTTCAAAAAATAGCGAAGGACATATTGATTCGATAAATATCCAAATTCCCAAAGAATTCATTGCAAAAGATTTTGCAGGAACACGAAATGTGATCTCCGCTTCTTCTTGCGGCGTTTGCGGCAAAACATCTTTGGATGGAGACACACATTGCGCGCGCGTTGTGAATACAAATAAACTTAACGGAGCTTTGGTTCCCAAGATGTTCGAAAAAATAAGTGAAGGACAATTAAATTTTAAAAAAGCGGGCGGAACTCACGCGGCAGGAGGATTTACCATTGACGGAGAAATGCTAACCCTTCAAGAAGATATTGGCCGACACAATGCCGTTGATAAAGTAATTGGTTATTTACTCAATCATAAATTACTAGAAAAAGCAAAATTCATTACCGTAAGCGGAAGGATCTCGTATGAAATTGTTGAAAAAGCAAGATCAGCAAATATTCCTTTTCTCGCTGCAGTGTCTGCGCCGTCAACTTTGGCTATTGACAATGCACAAAAATCGGGAATTACATTAATGGGTTTTTGCAGAAATAATAAATTTACTATTTACTCAAATCCTGATCAGATCAATTTGGTTAACGGAGAATTGGTAACAGGAAAAAAATAAAACAAATGTCAGAGAACTTAAGTCACTTACTGGGCCGCAAAGGCATAAACAAAAATTTGTTCGAGGAGCTTGGCATCGCTGCTTCCGAAAAAGGCACGCCTGATATTGCCGTAATGGAAAAATTGCGCCAGGATTTTTTAGTGGGTAAATCTACCGTTACCGGAACTGTTTCTTTTTACGATTTCTTAAAACCCGAGAACAAAGGCAAAAAAGTTTATGTGTGCAACGGCAGCGTTTGTATGATCAAAGGAACTCAAAAGGGTCTGCACAAAAAACTGGAAAAGCATTACAAGGCGAAAGAAATTGGCGAAATGTGTTGTTTAGGACGTTGCCACGAAAATTCATCTTTTCATATTGACGGAACAAATTATTCGGGGAAGGATATAAATAACATTGCAAAAATTAAAAAGAAGAAACAAGCTACTTTAGAAAAATACAAAGTTGGTTCTAAAGGCGCAGGAATTCTTACAGCAGAATATGGTCCTATAAAAGAATATTATAAAATTTTTACTTCTATCCTTGGAAAAGACGCATCAACACTTTTATCAGAACTAAAAGATTCAGGTGTTCGCGGAAGAGGTGGCGCAGGATTTTCTATGGCATTTAAATTAGAATCTTGTAAAAATGAAGTTTCCGACTCTAAATTTATTGTTTGTAATGCCGATGAAGGCGATCCGGGTGCTTATTCTGATCGTTATGTAATGGAACAACGTCCGCACTCTTTACTTATGGGAATGATGATCGCCGGATATATTGGCGGTGCCGATTGTGGCGTAGTTTATATTCGCGGAGAATATCCCGAATCAGTGGATATTATTTCTGAATGCATCAAAGAATTGCACAAAGAAAAATTACTTGGAAAAAATATAAACGGCTCAGGATTTAATTTCGATTTCAAAGTTATTAAAGCACAAGGCGCATATATTTGCGGAGAAGAGACGGCTTTACTGTCTTCCATTGAAGGACAAAGACCGGAAGTGCGAGTTCGTCCGCCTTATCCAACACAAAAAGGATTATTTAATAAACCTACTGTTGTAAATAACGTGGAAACTTTAGCTAACCTTCCTTTCATTTTCAAAAATGGCGGAAAAACATTTGCGGCAATTGGAACAGCGCGTTCAACAGGAACAAAATTAGTTTCCTTAGATGGCTATTTTAAAAATCCGGGAATTTATGAAGTGGATATGGGCACGCCGCTTTCGGTGGTGATCGATAAATTGGGCGGAGGATTTATTAAACCGGTAAAGGCAATGCATATTGGTGGTCCTTTAGGCGGATTAGTTCCCGTACAAAAAATAAAAGATCTAACAGTAGATTTTGATTCATTCGCTAAAGAAGGATTTTTATTGGGCCACGCTTCTGTAGTTTGTATCCCTAAAGATTTCCCTATTGTAAAATACATTGAGCATTTATTCAAATTCACCGCGCATGAGAGTTGTGGAAAATGTTTTCCTTGTCGCTTAGGCTCAACCCGTGGATCAGAGATGATGGAGAAGGCTCAAAGTGATAAGACCTATAAAATTGATATTAATTTGATGAACGACCTGTTAGAAACTTTAGAGATAGGCTCGTTATGTGCTTTAGGCGGTGGACTACCTTTGCCTATAAAGAATGCCATGAAGTACTTTGAAAAAGAATTGTCGGTTTATTTTAAAAAATAAAAAAATGGAACAAATTGCCTACATCGATGAAAAGTCGTACCCAATTAAAAAGGGAGAGACCATTCTTAGTTTTGTAAGAAGACATTTAGGAAAAGAATTAGTGCCAACGCTTTGCGATGCGCCTAATTTGGATCCGTTCGGTTCGTGCCGCGTTTGTAGCGTGGATGTTGCCTTGGTAAAAGACGGTCCTGCAAAAGCGCAGGCATCTTGTCATACGCCCGTTATTGCAAATTCGTATATCTACACCAATAACGAAAAAATAAAACGTTTACGTAAGAATATCATTGAGTTGGTTCTTACAGATCATCCACTTGATTGTTTAACCTGTGAAGTAAATAATAATTGCGAATTACAAACCGTTGCCGCAAAAGTTGGCGTGCGCGATGTGCGTTATCCCGAAGGAAAAAATCATTTAGATAAAAAGAAGGATCTTAGTCACCCATACATGACCTCCGATTTTTCGAAGTGTATCAATTGTTACCGTTGTGTGCGTGCATGCGATGAAGTGCAAGGTGAATTAGTATTAAGCATGTCGGGTCGTGGATTTGATAGTCACATCATCAAAAGCGATAATAAATCTTTTTTTGATTCTGATTGTGTGAGTTGTGGTGCTTGTGCGCAAGCTTGTCCTACTTCTGCAATTTCTGATGTGTTCGAATCAAAAGCAGTTGTTGCTGATACAAAAACCAGAACCGTTTGTACGTATTGCGGCGTGGGATGTAATTTGGATGTAACTGTTGTAAATAAAAAAGTAAAATCAATTCAAGCACCTTATGATGCCGAAGTAAATCAAGGGCATACCTGTTTAAAAGGACGTTTCGCATTTTCCTTCTATAATCATAAGGATAGAATAAAAACTCCTATGATCCGCAAGAACGGAAATTTGGAGCCGGTAAGCTGGGATGAAGCCTATGATTTTATCGTAGGGAAATTAACTACTATTAAAAAAGAACACGGACCTGATTCTATTGCCGGAATTTCTTCTGCTCGTTGTACGAACGAAGAAAATTATTTAATGCAGAAATTTATTCGTGCAGTTATTGGAACAAATAATATTGATTGTTGCGCGCGCGTTTGTCACTCACCAACGGCCTTAGGTATGCAACGTTCGTTTGGAACAGGAGCAGCTACCAATTCGGTGGAAGACATTAAACATACAGATTGTATCATGATCATTGGTGCAAATCCTACCGATGCGCATCCTGTTACCGGAGCAAAACTGAAACAGTTTGCGATGAAAGGAAAAACTACTATCGTTATCGATCCTAGAAGAACGGAAATGGCGAAGTATGCAACGTATCATTTGCAATTGCAACCGGGGACAAATGTTGCGCTTATAAACATGATGTTATATTATATCATCACCGAAGGAGCAGCAGCAAAAGAATTTATTGAAAATCGCACCGAAGGATATGAAGATTTCAAAGCGCAAATTTTGAAATTGGATATTGCAGAAATGGAAAAAGTTACCGGCGTTGACAGAAATTTAGTGAAGGCCGCATCTTTAGCTTATGCAAAAGCGCCAAATGCTATGTCGTTTCACGGATTGGGTGTTACTGAACATACGCAAGGTTCTTTTACTGTGATGTTGATCTCTGACTTAGCAATGATCACAGGAAATATTGGAAGAAGAGGAGTTGGAGTAAATCCGTTACGCGGACAAAACAACGTACAGGGCGCAGCAGATATGGGCTGTCAGCCACACCAAGGTGCAGGTTATATGGATTCATATGATGCTACTTGGAATAAAGTTTATGAAGATTTTTATAAAGCACCAATTCCATTAGGAAAAGGATTAAAAATTCCTGAGATGTTTGATGCATCTATTGATGGAAAATTAAAAGCACTTTGGTTAATGGGTGAAGATGTGGTGCAAACCGATCCTAACACAAACAAAGTAATTGCTGCTATGGAACATTTGGATCTATTGGTTGTGCAAGAAATATTTTTTACCGAAACAGCAAAGTATGCGCATGTTATTTTACCGGGCGCAACGTTCTTAGAAAAAAGCGGAACGTATACAAATGCTGAACGTAGAATTCAAAAAGTTCAAAAAGTGGTTGAGCCATTAGAAGGAACAAAGAGTGATGGACAAATTATGGTTGACATCATGAATAAAATGGGATATGCTCAACCGGAATATCAACCGGATACCATGTTGGAAGAAATTTCTCAGATCGTTCCGTTCTTTGCAGGCGTTACTTGGGAAAACCTTGGTGCTATGGGGAAACAATGGCCTGTTTTAAAAGATGGTTCTGATACCGAAATACTGCATTTGGAAACATTTAAACGCGGAAAAGGGAAATTCCATTATTTTGATTGGAAAGAATCAGGGGAGATCAAGAAGAACGGAAAAGAATATCCGTATACGCTTACAACAAATCGCAAATTAGAACACTATAATTGCGGTACCATGACAAGACGCACGGGCAATGTGGATATTTTAACGGAAGATGTTTTGATGATAAATCCAATTGACGCTAAAAAAACATTGATCAAGGATGGCGATATGGTTTGTGTAGAATCACTAAGAGGAAAAGTAGATATTAAAGCATTTATAACGGATGAAGTGAAACCGGGAATTTTAAGTACAACGTTCCATTTCCCTGAAGTGATGCTAAATATTATTACCAGCGATGAGCATGATACTGAAGCTTTATGTCCGGAATACAAAGTTGTTGCGGTGAATATTCGCAAAACAAAAGGACAACACAAGCATGCAAAAGTTAAGGCCTAAAATTAAATGACCACGAAACAGATCACGCCGCTTACCGATTCGTTTGGAAGAGTACACGATTATTTACGTATTTCATTAACTGAGCGTTGTAATTTACGTTGCGTGTATTGCATGCCCGAAGAGGGAATTGTGTTAAGGCCAAAATCACATTTTATGAAGACCGAAGAAGTTCTTGGTCTTGCCAAAGCATTTGTAAATTTAGGAGTTAAAAAAATTCGTCTTACCGGTGGAGAGCCTTTAGTTAGAAACGATGCTAAAGAAATAATTGAAGGTCTTTCAAAACTAAATGTGAGTCTTGCAATTTCTACCAATGGAATTTTAGTAGATAAATTTCTTGATACTTTTAAATCATGCAACCTTAGATCGATAAATATTAGTTTAGACTCTCTCAATGAAGAAAAATTTAATGCTGTTACACGTAGAAATGATTTCACTAAAATTAGATCTAACATTGATCTTCTTTTGAACGAAGGCTTTCATTTAAAATTGAATGCGGTAATTATGAAAGGCGTTAATGATCACGAGATCTTAGATTTTATAGAATTTACAAAGGATAAAAACGTTCATTACCGTTTTATTGAATTTATGCCCTTTAATGGAAATAAATGGGATTGGAGTAAGGGGCTTTCGTTCAAAGAAATAATGGAAAAAGTAGAGAACGTTTACGGCGATGCTGTAAATAAATTAAAAGATGATAAGAACGATACAGCCAAAGCATTTCAAATTACGGGATACAAAGGAACGTTTGCCGTTATTTCATCTGTTACAAATCCATTTTGTGATACTTGTAACCGTTTGCGATTAACTGCGGATGGAAAAATAAAAAATTGTTTATTCTCACAAAGCGAGACCGACCTTTTAACTGCTTTCAGAGCAGGGGAAGACATCACCAATTTAATTCGCGAAAGCGTTTGGCATAAAAAAGCAGTGCGTGGAGGTATGAATACATTTGAAGATCTTTCGAATCCGGAACTCAATCAGCAAAATAGGAATATGATCAGTATTGGGGGGTAGGGTTAAATCATTCTTTTTTCTTAAGCGAGCTAGGCAGCATCAATAAAAACGGCAAAGCTTTACCGTAGTCAAGCTCATCGTAAAACATCCCCAATCGGTTTAAGTTCTTATAATAATCGTTCACGTTTTTGTAATAATTCAATTCGGTTTGCATGAACCAAGTTTTCTTACCTAATTTTTCGGAAATGAACCATTTTTCTAATAATCTTCCTGCGCGTCCGTTACCATCCTCAAATGGATGGATATTTACAAATGCAATATGTATAAAAGATGCAAAATAAAACACTTCGGTTATTGTTAGTTTCTGCTTTTGTAGTTGTACAATATCTTTCCAAAGCAAACCCATCAGTTTTTTTACATCACCAACAAGCGCGGCCTCATATTGTATGCGTCTTGTTTTATGTTCCATTACCACCATATTAACGGTACGGTATTTACCTTGTTTATGTTTAGCCAATAAATGTTTGGCAAGTAAAGCATGGGCTTTTAAAAAATTAGTCGACGATAGTTTATTTTTCTGTGCAAATATATAGGCTTTGTAAAGATCATTTGGTTTTTCTACAAGATCAGGCTGGTATTCGATCTTTAGCATTTTATGTTTAATGAAACTATCTATTTCCATTTGTTCGCCTTCAATGCGTGAGGAGGCAATTACAGAAACAGACGTATAAAAGCTAAATGTTTTGGTAGAAATTTCAGCTTCCTCTAGAGCATTAAAATAAGCCTCGAGTTTTTTTGGAACTTTTTTTAAATACTCCGCAAGTAAGGATGTTGGTATTATCTTTAAGTCTAGTTTCATTCTTAATGCCTAAAAGTAACATTTTTTCTTATCACTTCCCCGAATGCCCACCACCATCAAGAATTGCAAAAATATGCAGAATAGCAGGGAACAAAGCATCCATAGTTTCTGCAGCGCCTTTTGTAGAACCTGGAACGGCAATAATTAATGTATCTCCTTTCATTCCGGCAATTCCTCGCGAGAGCATTGAATAAGGGGTACGATCTTGTCCGTAATTACGCGCGGCTTCCATAATTCCGGGAATTTCTCTGTCCAACAAAGGACGAATTGCTTCAGGCGTAACATCGCGATGTGAAAGTCCTGTGCCGCCGGTGAGAATAATTAAATTATTTTTTAGAGCATACAACTCATTTACTTTTTTCTGAATGCCTGCAACTTCATCGGCAATAATAGAGTAATCACTTACCACTACTTTACAAGATTCTAATTTTTGAATAATAGCTTTTCCTGCTTTATCTTCTTTCTTTCCTGCCGAAATGCTATCTGAACAAACAATAACTGCGGCTTTCAGATCTTTGCGGGCCTTATCTGTAAAATCAGATTTACCGCCTTTTTTCTCTTGTAATTTTATAGAACAAATTTCAATGCCTTTATCAATAGGCTTTAACATATCGTAAATGGTAAGTGCAATTACCGATGCACCGTGCATGGCTTCCACTTCCACGCCTGTTTTGTAAATGGTGCGGACTTCTATTTCTATTTTAATTTCTAATCCGTTTATTTCATAACGTACGGCAGTAAATTCAATTGGTAAAGGATGACAATCAGGGATCATATCGCTAGTGCGTTTTACCGCAAACAAACCAGCGGTCTTGGCCATTTCAAATACATCGCCCTTGGCAACCGTTTTATTTTTTATGGCATCAATGGTTTCTTGCTTGCTCACTTTTACAATGGCGTTTGCAATGGCAATGCGCTTGGTGCTTGTTTTATGGGTAATATCGATCATAATATCTCTCTTTTAATGCCGCAGTCCCGATAGTTATCGGGAACACAAATTTACGCAGATTTCTTTCACAGATTAATTTGTGTAATTTGTTATTCCTTTACTTATTTACCTTCCATCCGTGTGATTCATCTTCAAAAATTTCTTTGCCCCAAATAGGAACATCTTTTTTTATTTGTTCAACAATTTCTTCGCAAGCCTCAAAAGAAGCTTTTCGATGTTTTGACGAAACAAAAACAAATAAACAAATTTCCCCTGCCTTGACTTCGCCTAAACTATGATATATATGCATGCACACAAGATCATGTTTTGCAAAGGCGGCTTCGCGAATTTCGTGCAATTTTTCTTCGGCCATTTCGCGATAACACGAATAGTCAATGGCCGATACTTTTTTAGCATCTAAAATATCGTTACGTACTTGTCCTAAAAAAATAGCATGAGCTCCAATGTTTTGCTTTTTGGAATGACTGGCTATACTTTCAGAAATAAAAACAGGACTAATAGCACCTTCTTTAAAAACATTATGTTTTTTCTTTTCGCTCATTAAATGGCAATTTTATTAGTTTCTTTCCACTTCACAATTCCCCCTGATAAATTCTGTATTTCTACCAAAGGAAAATGCTCTTTTAAAATTATTACGGCTTGCGAACTGCGCTGACCTGAATTACAAAATACAATGATCTTATTTTTAGTTGGAATTGTATTTAATTCGTTTTTTAATCTGCTTAACGGCAATTGCATATGCTTGAATTCATTTACAATTGGTAATTCGTCTTTTTCTCGCACATCAAGTATTATTACATTATTATCATTTCGTAACTGTTCAAATTCTTCTGAGGAGATCTGTGTAGAAGATGTTTCGCACATTACATCATACTTATAATTTAAAAATTCCTCTTTAGTTTTCGGATAATTTTTATTTTCCTTTGAATTTACAATTTCAAGATCATAAAACGCATTATTAAGCGCATTGTATGTAAGAAGTTTATTGCTTAAAGGTTTCCCAATTCCTGTAATGATCTTAATGGCTTCTGTAGCTTGCATTGTGCCAATGATCCCGGGGATCACACCCAAAACTCCAACGTCGTTGCACGAAACCGAAAATTGTGTAGATGCATTCGGAAATAGATCTCTGTAATTTGTCTTTACTTGCGTTTCGCTATCCAGCAAATTAAAAACAGCTACTTGTCCCTCAAAACGTAGAACTGCACCGTATATTAATGGTTTGTCCAACAATACACATGCATCATTGATCATATAGCGCGTTTCGAAATTATCAGACCCGTCGATCACAATATCAAAATCCTTGATAATATCTAATGCATTTGTATTTGAGATCTTTAAATTAAATACTTGAACTTTAATTTCCGGATTTAATTCGCTCAATCGTTTTGCGGCAATTTCTGCTTTTGATCTTCCAATATCATTTGTTGTGAAAAGAATTTGTCGTTGAAGATTTGTCAATTCCACAACATCAAAATCAACAATTCCAATATGACCAACTCCTGCTGCGGCAAGATATTGAAGAGCAGGACAGCCTAATCCTCCCGCGCCAATAACTAATACGTTTGCGGCAGACAATTTTTCTTGTCCCGTTTCACCAAACTCTTTTAAAATAATTTGACGCTGATAACGCGTATGATCTTTATGAGAATTCATTTATTTTTATCCTCCCGAAAATGCGGGCAATAAAGCCACTATATCTTTATCGTTTAAAACTGTTTTTTGAGTAATAATTTTTTTATTTACTGCTATTGCGTATTTAACCTGTGCTAATTTAGGAAATTGCTTGCTGAGTTCACTTGTTAATTGCTCAGTATTAGCAATTGAGGAAAACTCCATTTCTGTTTTAGAAATAATATCGCTGATCTGTCCAAATGCCAATACCTTAATTGCCATGGCTTAATTTTTTAACCGCTTTTTCAAGATCTTCTTTTGTATTGATATTAGTGAACACATCATTAAAAAGAGGATTCCCTTCCACATTTAACTCCAGGACATTAAATTTAGTCATAATATTTTGAAGTTTAAATACCCCTTTATCTATTTCTTGCTTCCATTTATCCTTGCATGATGTAGAATATTGGGCAAATAATGGCTCATATTTTTGGTGATGAATGGGAACTGTTATTTGATAAGAAGCGGATTCGGAAATAACAAACTTCACTGCTTCCAAAGTAATAAAGGGCATGTCGCAACTTACAATAAAATTATTCCCTGTATTGCTATGAGTTAATGCAGTATATATTCCACCTGCTGGACCCGAATCTTTTATAATATCCGAAATTGTTTCAAGCCCGAATTTAGAATACTCCTTATTATTTGAAACTATGATCACGTTTTTGAAAAGCGGTTTGAGTTTATCGATCACATGTTGCACAATTGCTTTACCATTCAGCTGAATTAAACCTTTGTCAATTCCCATGCGCGAACTTTGTCCACCAGCTAAAATATAACAATTCATATGTTTTGATAGCTCACTCATTTTTTACGTAATGATCAATTTTACGGATGCAATAACAAGCACGCAAGCCAATAAAGGTTTTAGCAATTTACTTTCAAATTTTTTAGCGCCCATATATGCGCCAACTAAGCCTCCAACTACTGCAATACCAACAAGAATGTAAATTTCAGAAGCGAAGGAAGATCCCTTTACAAAAATACCGCCCAGTCCTGCTACTGAATTCACAAAAATAAATAAGGCGGAAACTGCAGCTGTTTGTTTCATATTGGCCCAATGTAAAAATAAAATAAGCGGACTTAAAATAATTCCACCGCCTATGCCTATCATTCCCGAAAATAATCCAACGATCAAACCAATTGCCAAGGAAATATATATATTTTGTTTTTCTTCTTTCGCCTCTTCGAATTTATCAAAGAACAACAATCGAATGGCGGCAATAACTAATAGGCCCGCTAATATTTTTTTATACAGATCTGTGTCAATAGTTATCAGTCCGCCTAAAAATGCGGCAGGAATAGAAGTGATGGCAAATGGCCAAAACAATTTTAATTTAAAATGCCCTGCTTGGTAATACTGTATGAATGCAATAAGCGAAACAATGATATTTAAAATAAGCGCTGAGCTTTTCATTGTTTCGGGACTAAATGTAAATATTGCCATGAGCGCAAGATAACCGCTGGCGCCGCCATGACCAACACTGGCATATAAAAACGCAACAACAAATAATAGACTATAAAATATGAGAATGTATTCTTTCATTTAAAGATGAAATTATTTTAGGAGTTGTACTTCCACCAATTCTCCTTTTTCAAAAGTGGATCTCGATTCATCTAATTGCACAATGCAATCTGCTAAAGCAAATGAACTCATGATATACGATTCTTGTGCATTTAAAATAGTAACGGAATTACCATTCACTTTTCCCTTTAGAAAATGTGTGAGTCCCGGTTTTTTTGTAAAAGGTTCTGAAAGCGATAATTTCGGATCGATCGTATTGGAATGTCCCATTATTTTTAAGATCGCCGGCGCAATGTATTCATAAAAACAAGTTAAGAGAGCCGCAGGATTTCCGGGCAATCCAAACACCGGCGTATTTCCTTTAATTCCAAAATATAATGGTTTACCCGGTTTTTGTTTTACTTTATGAAAAATACATTTTACGCCACAAGCCTCAAGAGCTTTTGCCACATGATCGTGATCGCCTACCGAAACACCGCCCGACAAAATAATAATGTCACTACTTTTTAAACTGTTATTTACTGCTTCTTCTATTGCAATTTGTTTATCTACAACTTTGTGAATGGCTTGCGGTTTAATTTCGAATTCATTTAAGGCTGCATTCAAACTATACGTATTGCATTCATAAACTTTTCCGGGCTGAAGATCTTTTCCGGGAGAAATTAATTCATTGCCCGTGCTGATAATTGAAACACGTGCGCGAGAAATTACTTTTACAGAAGCAATACCAATGCTTGCTAAATATCCCGCAGCGCCCGGACTAATTTTTGTTCCGTTTTTTAAAGCAAGCGCACCTTTTTTAATTTGTGAACCTTTTAAGCGGATGTTCATTCCTTTTTTTTGATCAGGATCTTTTATTAATAATTGATCGCCTATCACTTCTACTTTTTCCTGCATCACCACCGTATCAAATTCATTTGGAACTTGTGCTCCGGTAAAAATGCGCACAGCTGAGTTAATAGTTGAAATATTTTTGGGCGCATCGCCCGCAGCAATTTCGTGTAATATTTGTAAACTTTTAGTTGTGTTCGCCCCCGAAAATTTATAAGCATAACCATCCATGGCAGATTGATCAAAAGGAGGAGAATCTGTTTGTGAATAAATATCTTCGGCCAAAACAAGTCCCGTTGCATTGTATAGATCAACTTGAATAGTCTCAAGTTTTTTACAATGATCGTTCACTAATTGTTTTGCTTCTGTAACGGAGATCATGTTTCAAAATTAAGTCGACTTTGGTAAAAAGGCTAGGGATTAAATATACGGCTTTTTGAGAATAGAAAGAAGCAAAACGAAGGCTATAAATTCTTAACGGACTCCTAAAAAGCAATGTTTTTATTTCTGGAGCACTACTTTACCATTACTAATTGATTTGCCATTTTCTAAAATGGAATAAAAATAAATTCCTTCCGGAAGATCTTTTATAGTAATTTCATTTTCTCCTTTTGAAATATATTGAGAGTGAATTTTTTCCCCTAACGAGTTTAATAAGATCAATTCGCTGTCGTCAAGAGTGTTTTCAATTTTGAACGAACCTCTGTTTGGATTGGGGAAAATTATTGAGGCGTTAAAATTATTAAATATTTCTCTTATAGATGTTGGCGCACAAATTGTAGTAGCCGGGGCCAGATGTTGAAAGTTAGTTCCGTCACCAACATCGCCAAAAAAATTACAGCCCCATCCCCAAGAGGTGCCATTATATTTTGTTCCAACAGACAAGCCGACTCCTGTTGAAGTTGATTTCCAGTCCTTATCTATTCCGACTTGTGTTATTTGACTAATGTTCCCTGCCCCAGACCCTAAACCTAATTGACCACAATTATCACTACCCCACGCCCACAACGTACTATCTTTTTTTATCCCCAAGCAATAGTACTTTCCTGCAGAAATGGATTCCCAAACCATATTATTGTCTAGTTCAAAAAAACTGCTTCCGCCACTCCATCCACATAATTCTCCAGATAAATTTGTTCCCCATCCAAACAAAGTTTTATCCGATCTGATGCCTAACGAATGAGAGTAACCTGCCGAGATTGACTTCCATTTTGTGTTAGGGGTAGGATTTAAAATATTAATTGGAACATGACTAGTTACATTAGTGCCATCGCCCAGTTGACTATTGCCGTTGTAACCCCACGCCCACAAAGTGCTATCATTTTTTAAACCTAAAGAATGACCGCCGCCGGCAGAAATAATTTTCCAAGAGGATAACATTCCCACTTGTAAGGGCGCGTTGGCATTAACAGTTGATCCAATCCCCAATTGGCCAGCATCATTTAATCCCCACGCCCACAAAGTGCCATCAATTTTAATTCCTAAAGAATAACACCATCCTCCGGAAATTGATTTCCATTCCTTATTACTTCCTATTTGTATTGGAGAGCTGGAATTAATATTAGTTCCGTCACCTAATTGACCGTAATTATTACTACCCCACGCCCACAAAGTGCTGTCTGTTTTAATTGCTAAACAAAAAGTATTTCCAGCATCAATGGATTGCCAGTTACTCTCATTGCCAATTTGTGTTGGAGTGTTTTTGTCTTGGAATGTCCCGTCTCCAAGTTGACCAAGGCTGTTATAACCCCAAGTCCAAAGTGTCCCATCATCTTTGATGGCAATACAAAAAGAATCTCCGGTTGATATTGACCTCCAGCATTGCGCGTTAAAGCAATGAGTTAAGGGGATTAATATGATCAATAATATTTTCTTCACAAAGCCTCTCACAAGATTAAATATACAACTTTTTGTGAAAATTAAGAAATGAAGCAGGGCCTACAAATTTTTAACAAACTCCTCCGGACTAACCGCATCCTTCACATCAAACTTTCCAATTTTAGTTCTTCGTAACGAAGTTAAATGCGCGCCACTATTTAAAGCTAAACCAAAGTCGCGGGCAATGCTACGAATATAGGTTCCTTTACTACACACGATTCGAAACGAAACAATTGGCATTTGCACATCTGTTATTTCAAATTCAAAAAGTTCAATTTGTTTTGGTTTTAGTTCAATGTCGTCGCCTGCGCGCGCATGTTCGTAAGCGCGTTTGCCATTTACCATTACGGCGCTAAATAAAGGTGGAACTTGTTCTTGTTTACCAAGAAATGTTTTGGCCGTTTGTAAGATCACTTCTTTGCTAATATGTTCGGTTGGAAATGTTTTGTCAATTTCTTTTTCAAGATCAAAGCAAGGCGTTGTTGCGCCAATAAAAAAAGTACCCGTGTACTCTTTTGTTAAGCCCATGAAACTTTCGATCTCTTTTGTTTTTTTACCTGTGCAAACAATTAATAATCCTGTTGCCAAGGGATCCAATGTTCCGGCATGACCGATCTTTGGTTTTATCTTATTTCCTTCATGAATAAATGATGGATGATTTTTAATACCGTGCTTTAATTTATTTACAGCCTGAAAACTACTCCAGCCAAGTGGTTTGTCAATTAATAAAACTTCGCCGGTATAAAAGTTGTAACTCATGTCTTCATTTTAAGCCACTAATTTCACCAATTTGCTCTAATGGTTTAGTGAAATAGTATTGCACTAAACGTAACGCACTAAAGATTGGTTTAATTAGTGAAATTAGTGGCTAAAGCTACCTAGAAAACTTCTTTCGCTACTTGTTTTGTAGCCTCCGAAGCCCCCATGGTATAAAAATGCAAACAAGGCACATTGGCTTTCACTAATTCTTTTGATTGTTGTATGCACCATTTGATCCCGGCTTCTAAAATTTGTTTATCGTCTTTACACTTTTCAAGCGATTCGTAAAATGGTTGAGGGATATCAATATGAAATATTTTTGGCAAAGCAATTATCTGCTTTTTACTTGATAAGATCTTTAATCCCGGAATAATTGGAACATTGATCCCATTTTTTCTGCAAAGATCCACAAAATCAAAATACTTTTTATTATCAAAGAACATTTGCGTTACAATGTATTCTGCACCCGCATCCACTTTTGCTTTTAAATAATTCAAGTCGCTGGTTAAATTCGGTGCTTCAAAATGTTTTTCGGGATAGCCTGCAATGCCCATGCAAAAATTTGTTGGCGCTGCATCTTTCATCTCATCATCCAAATAAAAACCTTTATTCATGGCGCTTATTTGTTTTACAAGATCTAAGGCATAAGGATGACCGCCCGGTTCAGGAACAAAAGCAGGTTCTGTTTTTATGCTATCGCCGCGTAATGCTAATACATTATCAACGCCCAAAAATTGAAGATCGATCAAAGCATTTTCTGTTTCTTCTTTTGTAAAACCACCGCAAATAATATGAGGAACTGCTTCCACATCATATTTATTCATAATGGCCGCACAAATTCCTACAGTGCCCGGACGCTTACGAATACTTACTTTTTCTAAATAACCCCCATCACGTTTTTTGTAAATATATTCTTCACGATGATATGTAACATCAACGAACGCAGGTTTGAATTCCATCAAAGGATCAATGCTATCGTAAATGCTCTGAATACTTTTTCCTTTTAGCGGAGGAAGAATTTCAATTGAGAATAATGTTTTCTTGCTTTCTTTTAACTTCTGTGTAAGCTTCATAAAAATAAGATCGCTTAGCGATTAATAGATTGTATTTCTTTTATTTCGGGAACAGCGCGCTTAATGGTTTCTTCAATTCCTGCTTTCATGGTCATGTGACTCATATTACAAGTTTTGCAAGCGCCGGTGAGTTCTAATTTTAATATTTGATCGCTGGTAATTTCCACAACAGCAACATTACCGCCATCGGCCTCTAAATAAGGTCTAATGGTGTCTAAAGCGTCTTCAACTTTTTGATGTAATGCGTCCATTTTTTACTTACCAAATATACGATTTCTTCTGTACTAGAATAATTTATGCTTCAACTAACTCTGCATTCTTAATAGCAATTTGTTGCGCAACGTTTTGTGCTAATTCAACAAAGCCTAAAGTTTGTGCCGAATTTTTTTCCATCACGCTTGGCTTTCCATCATCCGACGCTTCGCGTATACTTTGCACCAAAGGAATTTGGGCCAATAATGGAATGTGTAATTCTTCTGCAAGATCTTTCACACCATCTTTCCCAAAAATATAATATTTATTAGTTGGTAATTCTTCTGGTGTGAACCACGACATGTTCTCTACCAATCCCAAAACAGGAACTTTTATTCCATCCAATTGAAATAAAGCAATTCCTTTTCGCGCATCCGATATAGCAACTTTTTGCGGTGTACATACTACAATGGCCCCGGTTAATTTTACTTGTGTGCACAAACTAATTTGTATATCGCCCGTGCCCGGAGGAAGATCAACAATTAAATAATCTAATTCGCCCCAAACTGTATCGTAAAATAATTGTGCCAATGCTTTTGAGGCCATTGGTCCGCGCAAAGCCACCGCTTGATTTGGCCCTGCCATAAATCCAATAGAATTTATTTTTACGCCGTAACTTTCTACGGGCTTCATTTTTTTTACGCCATTAAATTCGCCCGGACCCGGCGCATCATTTTCAACACCAAACATAATGTGTTGCGATGGTCCGTAAATATCCGCATCAACAATTCCAACTTTGGCACCTTGTCGTGCTAATCCTAAAGCCAAATTTGCGGCAACCGTACTTTTTCCAACTCCACCTTTTCCACTCGCAACAGCAATGATATTTTTTACATCGCGTAAGGTTGTTTCATCTTTTTCTTTTTTGGAAGTAACATTGGCCGTCATATTTATCTTTACGTTCGCTGTTTTATCAACGTAATGTAAAATGGCATTCATGCAAGCGTTGTGGATCATGTCTTTCATAGGACATGCAGGTGTAGTTAAAACTACGGTGAACGAAATATTCTTTCCGTTCACAACAACATCTTTTATCATGTTCAATGTCACCAGATCTTTTTTAAGATCCGGATCATCTACATAACGCAAAGCGTCGATAACCTTATCTACTGTAATTTCCATAGGGCTTCAAAGGTAAGGATAAAACGGGTTTCTCTTA
>JAHEYC010000109.1 GCA_023251775.1 Sphingobacteriaceae bacterium | reverse complement strand
CAAATTTACAATTTACTTATTTAGCAGGAAGCAATGTGGCTGTGCATTCGCCGAAGCCTAAGCGCATTCCATCCTTTTTACAATATCCTTTAATTGTAACTGTATCGTTATCATTCACAAATTTTCGTTCGCTGCCATCTTTTAATTTAATAGGTTTAGTTCCACGCCAAGTAAGTTCCATCATACTGCCGTATTCGCTTGGTTGCGGACCGCTAATTGTACCGCTTGCCATTAAATCGCCAACATTAATATTGCAACCATTCACTGTGTGATGCGCCAATTGTTGTTCCATGGTATAATACATGTATTTATAATTACTGCTAATGATATGCGTCGCTTCACTGTTCTGAGGTTTTAAATACACATCTAAATGAATATCTAAATTTCTATCGCCTTTGTATTGTAAGTAGGGTAGGAGTGGTGGATCTTGCACATATCCTTTTACTCTAAATGGTTCTAATGCTTCTAATGTAACTATCCAGGGAGAAACGGTGCTTGCAAAATTCTTTGCTAAAAACGGACCTAATGGAACGTACTCCCAAGTTTGAATATCGCGTGCGCTCCAATCGTTGAATAATAACATTCCAAAAATATGATCATCGGCTTTATCTGTGCTCACGGTATCTCCCATTTGAGTTTGTTTACCAATAACAAAAGCTGTTTCTAATTCAATATCTAATAATTTACTTGGGCCGTAAACAGGAACTTCAGAATCTGGAGGTTTTTGCTGACCTTTTGGACGATAAAAACTATGTCCACTCACACAAATACTACTTGAACGTCCATGATAACCCACAGGCAAATGTTTCCAATTTGGCATCAAGGCATTTTTTGGATCACGGATCATGGTGCCGATGTTCGTTGCATGATCGATGCTGCTGTAAAAATCAGTATAATCACCAATTTTAACCGGGAGTAACATTTTTACATCGCTTTGCTTTTTAAATACTTTTCCAAAAAATGCGGTATCTGTTCTCAAGAAAGAATTCTCATCACTTAAGATCTCTTGTAATTTTGCGCGAACTTTATTGGTGATCGGTTTTCCAAGTTCGATGAACGTGTTCAGATATTCTTGTTCAAATACAGAGCGATTGATATCAAATACATCTTTGCTTTCTAATTCGAACAGATCAATGATGTATTCGCCAATGGCGCTGCAAACATGGTGATCTACGTTAGCATCACTATAAATTCCAAAGGGAATATTGTAGATAGAAAAATCAGAATCTTCTTTAACGGGTATCCAGGTGGTTGATTTTTGCATATTAAATTCTTCTTGAAAGAATGTTCGACTTAAGATCTTCTAAAATTTGTGTTTGTCCGTTCTTACAGTCCTCAATTATCAAAAGGGCTTTTGTAAGAATTGCTTCATCTCGTACATTCTCAATATTCTCTGCTGCTGTATAAGCTTCTAATGCCACTTGAAAATTAGGATCACAAGCTTGTTCAACAAAAAATAAAAAGTGTTCCATAAAATCCAACCCGCTTTCCCAACAAATACATAATAATTTCGCACGGTCCTCATCATTTTCTGCTTCTACCACCGATTTAATTAATAAGTGATGCAGTTTATGATCTTTTACATAAGCAAGTCGTTCTTCTTTTTCCTCACGATCAAGGTTTGGATCAAGCAAACCAATGAGCACATCAATATCTTTTTCTTTGTATTGTTCCTTACCATTGTTCAATGCAATAGTAAGTGTATTATAATTTTCCTTATCAAATAATTTCTCGGGCTTAAATGCACCGTCATCTAATAATTCCTTAATAACCATTTTTAAAGAAGTTGAGTAATAATATCTTCTATTCGAATTCCTTCTGCTTCGGCTTTATAATTTTTTACAATGCGGTGACGAAGAATAGGAGTAGCAATTGCTTTTACATCTTCAATATCAGGGCTAAACTTTCCATTGATAGCGGCGTGACATTTTGCACCGATGATCAAAAATTGAGAAGCTCGCGGACCTGCACCCCACGATAAATATTTTTTAGCAATATCCGAACTGAATTCAGAATTCAAACGTGTTTTGTTCACCAAACGAACTGCATACTCGATCACATTATCGGCCACCGGAATTTTACGAATTAAATTTTGGTAGAAGGTTATTTCTTCCGCCGAAAGAATGTGTTTTAATTTTATGTTTTGCGTTGTAGTTGTTTGTTTTACTACTTGCATCTCTTCTTTGAACGAAGGATAATCTAACCAAATATTAAACATGAAACGATCTAATTGTGCTTCCGGTAAAGGATATGTTCCTTCTTGTTCGATTGGATTTTGTGTTGCTAATACAAAGAACGGTTGATCTAAAGTATATTTTTTTCCTGCAGTAGTTACCTGACGCTCTTGCATGGCTTCTAATAAAGCCGCTTGTGTTTTTGGAGGAGTTCTATTGATCTCATCGGCCAAAATGATATTGGCAAAAATGGGACCTTTAATAAATTTGAAATTGCGGCTTTCGTCCAATATCTCACTTCCAATAATATCACTTGGCATAAGATCGGGCGTAAATTGAATACGGTTAAAACTTAAACCTAAAGCATCAGAAATTGTGCTTACCAATAATGTTTTTGCTAACCCCGGAACACCAACCAATAAACAATGGCCATTACTGAAAATTGAGATCAGTACATTTTTGATCGTGTCTTCTTGTCCAACAATTACCTTCGCTATTTCTTTATTTAGCTCGTTGTATTTTGCAACAAAGGCCTGAATAGCTTCGGTATCGGTTTTAAATTCCATACTCAAAAATTAGACCCCTAATTTAAGGAAATTAAGGGCATGAAATGAATAAATTATACTTAATAAATGTTATTATAATAAGCGAAAATTCCATTAAAAAAGCCCGAATGATCGGGCTTTTCATTTAATCTTTTAAGATCTCTCGGGCTATCACCAGTTTTTGGATCTCACTGGTGCCTTCGCCAATGGTACACAGTTTACTATCGCGATAGAATTTTTCTACAGGGAAATCTTTTGTATAACCATAACCGCCAAAAATTTGAACAGCCTCCGTACTTACTCTTACCGCAACTTCACTGGCGTAGTATTTTGCAATAGCACTTTCTTTGGTCATTTTTTTGCCTTTGTTCTTCATATCAGCTGCCTGGAAGGTCAATAATTCTGCTGCTTCAAACTCAGTGGCCATATCGGCTAATTTAAAAGCAATTGCTTGAAAGTTTGAGATGGGTTGACCAAATTGCTGACGCTCCTTTGAATATTTTATACTTGCGGTCAATGCGCCTTTTGCAATCCCTAAACTTAAGGCTGCAATACTTATACGTCCGCCATCCAATACTTTCATGGCTTGCACAAATCCATCGCCAACATTTCCTAATACTTGTGATTTATGAATTTTGCAATTATCAAATATCAATTCGGCAGTTTCGCTGGCACGCATGCCTAATTTATTTTCTTTTTTACCGCCTTTAAATCCCGGTGTAGTTCTTTCTACAATAAATGCAGTTATGCCATGACTATCTAATAATTCGCCTGTGCGCGCCAATACAACTGCAACATCTCCACTAATTCCATGCGTGATCCAATTTTTTGTTCCGTTCAATATCCAATGATCGCCATCTTGTTTGGCAACACATTTCATGCGAAGCGCATCACTTCCTGTATTAGCTTCTGTTAATCCCCAAGCACCTATCCATTCGGCTGAAGCTAATTTTGGTAAATATTTTTTCTTTTGTTCTTCGTTGCCGAATTGTAAGATATGTCCTGTACACAAACTATTATGCGCTGCCATTGACAAAGCAATAGAACCACAAATACTTCCTAATTCAGTGATCGCTGTTACATATTCAGTATAACCAAATCCCGATCCGCCGTATTCGGTTGGAACCAGAACGCCCATTAATCCAAGATCTCCTAACTTTTTGAAAACGTCCACAGGGAATTCCTGACTTTCGTCCCATTCCATCATTTTCGGATAGATGTGATCTTTGCCGAATTTACGGATCATATCCGCTATCGCCACTTGGTTCTCACTCAATTGAAAACTCATTCCTACTTGTGTATCTAATATTTGACCAGACATATTATGTTTTTTGAATGTTTATTTAATTTCTCTTCTCCTTTTAAAAAATCAAGACCAACTACAAAATTAAAACCTATCACATTAGCTCCACTTTGTTTTACCAGTTGTGCTGCTGCTTCGGCTGTTCCGCCTGTTGCCAAAAGATCGTCGTGAATGATCACGTTCCAATTTTTTTGCAATGCGTCCTCGTGCATTTCTATTTTCGAGGTTCCGTACTCAAGTTCATATTCAAAGCCTATCTTTTTATACGGCAATTTACCTGCTTTTCTTATTAAAACAAAAGGTTTATTTAACTTATTTGCCATTAAAAAGCCAAAAAGGAAGCCTCTACTTTCAATTCCTATAATGGCATCGGGTATAACGGTCATTTTTTCAATGAATCCATCCACAATTTTTGAGCATAGTTTCTGATCGTAAAAAAGAGGGGTGATATCCTTGAAAATAATACCCGGTTTAGGAAAATCGGGTACGTCTCTAATACTTTGTTTTATCTCAGAGGCAAGACTCACGATTTTTTACGGTTGTTCAGTTCGTCTCTGATCTTAGAAGCTAATTCGTATTTCTCTTCATTTAAAGCGTTTTGCAAAAGGCCTTTTAGTTCTTCGGTACTTTTACTTTTATATTCGCCTTTATCTTCAGAAGAAGATGATTCTTTTGATTTTGACTTGGTTTCTTTTTTTGTTTCGGTAGCTTCTTGCTCGGGTGGAGTAGAGCTTTCGTCATCCAACACAATGCCTGCACTTTTTAAAATAAATTCGTACGTATAAATTGGGCATTTAAATCGAATAGCTAAAGCAATGGCATCACTTGTACGCGCGTCAATTTCAACATCTCTGCTTCCATCGTTACATAAAAGTTTTGCGTAAAATATTCCCTCTACTAAATTGTAAATAAGAACTTCGGTAACGTTGATATCAAACACTTCGGCAAAAGAGCGGAATAGATCGTGCGTTAAAGGACGGCTTGGACTCATTTTTTCGAGCTCAATAGCTATAGCTTGTGCTTCAAAACCACCAATAATGATAGGTAAACGTCGGCTGCCGGCACTTTCTCCCAACACCAAGGCATAAGCCCCGCTTTGCGTTTGGCTGTAGCTCAAACCAACTATTTCTAACTGCACCTTCTTCATTTGTATGTGTCTAATTTAAGAAAAAAAAATGAATTAATTTTGGTGAGCTTTAAACTTTTTGACCGCCTCAGTAAGCTTTGGAAGAATGCTAAATGCATCGCCAACAATACCATAATCGGCAGATTTGAAGAACGGCGCTTCTTTATCGTTATTGATAACTACAATTGTTTTACTGCCGTTAACTCCCGCTAAATGTTGAATGGCGCCGGAGATACCAATGGCAATATATAAATTAGGACGAATAGCAACACCTGTTTGTCCTACGTGTTCGTGATGCGGACGCCAGTGCATATCGGCAACCGGACGCGAACATGCAGTGGTTGCTCCTAATGAATTTGCAAGATCTTCAACAATTTTCCAATTCTCCGGGCCTTTTAATCCGCGTCCTGCGCTCACCACTAATTCTGCTTCAGGCAATGGTATCATTCCGCCACTTGAATTTGAACGAGTTTCTTTTACGATAATGCGAGATGCAGGAAGATCAATAGTAAGATCACTTGTTGTTGCAGCACCACCCGACAATTGAACAGGGAAACTATTTGGCAACAACGAAATTATTTTGATATCGGAATGAATAACATAAGTTGCATTTGCTTTTCCCGAGAACACATTTTTCTTTACTTCAAATGTATTTCCGTTGATCACCGGAAGATCAATAGCACCGGCAACTAATCCTGCTTTTAATTTTGCTGATAAACGAGGTGCTGCAGCTTTTCCGGTTACATCAAAAGCAAAAATTACCACTTTGCTTCCTTCGGCTTTTGCTGCTTGCTCAATCATGGCTGTAATTAGAACTGAATCAGAATTTATTTTTTCATTCTTTACGGTAAGAATTTTATTAGCGCCTGCTTTTCCTAATTCTTCTATGTGTGCTGCTTCGGCATTATTTACAATAGCAGTAACACTTGTGCCCATTTGTTTGGCAATGTTTGCGGCGTAGTTAACGCATTCTAAAGAAGATTTTTTCACTCTTCCTTTTGAAACTTCGGTATATACTAGAACTGACATATTTTAATTTTTTAATTACAAATTTCAGATCACAAATTCCAGATTCTGCATTGCCAATTTGCAATTTGAAATCTGTTAATTTGTAATTTATTTATATCACTTTTGCCTCTGTATGCAACAAACTCACTAACTCATCCAAATTATCTTCTGTTATCATTTTGCAAGTTGTTCTTCCGGGATTTAAAGCATACGACTTTACGCTTGTTAATGCAGAAGAACCGCTGCCTTCAATAACCGTTAAAGGTTTTGTACGTGCTGCCATGATGCCGCGCATGTTTGGAATGCGTTGCTCTGCCATTCCTTTTGCACAACTAATTACTAATGGAAGATCACATTCAACAATTTGAACTCCTCCGTCAACATCATGTTCAATGGTAGCTTTAGTTCCGGCAAGTTCTAATTTAGTAGCCAAAGAAATAAAAGGAAGATCCATCAAGCCTGCAACAATAGCACCAACCGAAGATCCATTATAATTGATGGTTTCTTTACCAACTAAAACTAATTCATACGAGTTTGCTTTTGCGTAGTTTGCAATTTGCTCGGCCACAAAAAAAGCATCCGGACCTTCTGCATTTATGCGAACAGCATCATCGGCCCCTAATGAAAGTCCTTTACGAATAGTTGCTTCACTATCAACCAAACCAACATGTATCAATGTAACTTTCTCGGCAAGGTTTGCTTCTTTTAATTCTAAGGCACGTACTAATGCGTACCATTCGTCGTAAGGATTGATAACAAACGTTACACCTTGCGAATTAAATTTGGTATCACCGTCAGTGAACTGAATTTTAGTAGTTGTATCGGGAACATTACTAATGGCAACCAGGATCTTCATGTTTAATAAAATAAGGTTTGCAAAGTTAACATTATAAGGATTTTAAGCAAACCCATCGGAACGATTAATTTGCACAAAAACAAGCCTTTTTTAACAAGAGAGCAGTAAAATTAAACCACTAATTCCACGAATTGTCTCTAATTCGTGTATATAAATTGATTGCACAAATGGTTTTGAGTTAATTAGTGCAATTAGTGGCTTAAAATGGAAACCGTTATCGAAGTATTATGAGTCGGCGTGAAGTTTATCCAACAAATTATTGAGGGTTTTAATATCCTCTTTGGAAAGATTTTTAAAAAGATCTTGAAAGGATTCATCCACATGATCCAACGAAGCAAGTAACTTCAAACCTTTATCGGTTATCAAAAGATCAACATTTCGTCTATCGGTTTTACATTCCTTACGTTCTACAAATCCTTTTGACATTAATTTATCTACTATGCGCGATGCATCGCTCATTCTGTCGATGATCCGTTCTTTTATCAGTTTTAAATTACAAGGTTTGGGATGTTGGCCTCTTAAAATGCGAAGCACATTATATTGTTGATGTGTAATTTCAAGATCTTTGAATTGCTGATGTAATAGGTAGCTAATAAGATGACTTGTATAAAGCAAATTCACACCTAATTTATGTTGAGGTGTTTTAAATTTTGCTTGTTGTATCTTACTCTCTAAGGTCATAAAAAAAGAGGCTGAACTTAATCAGCCTCTAATATATAAAATTTTATTATGGTGCTTTATTTAATTCAACCGTAATGTCGATCTTCACTTCTTCGCTCACAACAACACCACCCGATTCAAGGGCTGCATTCCAGTTCAAACCAAAATCCTTACGATTTATTTTGCCTAATATTTTAAATGCATATTTAGTATTTCCCCAAGGATCTTTTACGGTTTTACCGGCACCAATGGCGGTTAACGTTACTTTTTTAGTAACGCCTTTCATAGTTAGGTCTCCTTCTAAGGTATAAGTGGTTTTTACTTTAGTTGGTTTCATGCTTGTTGCTTTGAAGGTGATCTTTGGATGATTGGCAGCATCAAAAAAATCGGCGCTTTTTAAATGGCCATCGCGTTTTTCGTCATCGGTATTAATGGAATTCACATCGGCATTAAAATCAATTTTAGCATCTGTAAAATCCATGTCAGTTTTAGAAGAAACCGTTCCCTCGTAAATTTTGAATTTTCCCTCGGTCTCGCTCACCATTAAGTGAGTTACCATAAATCCTAATTTAGAATGTGAGTTGTCGATCTTCCACCCGATAGCTATCGGGTTAGTTTGTGCCATCGATCCAAAGCTTGTGATAGCTATGGCAGCAAAGTTTAAAATAGTGTTTTTCATAATTGTGGTTTTTTAATTTATACCACAAATGTATGTTATAACATCTAATGTTGTAACATATTTTATTTTTTTAACACCTCAAAAGTGCCAACTGCTTGATCATCAAGCTTAATTTTATCTATCCGAATTCTTTTCAAGTACACAACTTGATATCCTAAAGCCTTGCACATGCGTCGGATCTGCTTGTTCTTTCCTTCCGTTAAAATTATTCCAAATGAAAACTCATCAATTAACCAGCATTTACAATGCTTCGTAAAATAAAAACCTATGTCAACGCCTTCGCTCATTTTTTTTGTGAAGCTCTTATCTATTTCTTTATTTACCCTTACAATGTACTCTTTCTCTTTAGAGTTTTTTGGATCTGTAATTTGTTTTGCCCACTTACCGTCATTAGTGAGAAGTAATAATCCTTCCGATGCTTTATCTAATCTTCCTGCGATGATCAAAGGCAAATGATCTTTGAAAACATCATACAAACTATCTTTTACATTTTCATTCAGTGAGGAAACATATCCTACAGGCTTATAGTATTTCAAATGAAGAGGCGCGTATTTTTTTACCAATTTTCCGTCAACGGTAATTTGGTCACTTTCTTTTAATTCAATATTGGAGTCAATAATATCACTTCCAATTCTCACTTTTCCGTCTGCAATTAGACTCTTGGCCTGCTTATTGGTATAGTTAAGGGTATGCACCAAAAAATATTGAATTCTACGTCCAAATCCCATAAACGCAAAATTACACAAACGGATTGTTGAGCCCGCTTATTCTTTATAACTTTACAGGCAATGAGCGACATTATTGTTTTAAAGAATATCGAGAAATTGTATAAGATAGGCAAGGAACTTATTTATGCCTTGCGCGATATTTCTTTGAACGTACAAAAGAACGAGTATGTGGCGCTCATGGGTCCTTCGGGAAGCGGTAAATCAACTTTGATGAATATGTTGGGATGTTTGGATACTCCAAGTAACGGAGAGTACATTTTGAACGGACATTCGGTTGCAACCATGAGCGATAGTCAATTAGCCGAGATCCGCAATAAAGAAATTGGTTTTGTATTTCAAACATTTAATTTATTACCACGGGCAACTACTTTAGAAAATGTGGCTTTGCCTTTGGTTTATGCGGGAATGTCCAAAGCCGCGCGCGAAGAACGTGCAAAGGAAGTATTAGAACAAGTTGGTTTGGGCGATCGCATGAGTCACAAACCAAACGAGTTAAGTGGGGGTCAACGCCAACGTGTGGCCATTGCCAGAGCTTTAGTAAATAATCCCGCCATTATTTTGGCCGATGAGCCAACCGGAAATTTAGATAGCAAAACCTCTATTGAGATCATGGGCTTATTGGAGACCATTCATAATAATGGAAATACTATCATTTTAGTGACTCACGAGGAGGATATTGCAATTCATGCACACAGAATAGTACGTTTGCGCGACGGTTTGGTGGAAAGCGACACCGTTAATACCAATATTACCACTTATAAGAACAGGGTTTCTGCCTGATTTTTTTTAGTTACTTTTATAGCATTGAAAGCATGAAGAGATCACTGATCATATTATCCATGGTTTTTGTGGAGTTATTTTCTGCGCAATCAGATTCTAATGCAATTGCCGCACCCTTGGTAGGTATACATTTTGGAGGCGAGCTTCCTTTTGCTGATATGGGCGTACGTTACGGGGCCAACTTGAGTACCGGTTTTAATTTTATGTACAAGACCAAAAAGAATTTTTTGTTTGGCATTGATGGTAACTATGGTTTTGGAAGAAACATCAAGGATGATATTTTAAAGAATTTAAAGAACTCTGATGGATTTGTTCTTGATAATGCAGGTTATCCGGCTGATATTAGATTATC
>JAHEYC010000027.1 GCA_023251775.1 Sphingobacteriaceae bacterium | reverse complement strand
TCCAACACACATTTGCCCACCGGTTTTAAATTGTACATGGTGTAAAATGATGCTACTTCAAAAACTTCAATTGGTTTTATTTTTAGAACTGAAGCAACGTAATCCATTGTTTCGGGACTTAACCATCCGCCAAATTCTGCTTGCGCTACATGTAACACTGGCAACAATGCTGATTTAATTTTGCTTTCAGGATAATGGCTGATGATATCTTTTACAGTAGCCATAGCAGCATCGCTGAATCTTATTTCGGCGCGCTTGTTCTTGTTGAATTCTTGTGTTCCGTGTACTTGACTTCCCATTGTAAAAAATTCTTAAACTAAATTCTATGCATCTAATTCTCCTGCTATCACATTCATGCTACTCATGGTAATGATGGCATCGCTTAACATACTTCCTTTTATCATTTCAGGATACGCCTGATAATAAATAAAACATGGTCGACGGAAATGCAAACGGAAAGGCGTTCTTCCGCCATCACTTTGCAAATAAAATCCTAACTCTCCATTTCCTCCTTCAACGCTATGATAAATTTCTCCTTTTGGAACATCTGTTTCTCCCATCACAATTTTGAAATGGTAGATCAATGCTTCCATATTATTATAAACTTCTTCTTTTGGCGGTAAATAAAAATCAGGAACATCAGCATGGAACCCGCCTTCTTTTGGCATGTTCTTAATGGCTTGTTTGATGATGTCCATCGATTGATACATTTCTTCCTGACGAACCATGAAACGATCGTAGGTATCGCCGCTTGTTCCAATTGGAACTGTAAAATTAAAATCTTCGTAAGATGAATACGGTGTTGCAACGCGCACATCGTAATCAACGCCAGCCGCGCGTAAATTCGGTCCGGTGAAACTATAATTCAAGGCCATCTCTGCGCTTATTGGTCCGCAATTAATTGTGCGATCCATAAAAATTTTATTGCGCTCAAGTAGATTGGCAAATTCTTGTAATGCTTTTGGATAATTTTTTAAGAATGAATCAATAAGATCCCAAGTTTTTTGTGGCCACTCGCGTTCAAATCCTCCAATGCGTCCCATGTTTGTAGTTAAACGTGCACCGCAAATCGATTCATAGATATCATAAATTTTTTCGCGCCATTGGAAAATATAAAGGAAGCCTGTCATGGCGCCTGTATCAACTCCAATTACCGAATTACAAATTAAATGATCAGCAATACGCGAAAGTTCCATTACAATAACTCGCATGTACTCCACACGCTTTGGCAATTTGGCGCCGATGAGTTTTTCAACGGTCATGTGCCAACCCATATTATTTATTGGGGAAGAACAATAATTCAAACGATCGGTAAGTGTTGTGATCTGTGCGTAAGGACGACGCTCAGCTAATTTTTCGAATGCGCGATGAATGTATCCAACCGTTGGCGTTGCTTCGTGAATGATCTCGCCATCCATTTTCAACACGTTCTGAAAAATACCGTGTGTTGCAGGATGTGTTGGACCAAGGTTAAGAATGGAATATTCTTTTTCCTCTACGAAATCATCTGTTTGCTTAACTGATTCTTTTTCTTTCTTCGCCATTTTTAAAGTTTCTGGTTCCTGGTTTCTAGTTTCTTGTTCTGTGTGAAACTATTACCCGAAATTTTTATCTGCCAAACATTTTATCGCTCTTGTCTTCGCGTTGTTGATCTTCTAAAGGATATTCTTTTCTCAATGGAAAAATATCCATCTCATCCACATTCAAAATGCGTTTTAAATTTGGATGTCCTTTGAACTTTACACCGTAAAAATCATAGGTCTCGCGCTCCATCCAATTTGCGCCCGGCCAAATATCGGTTGCTGTTGGGATCTCGGGTTTATTGATATCAAAATGTGTTTTAATGCGCACGCGAATATTCTTCATCATATTGTGCAAATGATACACAACACCTAATTGTTTTTCGTCGGCTGTTTGAAATCCTGTAAGGTCAGTTAGGAAATGAAAGTTCCAATCTTTATCCGATCTTAAAAATTCTAATACTTCGTGAATATGATCTTTGTGAATGGTGAACGTAGCAAAATCGTAAGGCAATTCTGCTTTCTCAATTGCGCCTGCAACATTTTGGTTAATAGATTCGGTTAATTTATTTAAAAGGTCTTGACTCATGATCTTATTCTATTCCGTAACTGTTCATTAATTTTTTGTACTCAGGAGAATTTCTTCTGCGCAGATCTTCGTTCTTTGCTAATTCCTGAATTTTTAAAATGCCTTCAATAATTTGTTCGGGACGAGGAGGACAACCCGGAACATAAACGTCAACCGGAATGATGCGATCAATTCCTTGAAGCACACTGTAAGTATCAAAAATTCCACCGCTACTTGCACAAGCGCCAACTGATAATACCCATCTTGGTTCTGCCATTTGTTCATAAACTTGACGAAGTGTTGGTCCCATTTTTTTGGCGATGGTTCCCATCACCATCAACATATCTGCCTGGCGAGGAGAAAAACTTAAACGCTCCGATCCAAAACGTGCCAAGTCGTAATCACTTGCCATGGTTGCCATGAATTCAATTCCGCAACAGGAAGTTGCAAAAGGTAAAGGCCATAACGAATTTGCGCGGGCTAATCCAATAACGTCTTGTAATTTTGTTGCAAAAAAACCGGGTCCTTCAATTCCTTGAGGACTTTTTGCCATTTCAAGCTTAGTACGTTTTATAGGTTTGTTGCTCATTTTAATTTTTTATTTGGTGAGTTAGTGAATTGGTGATCTAATTAAATAACTCACTAATTCACAACCTCACTAATTATTTACTCTTCCCACTTCAATGCTTTCTTCGATATCATATAATAAAATCCAACAAGTAATAAAGCGATGAAAGAAAAAACCTCAACAACGCCCAGCATTCCGAGTTCTCTAAAATTTACTGCCCAAGGATACATGAAGATCACTTCAATATCAAACAGCACAAATAAAATGGCGACAAGAAAATATTTAATGGAAAAAGGTAAGCGTGCATTTCCGTGAGTTTCGATACCACACTCGAACGAATCTAATTTTATTTTTGTATTCCGTTTTGGGCCTAATAAATGCGAAGCTACCATGGTAGTTACCACAAAACCCGCGGCCACTAAAAACATTAAAACAATTGGAAGGTAATCGATGGGAGATGAAGCCTGGTTCATGTTATCCGACGCTAAAAATTAGACTGTAAGGATAACCATTTTTATGGAAATCATCAAGGATTACAGTCTTTTTTTTAGGGTCGAAATGTCTTATTCTTTTATGAACTTAATAGCAGTACCGTTACCATTAGAGTTCAGTTTAATTATATATGTGCCTGGTGCTAAAACCTGTATATTCAAAGGTGTTTCGTCCGAATTGTCAAACTTAAATGTTCCGCTTAGAACTTTTTGTCCAACAATACTAATTACCTCATAATTTACTGAAGTTCTTAAGCCATCTTCCCGTTTGATCATTAATTGCTCCTTTGCAGGATTAGGACTCAACTTGAACCCTGACAGTAATTTTTGACCTGATTTAAGGGCAGTGATGGAAATATAAATAGATGTTGCAGAATTAACGCAACCAAAACTATTGGTTACATCTACGCTATACCACCCGTCGGAAGTTGGAACGTAATTTTGATTGGTCTCTCCCGGAATTGGAGTTCCATTCAAGAACCATTGGTAAGTTGTTGCAGCTGCTGTTGTTAAGGAATTTCCAACCGTAGAGATCATAGGAATTGGAGGAATAGGCCAAACTGTAAGCGATGAACTGCTTGTTACTGTACAGGCACCTAATGAAACAGTGAATGTATATAATGACGATGTACTAACCGCCAATAAATTCAATGACATTCCATTAAATCCGGTTGACCAATTCACAAAACTTCCATTAGTTGTTACAGGAATATTTGTGTTAGATCCTGCGCAAACGCTTGGGTTGCCAACAGAAACAGTTGGAATAACATTTGCTATAATTGTTGTTGTATAAGGTGCGCTTGGGCCGTTACCGTTTGTTGAGATCAATGTCACCGTATATGTACCCGGAGTTGCATAAGTAACTACTGGATTTTGCACAGTTGAAGTTGCAGGTGCACCTCCAGGAAAGCTCCAACTCCAAGATACCGGCGAATTTGCCGATTGATCGTTGAATACAAATGGAACGTTTACACAAGCTGAAGTATAATTATTATTAAAATAAGCTGATGGAGGCGCAGAAGGATTTGAATACAAATTTGTTTCCCAAATTCCGCGACCAAATGTTGCTGCTCTTAATTTTCCTGTTGGATAAAATATCTCCATATCATTTACCCATACATTTGGTAAACCGGTGTTGTACGGAATAAACGAAGGCATACTTGATTCGCGATAGTAAACACCATAATCCATTCCAACATAAATTACACCCGGACTATTTTTTTTGTAAACGATACAATTTGCAGGTAAATTAGGTAAGCCTGTAGAATAATTTGTCCAGGTTGCTCCGCCATTGTTCGAATAAAATACTTTTACTCCAGCAACATATCCAGAAAGTGTGATGTAAACGTTGTTGGCATTATTATTATCCACTTCAATATCAGTGATAGCACCAAGAATAGAAAGTGTTCCGGTTATTGATCCCCAAGTTGCGCCACCATCGGTAGTTTTGTAAATAGCACTTGCTCTTGCGGCATAAATTACATTCGGATTTGAAGGTGCAGGATTGATAAGCATAACATCACCCGAAGCAGGCAGCGTTCCCAATTGTGTCCATGAAGCACCTGAGTTAGTTGACTTGAAAACATTTTGACGACCCGCATAGTATGTTGTTGCCACATTAGGATCTTGACAAATTGGTGCGATCCAATTAGCATTTCCTGTTAAGCCTGTTACAATATTTGAAAAAGAAGTTCCGCCATTGGTACTTCTGCCGTGACCTCCATTTTGTGAAGATGCAATGATGATATTTGGATTATTCCAATCAACAAAGCAATCCATTCCGTCGCCGCCTTTTCCTAAGAACCAAGTTCCGTTGTAAACAATACTTCCGTTATCTTGCAAACCTGCAACAATTCGTGTTGCGCTTGTTGCTGATACACCAAGAAAATAAGGTTCGCCAATATTCATATTTCCATTCATGTTGGTCCAAGTACTTCCGCTGTTTGTACTTCTATCAACTCCGCCATCATGCGCCACCCAAATAGTTGTGCTGTTCGAATAAATAGCATCGTGTTGATCGGGATGAACGTAAGGTCCTCCACCATAACCAAAGGTCTTTTGCACCCAAGTAACTCCACCATTTGTTGATCTCCAAAGATCAATTCCACCAACACAGATATCATCTTGATTAGATGGATTGGCTGCAATGGATAGATCATACCATGCTTGCGTACCTCCTAAAACATTTGGAGTAGTTGACATAGTTGTGAAAGTTGCACCGGCATCTGTTGAACGAGCTAATTTTCCAAAAGCGTTGGTGCCTGAAGTACCAACAACATACAAGTAATTTGGATTTGCTGCTGTAACTGCGATGCGAATTTGATTTATCCCTGATGCATTGAAACTAGTTCCTGCAAATGTTGCTCCACCATCGGTTGATTTATAAACAGTATTTACATTAGCTGCATAAATTGTAGTTGGATCGCCCGGTTTATATTCACCATCTTTATAATATCCGGTAGCAACTTGCGTCCATGTTGCAGCTGCATCTGTTGTGCGATAAATTCCAATAGAAGTGAACGCAAATAATTCGTTCACATTAGTAGGATTCATTAAAAGTCTTGAAATAAATCTTAATTGACTTGCGGTCCAATTAAGACCTGTTGTATTCCATGTTAAACCACCATCAATTGATTTTAGTACGCCTACTGATTTTGAATCTCCTGCGCTAAATCCGCTTGGTGCTCCATCAAAATCTCCGGTAGAAATGTAAATAATATTGTTATTTGTTGGATTCACTACCACATCAGAAACTCCTAATGAAGCAATTTGATCGGTTGTTGTTGACCAAGTTGTTCCTCCATTGGTAGATTTCCATAAACCACCTGCTGCTGCACCAACAAATACTGTGTTTGTACCTGCAGGATGAAAACGAACACATTGTAAACGACCGGCGCCTGTGTTTGTAGCCGAACCAAAAGGTCCTAATGCGGTCCAATTTGCAGTAGTTGCCGAAATGGCTGCCGAACTTATATTTTTGCCAGAAGGAACGCTTTGATTATACTTTTGATATACTTCAAATGCTTTGCCCGCATCCACATTTTTTAGATCGCCGCTTGGATAAACACGAGGTTCCATGGCCCACATCCAGCGTTTCATTGCTTTATATCCTTGTCCGCGCTCGGGAGTTTTATCTTTCCAATAATTCTCGAACGCCGCTTTAATATCGTAATAGTTTGCGTTTGGTTCCAATTGATTTGTCCATTCTTGCGAGAACGCAGAAAAACAACAAATGCTAAAAATAAAAAGTAATCCTTTTTTCATGTCTTTGATAGGTTTATTATAGATAATAAAAATAGTGAAAGGCCTTTATACGTGCAAGTTCTAAAGTGAATTAGGCCTGTTTTTATTCGAAATCCATCTTTTTAACGTTTAAGCGGTAAAAAGTGGTGATTAAGGGGGTTACTTATGCATCAGATCCTCAATTTCCTCTGCTTTTAAAGGAATATTTTTCATAAGGTTTTGCGTTCCGTTAGTGGTGATAAGAAGATTATCTTCTAAGCGAATTCCTAAATTCTCTTCGGGAATATAAATTCCGGGCTCTACTGTAAACACCATTCCTGCTTGCATTGGTTCGTGAAAAAAACCAACATCGTGCACATCTAATCCTAAAAAATGCGAGGTGCCATGCATGAAATATTTTTTGAACGCCGGCCATGCGGGATTTTGATTTTTTACATCATCCGTTTTTAGAAGGCCAAGTTTTAATAATTCTTCGGTCATTACATCACCAACGAATTTATTATATTTTTCGAATGTGTTTCCGGGAACTAATTGCTTTTCTGCTTGGGTTTTTACATGTAAAACAGCATTATAAACTTCCTTCTGACGCTTGGTAAATTTTCCGCTAATCGGTAGAACGCGTGTTAGATCACTTGCGTAATTGGCGTATTCTGCTGCAACATCTAACAAAATTATATCACCGGCTTTACATTCCCTATCATTCTCCACATAATGCAATACGCATGAACTTTTTCCGGCGGCAATAATTGGTCCGTACGCAAACCCTCTACTTTTATTACGTACAAATTCGTGAATTAATTCTGCTTCAATTTCGTATTCGAACACGCCGGGTTTTACAAATTTCAATAATCGGCGAAATCCTTTTTCGGTGATATCGCATGCTTTTTGGATAAGGTCAATTTCAATAGCGCTTTTTACCGAACGAATATGATGCATGAATGGTGCGCTGCGCAAAATTGTATGCGTAGGATATGAATTGCGTAAACGTAAATTGAAACGATCTTCGGCAGTTTGTGTATCAATATAACGACGTGTGTGTTCGTTGCTGTTCAAATAAAAATTCTCGGCCTGGAACGCAAACGTTTTAAATATCTTATCAAATTCTGTATACCAATAAATATTTTTTATTCCACTCACTTCTTTAGCTTGATCTTTGGTAAGTTTTGCGCCTTCCCAAATGGCAATGAGTTCGCTTGTTTCTTTTATAAAAAGAACTTCGGTATGTTTTCCGTCTTTTACATCCGGAAAAATAACCAGGATGGTATCTTCCTGATCAATGCCTGTTAAATAGAACAGATCGCTATTTTGTTTAAACCCCATAGCGCCATCCGCATTTGTTGGCATGATATCGTTGCTAAAAAAAACGGCAAGCGAATTAGGCTTCAAATGATTTTTGAATTTATTGCGATTATCAATAAATAAACTGTTTGGTATTTGGGCGTATTTCATAGGGCAAATGTACTAAATAAACCATTGCTACAAACGGTTTATGGCTATTTTATTGGTTTTGAATTCTGTTAATAGTTCTTCAACGAATACCTTATCACACAAAAAATTCTCTTCGTAAAAATGATCATCGTTGGTATTATAATATACCAATGAGAACTCGCAACCATCGTCGACTTTATTTAATGTTACATTCACCAAATGCGATAATTGAAATGAATGGCGATACCAATTCTTTAAAAAGAAGAATCCCTTTTTGATCTCGATCTCATTTTTAGTGATGATGAGTGTGATGAAATTCGAGTCTAATTTTAAATACGTGGCAAAAAATATCAGAAGTAAAATAATGCTTGGTCCGCTAAAAATTCCTGCCGCCATAATTGTAAATCCCCATATCACTCCCGAAATTGTAATAAGCGGTACAGCATTTGAATCAATGAGCCGTTGTTTTATCTCACGATCTTGCAAAGGCGTTAAGAGTTTACTTTTTTCGATCATCATACGTTCGCGAATATCAATGCTTGTGATATTTCCTTCGGTCAATTGATTTAGTAAGATGGCGGTATTATAATATAAATGCGGATACGCTTCTTTTATTTGCTGTGGCGATTCAAAATAATGTTCAAAGCAAACGCTAATGAACTCGTTGATATTTGCACCACCATATTCTCTAAAAATTGTTTGTTTGCCTTGTTTGATATGATAATACGCTTCGTACGCAGTGCCAAGCCACATCATAAAAAAATGTTTGGTATAATAATCTTGTACATTTCCTCTAATGCTATTGAACCTGAGCGCGTGAGAAAATTCGTGGATGCCAAGGTTCACATTATCGGTTGGGTTCTTATATCCATTTATGAAGCTCAACCAACTTAATTTTATATATCCCGCCAAATTTGTTTCGCCTTTGAAATGTTGTTGCGTGGGTTTGTGCATGAATTTTTGCGGATGAATGATGATCTCCATAAAATAATCGTAATCCCAGGTATCAAGACCCATTGTAAGTTGTACAGCGCTTGCAGAAACGATGGCGCGAACTTTATTGGTTATTTCAAAACCTTCGGCGCCCACAATGGCTTTTGAATCCATAAAATATGAACAGCGTTCAATAAATCTGTTTTTATATTGTGGCGTGAGTGTTGTATAGTATTGAAAATAACTCTCGTAGAAGGCATGCAAGCCCTCCGCATTTAACACTATATCTTCGTTGTCTTTCAAAAAAATAAATTTAGAAATTTATTTGCAGTAAGCAAGAAAATCCTATCTTTGTTATCCCAATAAATTTAAATAAAATGATCGATTTGACAGGATTTATATCTATTACAGGCCAACCGGGTTTGTATAAGATCGTTGCACAAAGCAAGAACGGGATCATCGTAGAAGGATTATCCGATAAAAAACGCGTGAATGTTTACGCTTCAACAAAAGTTAGTACGCTAACTGATATTAGTATGTTCACTACCGGTGATGATAAACCGATAAATGAAATTATCACGGCTATTTTTGATAAAGAAAAAGGCGGACCGGCAGTTGATCATAAAGCGGATGATAAAACAGTAGAAGCTTATTTCGCACAAATTTTACCTGATTACGATAAGGATCGCGTTTATGTAAGCAATATGCGCAAATTATTTAGTTGGTATAATGCTTTGCAAAGCACTTCTAATTTAAAAACGGAAGAAGAAAATAAAGAACTTCACGAAAAAACTAAGAACATCAAATTAAATGATGATTCTTCGGGCACAAAACATGGTATCAATAAAGATGGTGGAAATGCGAAAGCTATTGCGGGTAATAAGAAAACCACAGGTGTGCGTAAAACAGGAACCGCCTAATTAAAAATATTCTATAAAAAAAGAAAGCAGCTTAAGAGGCTGCTTTTTTATTTATGAATAATGACACTACCATCTCTGCTTTTTTGAGCGCATCTTCTAAGATCTCGTTCAAAATAAAACAGTCAAATAATTCGGCTGTCTTTAATTCTTTTTCGGCTTTTGCAACGCGGCGCGCAATACTTTCGGGACTATCAGTACTTCGTGAACCTAAACGCTCTTCCAATATTTTAATACTTGGAGGCATTACAAAAATACTTAAGGCATCGGCTTTAAATTGATTCTTTAAATTCAATCCGCCCTCTACATCAATATCAAAAATTACAGCTTTGCCTGTCGCCCAAATGCGCTCCACTTCTTTGCGTAGTGTTCCGTAATAATTTCCTGCGTAAACTTCTTCCCATTCTAAAAATTCTTTATTATCGATCTTCTTTTTGAATTCGTCAATGCTGAGGTAATAATAATCGCGTTCATTTTCTTCTTCGCTGCGTTTTGGACGAGTAGTTGCAGAAATTGAGAACTCTATTTGATTTGGGAATGTTTTGAGCAAATGGCGCACAATGGTTGTCTTACCGGAGCCCGATGGTGCTGAAAAAATGATAAGTTTACCATTTGCCATGTACAAATATAGGCAAATATTTAAAACTGCTTGCGTTGGGGCCTTTTTAGCCACTAAGGCACGGAGACGCGGAGGTTTTTTAGGTCCTAATTAGACTGATCCGTGTGGACAAATACTAAGCGAAACAACTCGTGTATCCCGATAGCTATCGGGAAGTGACTAAAGAATAAATATAGCCGCAATGATCATCACTAAAATGATGACAATATATTGCCATATATCGACAAAATAGGGGGAATACTTTTTCCAGGTTTCTTTGAAGTTAGACATTACTTTATTTTAAACTTATACCCAGTTCCCATTAAAGGTTGGCATGATGCTTTTATAAACTCAACGATGAAAAAATCTCCCTTTTTAAATTTGCAGCGTTCCAAATATTTATTAAAATCTGTTTCAAAGCAATCATGTTTATACAATGCTTCTCCTTTTAGCATTCCCTTTGCGTGATAAATCAAATTGACTTGATACACTTGGCAATTTTTTGAGTATTTAATTATCGTTCTTATGCTTTTTATCTTGTCCAAATCAGTTAAACTGATAATAGAATCGTACACCACTTTCGCATTCTGAGCGCTGGTTGTCAAATTAAAACCGTAAATAAAAAATAATATTAAAATGATCTTTCTTACCATTTTGCATCCGGCAACATCCTTGGAAGCACTTGCATTTCGGAAAGTAAAAATCCTAAATGCTCCGTGTGAACGCCTTTGCGTCCGCCTGTTTGCATATAGGAATCCAAAGGAATTGTAATAGTTGCTTTTTGAAGTAGCGTTAAGATCTCTTTTTCCCAAGCGCCTTTTAATGTTGACACATCAACAGCAATTCCTTGTTTGGCTAATGCTTTATCGTTATCGCTTGTTTCAAAAAATTCGCCGGTAAAGCGCCATAATTCATTCACGGCATTTTGTAAACGCGTTTTGCTTTCTTCAGTGCCATTTCCAAAACGGTTCACCCAACTATGCGAGTGACGTTTGTGATAGGTAATTTCTTTTATTGATTTTGCGGCAATGCCTGCTAGAGTTTCGTCCTTACTTTTTGCAAGTTCGGTGTATAATAAATAATCAAATGAATCGAAAAATGCCTGACGTAAAATTGTTTTTGCATAATCGCCATTGTCTTGTTCGCAGATCAAGCAATTAGTGAATTGTCGCTCGTTCCTAAAAAAAGCAAGATCATCTTCTGTTCTTCCTTTGCCTTCTATTTTTGCAGCATATTCTAAAAGAGATTTTGCTGTGCCGAACATATCCAATGCAATATTGGTCAATGCAAGATCTTCTTCTAAAAACGGGCCGTGACCTGTCCACGCGCTTAAACGTTGCGCCAATACTAATTTATCGTCGGCCAAATTTATAACGTAATCAAAAAGTGCTTTATTTTCCATGGAAATTAACTGAGTACAAATTTATTATTATAATTATTCTTTAAGGAATTTTTTTACTTCTTTTTTGTCGGAATACAGTAATTCAAGAAGATACATTCCTGATCTTAAAGTTGAAACATCGATCCATTCGGTCGATAATTGCTTTTCATTCAATAATTCTTTTCCGCACATATCAATTATTCTTACGCCGATCGCATTCTCGGAAACTTCAATAAATAATTTAGTTGCTACAGGATTTGGATAGATCTTGATGTCATTCTTTACAGAGTTTGTGAGCAATCCCGTTGAGCAATCCAAAACATTTATAAAAATTGTATCTGAGTGTCCGTTACATCCATCTCCATCAACTACATTCACTAAATAAGAATATGTGCCAATTGATGTTGTATAGATCACCGAAATTGACGGTGTAGTTTGTGTTGTGCTCCACGAATAACTTTGACAACCCGTTAATGCGTTTATGGTAATTGTACTTCCCAAACAAGCGGTTGAAGTTCCTGCCGGCGTAACAGAAATAACGGATTCAATACAAAATTTTGAAAGGAACGCGTCGCCATTGCCAATATAAATCGATGATGTTGATGCCGCGTTAGAAATACCAACAGTGCTTGTTGTTTCTCCAGATAAATAAACTTTGCCTTGCGTATCCACCACAATTCCTTTAGAGTTCTCGCTTTCTGAACCGCCGTAATACGTTCCTAATTTTAAAATTCCCGCATTTGTGAATTTAGCAAAGTACGCATCATAATTACTTGCATTTGCAATGTTTGGTTGGTATGCTCCAGTTGTGCTAATTCCATTTGTGCTTAATGTTTGTCCGCAAAATAAAAGATCTTTATTTGCATCAATAAAAAGATCGTTGATATAATCCGTATCGGCGCCACCAAAATATGTTCCCCAAATCCTTACGCCATTAATTGTAAATGAAGCAAGAAATCCATCTTCTGCACTTCCAATAACCGTTTGGTAACTTGAAGCAGAAGCAATATTATTTGTGCTTGATGTATTTCCAACTAAAAATATTTTTCCGGTTGGATCTACCTCTACAGATGTTCCACCATCATCTCCGTTGCCACCATAATACGTTCCCCAAATTAAATTATTTCCAGCGGCATTCATTTTTAATAAAAAACAATCGGTATTTCCTCCTCCTAAAGTTGTTTGATGTGCGGTTGGCGTTGAGATGCTAAATGGTGATGAGGTAAATCCTGTAATATAAATATCGCCGTTAACATCTGTATCAGCGCCCCAACCTTCATCGGCACCTGTATCGCCATAATATGTTCCCCATTGCCTTACACCCAGTGAATTGAATTTTGCAATGAACACATCATATGCTGACGAATAAATTGTTTGGTATGCACTTGCGGTTGCTATGGCATTTGTACTTTCGGAATGACCGCACACAATAACATTATTGTTCATGTCAACACAAAGTGCACCAATCACTTCGTGTTGCGTTCCGCCGTAATAGGTCGACCATAATCTTTGTCCGGCTGAATTAAATTTAAATATCATGCCGTCGTCTATTCCTCCGCCGTATACTATTTGATGCGCGCCAACACTTGCAATATTTGATGTGCTAAATGTATCTCCACCAACAAAAATATTTCCTCCCGAGTCGTGAGCAATGGTATAAACTGCATCCACATCTGGTCCACCAAAGTACGTACCCCAAATAAAATTGCCGCTTGAATTATATTTTACTAAGTACGCATCAAAACTTCCGCTTAGCGTTGTTTGGTAAACACCTGCCGATGCAATGTTTGATGAGCTTAGTGTATATCCTGTTTTATATAAAAAATTTGAATTATCAATTGTAAGGGCGGTCGAATAGTCAAGTGCATTTCCGCCAATATAATTTCCCCAAACTAAATTAGAACTTGGATCGATGATGAGTGTTTTTGTTTTATCGTAAGCTGTTTTGTAAGAAATAATATTTCCATTCAATTCAAATTTCACATCGTGATCTGTTGAAGGGGCATCCGTATAAAAACTAAAAGGAATTGTTTCCGAAATATTTCCAATGTCGGTACTCATCTCCAAATTTCCTTTGTTGTTCAATAATATTTTGTTAGATCCAAGACAAACCATTTGAATATCGTTGATATTGGCTCCGGGATTGAGAATGATATTATACTTCAGCGGAATTGAATTATTAGGATCAATAATGAATTCCACATCAATATGATCATACACATTGGTATAGATAACTTTTTTGAAAACGCTTACGTTATAGGTTTCTTTTCCATTAAAAACGTAATTAAGTTTTCCGGCAAGAGGATCTACTGCACTAACGACGCAATTATTTTTTTGTCCTAAAAAATCAATATCAATTCTGCGACCGATGATCTTTGTTTGAGAAAGTTCTTTAAGATGAGCTAAAGTGGCTCTTACGGGAGAAGTTTGTGGAAGATCTTTAAGGTTAAATAATTCGTAAGAATAACCATTCTTTCTTAATTGGATCTTGATGCCTTTGCCTGTGTATTGAAAAAGAACATTATCATTTGGCTTAAAAAATTGATCAACTATTTGTCCTTTATTTTCGACAAAACCCGCCCCAAAACTCTCGCTCTGCGAATACATCCCTTGATTAAAAATGAAGGAAAAAGCCACTATTAAACCAGGTAAAAAATACGTCCTTATCCTCTTCATTTTTTAAGCAATTAGTCAAATATAACGAATAAAAAACAAAGACTTATTAGTTCACCTAAATGGATTTACCCTCTCTGTATGAGTGAAATACGCGTATAATTGATTAGGATTGCTATTTGGGGAACTTAGATTCTGCCATAACAGCATAAAATAGTGTAATATAGCATCACCTAATTAACCATTAAAGTAATGTTGAGTAAAACAATTAAAACACGACTAACTAAGATCAAGCTGCTATCGTTCGCGTTTGCGGTATTTTTCTTAGGAATGAACAACAAGGTTAATGCTTGTTCGCCGTTAAATATTCCAACCATCAATAATTGGAATATTGTAGGAAACAACATCGTTCTTAATGCTTCCAGTAATACAATTTATAATTGCACCTACAGCATCCAAGTTGAATTAGTGTGTAACAATAATGCTTTCACTGCCACTGCACCTTTTTATTACACTTCGCCAGGATATGCCAAGAATGCAACACCCTTTGTTATTCCAACCATGAATATTCCTATTGGGAATTTATGCGCCGGTACTCAATACAAATTCAGGATACGCGAAGTGTATGGAGGATTTACTTTTAGTGGATGGACCGCAACACAAGTATTTACAACTCCGGGTAATTTTGTTCAGCCTACTGTAATTGCAAGTTCAAATCCTCCAAGCATTTGTTTACCGCAAACAGCACAACTAAGTGCAGTGGTTAACAATGGTTGTGGTGGCGGACCCTTAACTTATTCATGGGCTCCGGGTGCATCCTTAAGTTGCATCACGTGTTCTAATCCGATTGCTTCTCCTGTTGTAACAACACAATACACTGTATGGGTTGGTGGTGGACCAACAGGTTGCTGGACCGCAAGTGCAGTTGTTAACGTAGTTGTTAGTACATCCCCTCCATCTGTAGGAACAGTAACTGCGCCTGCTAGTGTTTGTTATGGAACTGCTGCAACTGTTGCAATTAACTCCTTTTCCGGTTCCATAAAATGGTTAAGTGCGCCAAGTTCTACAGGCCCATGGACGATCATTGCAACAAATACATCTTCTATCATCACACCAACATTATCGGCCACTACATGTTTTCAGGCATCAGTAACGGGATGTAATAGTACATTGACATCAAATACCGTTTGTATCAATATCAATCCTTCACCAACTATCACCGTTAACTCACCAAACATTTGTCAAGGTGCTACGGCAGTTCTAACAGCGGGTGGTGCGGGTAATTATACTTGGTCGGCCGGTGCAAATGCAATTAGTGCAACTTCTGCAACAGTTGCTCCTTTAGTAAATACTTCTTATACCGTGTGGGGAACTGCACTTGGTTGTATGAGTTATGCAGTTTCAAACGTAACTGTAAATCCAATTCCTGTTCTTAATACCGCTAACGTAAGCATCTGCGTTGCGCAAAATTTATCATTAACTGTCAATTCAGTTCCTGCAGCAACATTTGCGTGGAGCGGTCCTTTAGCCTATAGTTCTACTCTACAAAATCCTGTGATCTTAAATGCACAAGCAAATATGAGTGGTCCTTACCAAGTAGTTGGAACTACAACCGCAGGTTGTTCACAAACTGTTATTGCTAACGCACAAGTAATTCCTTTACCAACTATTACTGTTGTTGGTAATAATACAGTTTGTTCACAAAACTTTAACGGCTCCACAAATACGGTTCTTGTAACATCTAATGGTGCGTCTAACTATACATGGACATTACCCGGAGGATATTCGACTCCAAACTTAACTGTTGCAAATATTGTTGTTACGCCTCCTGTAGTAGGTGTGTTAAGTGTTGGAACACTTTCTGTATTTGGAATTTCGGGAACGTGTACAAATTCAACCACATTTAATTTAACTGTATTACCAAATCCAATATTAGCAACTGTATCAAGTAGTATGTGTGCGGGAACAAGCGCAACTATTAGCGCAACGGGTGCAACTACGTATACGTGGTCGCCACCAACTGCATTAAATACAATATTTGGTGCCACTGTTGTTGGCAATCCAACTATTACTTCTGTATACAGTGTTATTGGAACAAGTGTTGGATGTCATAGTCAAGCACAAAATGCCATCATTACTGTTGTGGCAAATCCTACAGTAAGTATCACGCCATTTATTCCTCCAATTTGTGCAGGAACAACAACGATCATTAATGCCAACGGTGCGTCATCGTATACGTGGACGTTAGGTTCTCCAACAAACACCACAACGGGTAATTCAATTTCTATTACACCATTTCTTAATACACAATACACCCTCCTTGGTGAATTAGCAACTTGTACTGCAATTGCTGCTATTGATGTCACAGTTATTCCTTTACCAACCATTATGGTTGTTGCCGATAAAACGGTGATATGCGAAGGCGACAAAGCAAACATTAATGCAAACGGTGCTAATAATTATGTGTGGAGTCCGGGTAATACATTAAACACAACCACATCAAACTTTGTTGTAGCTTCTCCTGCAGTTACTACAACGTATTTCTTAACCGGAAATAATGGTATTTGTATAGGAACAACTTCTATTACTATAAATGTTGTCCCTAAACCATTGCTTCAGTTAAGTGTTAATCCAACAAAAATTTGTCAAGGTGCAAGCGCTATGATATTTGCATCGGGTGCACAAAATTATTCTATGTCACCGATGAGCACGCTTAATACATTCACAAATAGTACTGCAGTTGCAACACCTAGCGCTTCTACAAATTATACAGTAATGGGGTACAACACTACAGGAACACTGACTTGTACATTTACCAAAGAAATATTACTTCAGGTAATTCCTACCATTACTGCAACTGTTAGTCGTAGTGTTGAGATCTGCGAAGGAGAATCAATTGGTTTAAATGCAGGAGGAAGCAGCACATATTTATGGATGCCGAAAGGAAGTTTAAATAATAATAATATTCCAAATCCAATTGCTAATCCTGTAACAACAACCATTTACACGGTTAATATTTCTGAGTTCAATTTCTGTACAGTTACGGCTTCGGTTCTTGTAAAAGTAAATCCTACGCCAACTGTTTCGGCCGGTGTTAATTCTACATTCAACTCTGATGAACCAATGCAGATCATTGCCAAAGGAACGGGAACTATCACATGGATCGCCGGTGAGGATATTATTTGTGCAGTTTGTCCTATCACTCAGATCATGCCAAAAAATAGTGGCTGCTATAAAGCACAAGCCATAAACGAATTTGGTTGTAAGGCATTTGATGATGTTTGTATAGAGGTTACAAATAATTACAATATTTATATACCAAACGTGTTCACGCCAAACGAAGATGGATTGAATGAAACTTTCAAAGTTCACGGAACCGGAATATCGGATGTGACTTTAATTATCTACGACAGATGGGGTGAAAAACTAGCTACCACAACTGATATGGATAAAGGTTGGGATGGATCCTACAAAGGTAAGCTTTGTAAGAACGAAGTTTATGTATATTTAGTTACATTTACCTCTTTAGATGGTAAGAAACATACACGTAAAGGACACGTTACCTTGCTCAAGTAATACGATCTTGTTCTCGCGCAGCTTAGTGATAAGGTTTACAACGTTATTCTTTCTTCTTTTTTTTAATTTTTCTATTGCCCAACTTCCTGTAGGTTTTGATACCATTAGTGTTATTAAAAATGGGTATTCGCTTAAACTTCCTTGGGCGGGCGGTTTAAATGCCTGCATTTTTTCGGAACTCGACCTCAACAATGATTCTAAGAACGATCTTATTGCTTTTGATAAAGTAAATAATTTCTCGTACGGGATCTTTAGGTGTTTTATTAATCAGGGTAGTGCAGGACAAACAAAATATTCGTTTGCGAATTCTTACAACGCTCAACTTCCTACAGTGCAACAATGGGCGTGTTTTCACGATTATAATAATGATGGTAAAGCGGATCTGTTTACGTATGCCCTTGGTGGAATTAAAGTTTATAAGAATGTTTCTGTATCCACTTTAAGTTTTACGCTAGAAAAACAACTACTTATTTCTAATGCAACGCCAACTACTACAGCCAACTATATTAATATCTATTCGAGTCCAATTTCGTTGCCGGGATTTTCGGATATTGATAATGATGGTGATCTTGACATTGTGGCTTTCAACGCCAGTGGTTTTCAGTTGGAGTATCACAAAAATATGAGTAAAGAATTATACAGCAATGCCGATAGTTTGGTATTTGAATTGAACGAGACAACATGGGGAGATTTTTCGGAAAGTAATTGTGCTGTTGCATTGAATCAATTCAAAACTTCAGATCCAAATTTACATTCGGGTTCTTGCTTATTGTGTTTTGACAGAGATGGTGATGGCGATAAAGATCTGTTATTGGGAGATGTATCGTGCAATAGAATGTTGTATTTGGATAATACAGGCAGTGCTACCGTTGCGCATATTGGCGATACCACAAAACTATATCCTAACTATCCATTAAAAGCTTCTACGCAAGTGATCAATTTAAATAGTTTTCCTTGTGGACATCATATAGACGTGAACAACGATGGAAAAAAAGATCTTATTGTCTGCCCTAATTCTATCAATGGCGAAAATACAGCAAGCGTTTGGTTGTATGAAAATACCAGCACAGTAACTGCATCTTACTTTCAATTTAAAAAAGGTGACTTTTTACAAGATGAAATGATAGAACTTGGCGAAGGGGCTTATCCTGTTGTGATAGATGTTGACGCCGATGGATTAAAAGATCTTGTTGTTGGAAATATGGGCTACTATCAAACCGGCGTTTTAAAAACAAAACTTTCGTTATACAAAAACATTGGTACATTGACTCAACCTGCTTATACACTTATAACAAATGATTACGCCAATATCTCTGCATTTGCAACTACAAATACTTTGGTGGGTTTAGTGCCAACGTTTGGTGATATAGATGGCGATAATGATATGGATATGGTATTAGCCGATTACTATGGAAAAATTCATTTTGTAGAGAACACCGCGGGAAATGGAAATCCGTTTGCGTTTACAAATTATTTCTATAATTATTTTGGAATTACCACAACGCAAGGAGCGCCTTACCCACAATTGATCGACGTTAATAAAGATAATCTTTTGGATCTTTTAGTTGGTTTGCGAAATGGAAGATTAGCGTATTATAAAAATGTGGGCACAACAACTGTTCCTTCATTTTCTTTGATCACCACTACTTTTGGAAATGTAAATGTAAAAGGAGCACCATCACTTTATAGTACCGATGGAAGTTGCGCGCCATTTATGTACGATGATGCGGGTACTTATAAATTATTATGCGGTTCTATTAGCGGACGTATTTATTTTTATGATAATATTGATGGAAATTTAAGCGGCACGTTCAATCTTTTGGATAGTATGGTAAATTCTATTAACGCAGGCCCACGAAGCGCGATACAATATGTAGATGTGAACGGCGATAGCAAACGTGATCTATTTGTAGGAAACCATGCAGGCGGTTTACACTTTTTTAATTCAAAAGCTCCTGTGGGAATACATGAACTAAATGAGGAAAAAGAAACGCAGATGTTAATTTATCCTAATCCTGCTAAGGATCATGTGATCGTTCGTCTGCCAAAAAATTTAAGTAATTCCGCAATTGTTTATCTTTATAATTCGATAGGTGAGGTTGTTTTGAATACTAAAGTTCACGATATGACGTTCTCATTAAATACAACTACAATCGCTGTAGGTGTGTATTATTTAAATGTATGTTCATCGGAAGAAGCTAAAATTCATTCGGCTAAATTAGTGATCATTAAATGAGGGACATCTCCAAACATATTTTCTTACTAGTTACTGTTTTGTTCTTCTCATGTAAAAAAGATATAGGTCTTGCTAACTTTGGAGATTACCCAAATGATGTTGGAAAGATCGTTGCCTTAACCTGCGCCACAGAAGGTTGTCACAATAATAAAAGTTACAAAGCTGCTTCAGGATTAAATCTTTCTACATGGAACGATCTTTTTAAAGGTACAAGTTCAGGCGCGGCAGTGATCCCGTTCAGAAGTGATTTTTCATCCTTATGTTATTTCATTAATACGTATCCTGAATTTGGATTAATGAATGGTCCAACCATGCCTTTAAATAAAAGCGCACTAACAAAAGAAGAAGTAAAGACCATAAAAGATTGGATCGATGCCGGTGCGCCAAATATTAATGGAGAGATAAAATGGGCCGACAATCCTAACAGAAAAAAAACTTATGTGGTTAACCAAGGTTGCGATGTGGTAACTGTTATGGATTCGGAAACTCAACTTCCAATAAGATATATCACTGTTGGAAATAAAACTAATGTGGTTGAAGTTCCGCACACGATAAAGGTTTCGCCCGACGGAAATTATTGGTATGTTGTATTCGTTGCTAACAGTCTTATCCAAAAATTCAGATGCTCTGATGATTCCTTTGTTGCCGAAACAACGCTTGGGCCCAATTATGATTGGAATACACTTACTATTTCGAGCGATGGAAAACGAGCGTATTGCGTTGCATGGACGAGTAACGGACACATTGCTTCTGTTGATCTTGAAAAAATGAAATTAATTTACAATGTTCCCGGATTTAATTATCCGCATGGCGTTGCATTAAATGCTACCAATGATACTATTTATGTAACTGCACAAACAGGGAATTTTATTTGGAAAATTGATACCGCTTTTACCGGCGCTGATCAAATTAGCATTGAGCCGGGATTTCCGCCTTCATCGCTTAGTAAATTGGATGCGCACGAGATCATTCTTTCTCCCGATAAACAATCGTTCTTTATTACCTGTCAAAAAACAAATGATGTGCGCGTATATAATATAGCAACCAAACAAATTACGAATATCATTCCAACAGGATATTACCCTTTGGAGATCGCTATTTCTTACGGACTAAATAAAATGTATGTTTCTTCGCCTTATGATTCGGTTAGTGTTGCGGGACAAAAAGGCACCATCACCGAAATTGATATTTCTACCTTTGCAGCAAAGCCGCCTGTATCGGTTGGATATATGCCGCATGGAATTGGCGTTGATGAAAATAAAAAAATATTATACGTTGCCAGCAGAAATTTATTTACCGATGGGCCTGCACCGCATCATTCGGCAGCTTGCACAGGAAGAAATGGTTTTTTGAATTTTATTGATCTTACAACTTTCAAAGTATCATCAAAGAGAGTTGAACTATCGGTGGATCCTTACAGTGTGTTTGTGAGGAATTAAATTACTTCGGAGCCTCGGCTACGCCGAGGTGATGTGTTTTGCCACGAATTTCACTAATTTTCACTAATCTGGGTTTATTTAAAATTGCACTAATCTGTGTGTAAAGTGTGTTTTATAATACACACAGATTTGTGAAATCTGATCACACATAGATTCGTGTTAATTCGTGTAATTCGTGGCTAAAAAATCGGACGCTTCAAGCAGCGTAGCTGCGAAGAATTTTTTTGATCACATATGGCCAACGCCATCAGGAATTTGATAGAAGGTTGGGTGACGGAAGATCTTATCGTTGCTTGGTTCAAAAAAACTTCCAATATCTTCGGGACTGCTTGAAACAATATTACTCGACAGAACAACCCACAATGCCATTCCTTCTCCTCTACGTGTATAAAGATCGCGTGAATTTTGTAATGCCATTTCTTTATCGAATGCATGCAAATTTCCACAATGAACAAATGGTTGTCCTGCTTTTTTTTGTACAAATACTTCCCATAATGGGCCTTGACTGTCTGCCATAACTAGATTCTATTTTATGCTGCTGTTGATTCGTTTTGTTTTCGCGCAAATTCAGAAGCTGCTGCTCTCACCCATTCTCCGTCTTTGTGCGATTTATTTCTTGATACAAGTCTTTCTTTATTGCAAGGACCATTACCATGAATTACATTTTTAAACTCTGCCCAATCCGGTTCGCTAAAATCGTAACCTTTTTTTGCTTCGTTCCATTTCAAACTTTTATCGGGACAGGTTAATCCTAAATATTCTATTTGCGGGATGGTTTGATTTACAAAACGCTGACGTAATTGATCGTTCGTTTCGCGTTTAATTCTCCACTTGATAGCGTTATCGCTATTTGGACTTTCTGCATCGGGTGGACCAAACATCATTAATGTTGGATACCACCAACGATTTAATGCATCTTGCGCCATTTCTTTTTGCTCAGGAGTTCCGAAAGATAATTTGGTCATTACCTCATATCCTTGGCGTTGATGAAAACTTTCTTCTTTACAAATTCTTACCATCGCGCGAGCGTATGGTCCGTATGACGTACGTTGCAACATTACTTGATTCATAATTGCAGCGCCATCTACTAACCAACCAATGGCGCCAATATCTGCCCAAGTTAAAGTTGGATAATTAAAAATAGAAGAATATTTTGCTTTGCCTGTATGTAATGCGTCTAACATTTCATCGCGGCTTGTTCCTAAAGATTCTGCAGCGGTATATAAATATAATCCATGTCCGCCTTCATCTTGAACTTTTGCAAGCAATACTAATTTGGCACGCAAACTTGGGGCGCGTGTTATCCAATTTCCTTCAGGCAACATCCCAACAATTTCGCTATGGGCATGCTGAGAAATTTGACGGATCAAATGCTTACGATAATTCTCGGGCATCCAATCTTTTGGTTCTATGATATCGTTCTTGGCTAATTTGCTTTCGAACAGTTCTTCAACGTTTACACTCATGTTAAGGCGGGCTTTCATCCCAGCACAGCAAATATAAGGGTTTAATGCTCTTTTAACAAGTATAATGCTCATAAAACGGACATGATTTAGGTCAATATGACTAAGGGATATTCAGGTCTATTCGCATTTTAACGTATTTAACTTAGTGAGGCTCTGCTTTAAATTAGTGGGCGTTTTTACCGGGGCCTTATATTGCTCTATCTTTGCTACGTAAAATCATCCACATGAAAACAAAATTATTTTCTATTCTTATTGCGCTTTTTGCCGTTGTAGGTATTAACAAGGCTCAGTGTACTAAAACTCAAGCGCCGCAAACGGTTTTTGGAAGTCCGGGTGTTTATACCGTTGGACTTACAGGTGTAGGACAATACATTCAAGTTTGTTCGAATGTAAGACTTTATGATACCTTGGGAAGTAATCAACGTCAGTATTACCTTTTACCCGGCGCGGAATTAGTTTTAAAGAATTGTTTTGCTCAGTTCGTTTATATGCAAGGAAATTCGATCGTTACTCGCTTTGGAAGCGGTGGAAATAATACGACCATATATTACGAAACAACTGCAACGGTTAACGGAACATTAATGGTGAGCTCAACTACATGCGCAGCTGTTTCATTTCCAACTATTGCGTGTTCGGCACCAACAGGAATAAAAGAGTATTCTCAAACAGATGTATTAAGTGTTTATCCTAATCCTGCAAATGATCATGTTATAATTAATAATGATCTTGCAACAAGTTTAACTGCCTACATTACAAACTCTATTGGGAAAACCGAACGTGTGGTAAGTCTTAATTCGGGAAAGAATACTGTTGATCTTTATGGATTAAACGAAGGAATTTATATCATTAATGTTGTTGACAAAGGCAATACCATTGCGAGAGGAAAAATAATGGTTGTGAAATAAAAAGATATTGAAATAACGAAAGGCGCTTTAGGGCGCCTTTTTTATTTTGATCAAATTGCTTTTTTCTTTTTTGAGGTCTCCGTAAGAATTTCTTTTGTGGCTTTGGCAATTTCCTCTGGAGAAAATCCACATTCAGTATACAATTCGCTTTGTTCGCCGTGCTCAATAAAATTATCGGGAATTCCTAAACGAACAACTTGTGCTGAATAATTATTATCGGCCATAAATTCTAAAACAGCGCTGCCCATTCCGCCCATGATGCAACCATCTTCAACGGTAATTACTTTTTTGAATTTAGAAAAAACTTCGTGAAGCATTTCCTCATCAATTGGTTTTGCAAAACGCATATCGTAATGCGCAACGGAAATATTTTCGCTTTCTAATTTTGTAATGGCTTCGGTAACTAAATTTCCGGGGTGACCAATAGAAAGTATGGCAACATCTTTTCCATCTTTTATTTTTCTGCCTTTACCAATTTCTAATTTCTTAAACGGTGTTTTCCAATCTACCATTACACCATTTCCTCTTGGGTAACGAATGCTGAATGGTCCTTGTGTTTCATCCAATTGCGCTGTGTACATCAAATTACGAAGTTCTTCTTCGTTCATTGGCGCACTCACGATCATATTTGGAATGCAACGGAAATACGCAATATCAAATGCGCCGTGATGTGTTGGTCCATCTGCTCCTGCTAATCCTCCTCTATCTAAACAAAACACAACTTTTAATTTTTGTAAAGCAACATCATGCACAACTTGATCGTACGCGCGTTGCATGAACGATGAATAAATATTACAGAAAGGCAATAATCCTTGTGTTGCTAAACCTGCGCTAAATGTTACGGCGTGTTGTTCGGCAATTCCCACATCCACTGCTCTATCGGGCATAGCTTTCATCATAATGTTTAATGATGAGCCAGATGGCATAGCGGGAGTAATTCCCATGATCTTTAAATTCTTTTCGGCTAACTCAACAATGGTATGTCCAAATACATCCTGATACTTTGGAGGTTGAGGATTTTTTGGCGTTACTTTAATTATCTCTCCGGTTTCTTTATTAAAAACTCCGGGTGCATGCCATAACGTTTCGTTTCCTTGCTCAGCAAATTTATAGCCTTTTCCTTTTTTTGTAAGTACATGTAAAATTTTTGGTCCGGGAATATCTTTAATATCTGCAAGCACAGTTGCTAAACGTTGTACGTCATGTCCATCAACAGGACCAAAATATCTGAACTTTAATGATTCAAATAAATTACTTTGTTTAAGTAAAGATGTTTTTACAGCGTTCTCGATTTTTGAAGCGATCTCTTGGGCGTTTGGTCCAAATTTTGAAATTTTCCCTAACAGATCCCAAATTTTATCTTTTGCTTTATTGTACGTATGCGACGTTGTAATGTCGGTTAAATATTCTTTCAAAGCACCAACGTTCGGGTCAATGCTCATGCAATTATCATTTAATACAACCAACAAATTTGCATTTTCAACACCGGCATGATTCATGGCTTCAAACGCCATGCCCGCCGTCATAGATCCATCACCAATAACGGCAATGTGTTGTTTGTCTTTTATTTTTAAATACCTGCTTGCAACTGCCATTCCTAATGCAGCGCCAATACTTGTAGATGAATGTCCTACACCAAATGTATCGTAATTACTTTCGCTGCGTTTTGGAAAACCACTAATGCCTTTGTATTTTCTGTTCGTGTGAAAAACGTCACGGCGACCGGTTAAAATTTTATGTCCGTACGCTTGGTGACCAACATCCCAAACCAATTGATCGTAGGGTGTATTAAAAACATAATGTAATGCAACAGTGAGTTCAACAACTCCAAGCGAAGCACCAAAATGTCCGCCTTTTACCGAAACAAGATCGATGATGAATTGACGAAGCTCATTACTTAATTGAGTTAGTTGTTCCTTAGACAGTTTTTTAAGATCTGCGGGGGAGTTGATCTGAGCTAAAAGATCTCCGGGCACAAAGCCGGGACCGTCTACAATTTTCATCATACAAATATAGTGAATTTTAACAACGCTTTTACCTCAAGTCTATTGCCATAAAAAACGTTAAATCAACAACTTATGGTTCATAACTGAGCTTAATTATACCATTAAAGAGGTATTTAATAAGCGCCGTTGTTTGGCCATCTTTGTTATGCCCAATATGGACACATTACTTTCACAATTAAAACCAGGCGAAAAGGCGATCATTAAAAGTATTGCCGATAATCCTATGAAGACAAAACTCATTGAGATGGGATGTTTTCCGGGAGAAGAATTGTACATCACAAAAATTGCGCCCTTAGGTTGTCCGTTTGCTATTTACGTTTCGGGTTACGAACTTAGCCTGCGCCTTAACGAAGCCATGAATATTGTGGTGGAAAGGTTGAATTGATTTTGAGTCCATCAAACAAAGATCTGAATGTTGTTTTATTAGGAAATCCGAACGCCGGAAAATCTACGCTATTTAATGCGCTAACCGGACTCAATCAAAGAACAGGAAATTATAGTGGTGTAACTGTAGATAAACTTCAGGGAAGTTTTAAGTACAAAACTAATTCGGTCAATTTAATTGATCTTCCGGGCACTTATAGTTTGTTCGCTAAATCAACCGATGAAGAAGTTGCCGTAAAAAATTTACTCACAGATAAACCCGATGTTGTTGTTGTAGTTTTAGACTCCACCAATTTGCAACGCAATTTATTATTGGCCACGCAAGTGTTAGATCTTGGAATGCGAACGGTAGTTGTGTTGAATATGATAGACGAAGCCATTTATCAAAACATAAACATTGATAGTGAGAAATTAAAAGACCTGTTGGGAATAACTATTGTTGCCATTGATTCGCGCACAAAAGAAGGAACAGAAAAAATAAAAGAAGCTATTGTAAATGCGGAAGTTTCACGAAATAAATTCTTTGATATTTCGGTAACAGAGAATTATGCACAAAAAATAAATTCTCAGTTTGAAGATCCAAATAAAACAGAATTACAAAAATGGGAAGAGGATGATAAGATCTATCGTTATAAAAATGTAAAATATATTTATTCGCTTTGCGTAAGATCTCCAGAGCAATTAAAATTAAAAGAGCGTAGTACAAAAATTGATAATATCGTAACGCATAAAGTTTGGGGCTATTTGGTCTTTATGACCTTGCTATTCATTATTTTTCAATTTATTTTTTATGTGGCCGAATATCCAATGGGTTGGATAGAGGATGCATTCATTGCTTTATCATCATTCATAAAAGGTAATTTACCTGGAGGAATTCTTAATAATTTAATTAGCGATGGTGTTGTAACAGGAATTAGTGGTGTGCTAATGTTTGTTCCACAAATAACATTTTTATTTTTATTTATTGCCTTGCTGGAAGATTCGGGTTATATGGCGCGTGCGAGTTTTATAATGGATAAAGTAATGCGCAAGTTTGGATTGAATGGGCGATCGGTAATTCCGGTGATAAGCGCAACTGCTTGTGCGGTTCCTTCTATCATGTCAACACGCTCTATCAGTAATTTTAAAGAACGCTTAATAACCATTTTTGTTTTGCCATTAGTGAGTTGTTCGGCGCGATTACCGGTTTATACGCTTTTGATCTCGATGATGTTTCCTTCAACTATTGTATTGGGGTTTTTGAATTTAAAAGGCATTGTATTATTCGGACTTTATATTTTAGGATTTGCTTTTACTTTACTCACCGCATTTGTATTGCAAAAATTATTAAAAACAAAAGAGGCTTCTTTTTTTATGATGGAAATGCCGGTGTATAGAGTTCCGCTTTTGAGAAACGTTGCATTAGGCGTACTCAACAAAATAAAAGTATTTGTCTTTGATGCCGGAAAAGTTATTCTTTCTATTTCCATTATTTTATGGTTCTTGAGTAATTATGGTCCGGGAAATGCGATCGAAGAAATAGAAAAAAAATATGTGGACGCCGAATATCCTCACGTTGGCGAAGCCGATCCAAATTATTACAAGGAATTCATAGCTTCTCAAAAATTAGAAGCTTCATACATTGGACATTTAGGTAAAGTTATCGAGCCTGTCATTCGTCCGCTTGGTTACGATTGGAAAATTGGCATTGCCATCATCACCTCTTTTGCCGCGCGCGAAGTTTTTGTGGGAACTATGAGTACCATTTACGGTGCTAATGGAAATGAAAAAGGGATCAGAGAAAAATTACTATCGGAAAAAGACGAGAGTGGAAATTTAAAATATACCATGGCCGTTTGTTTTAGTTTGGTGATCTTCTATGTATTTGCCATGCAGTGCATGAGTACTATTGCCGTTGTGAAGCGAGAAACTAAAAGTTGGAAATGGCCGGCAATTCAGTTTGTATATTTGACGGCTTTGGCATATATATCAGCTTGGATAACGTTTAATATCCTGCAGTAGAAGCAGAAACCACAGGGCGCTAACGCTTCACGGAGTTTTACACAGAGGTCACAAAGCCGGAGGTGCTATTCTCAGTGTCCTCTGTGTAAACCTCTGTGAGAACGAAGTTCTCTGTGGTTTCTGTCTCTAAAATCCCTATCTTTAATATCATGAAAAAATTATACTCATTCTTTATTTTAGTATTATTAGTATTTGGATCTTCCTTCAAAACAAAAACCAAACCATTTGAAGGAACAATTAAATATGCCATTGATTATCATGCAGAATATGGCGTTATCAAATATCCACAAGACCTAAGTGTTTCTATTAAAGGAGATATTGTACGCGTTGATATGTCATTGCCTTTTGCTGAAATGAGTCATATAATTGATTGCAAAAAAAAGACATCCATTCAACTTTGTACAATTGATGGCAGCAAATATTGTGTTAAAAGTGCGTTTAAAAAACCGGGCTCCGTTGAAAAAGCTAGTCTTGCTAAAGACAGCACTAAAATAATTAAAGATCTTGTTTGTTATTTTGGGAGGATAACTACTAAGGAATCGCAGTATATTATTTATGCAACACAAAAATATGCGCTCTCAAAGAACATTACTTCTAGCGCTTCTGAAATACCTTATCATTTATTTTTCCCTCAAAAAGAATTTGAAGGAAAACTTATTGTGCAACATGACCTATTTGACAGCGATGGACAAACTACGTATCAGATCGAAAGTATTACGGAATCATTACTAAAAGAGTCTGATATTTCACCTTCTATTTCTGAATATTCAGAGGTTACAGAAGTGGCGCTTGGTAAAATTATTAGTGATTATTTTAAATCATCGCATTAAGAAACCATTTTAACCACGAAAGTTTTTTCACGAAAAGCACAAAATATTTCGTGTTTTTCGTGTAAGTTTTCGTGCCTTTCGTGGTTAAAAAAGATCTTTGAGTACATCATCACTCACCTCATTTGCCCAGGTAATTTTTAAATTTGACGTACGATCCATTTCGCGCTTGATGGCAAATTGCGCTTCTTTATTTCTAGCCCAACTTCTGCGAGCAATTCCATTATTTACATCCCAAAATAACATTTGTTTCGATCTGCGTTCTGCATCTTCGCTTCCATCCAATACCAAACCAAATCCTCCGTTGATCACTTCACCCCAACCTACTCCGCCACCATTATGTAAACTTATCCAAGTAGCGCCGCGAAATGCATCGCCCACAAAATTTTGCACGGCCATGTCGGCAGTGAATTTACTTCCATCGTAAATATTTGATGTTTCGCGGTAAGGCGAATCTGTTCCGCTTACATCGTGATGATCTCTTCCTAAAACAACGGGCGCCGAAATTTTTCCATCTTTGATAGCTTTGTTTATTGCCAACGCAATTTTTATTCGCGCCTCGCTATCCGCATATAAAATACGCGCTTGCGAACCAACCACTAAATTATTTTGCTGTGCTTCTTGGATCCACACTAAATTATCGTGCAGTTGTTGTTTAATTTCTGCAGGGGCAGTTTTGTGCATTTGAGTTAAAACTTCCTCTGCTAATTTATCGGTGTAAGCAAGATCTTCCGGTTTTGCAGAAGTGCATACCCATCTAAAAGGACCAAAACCATAATCAAAACACATAGGTCCTAAAATATCTTGCACGTAAGACTTATATTTGAAATCTTCCTTACTTCCTTTTTCAAAAACATCTCCTCCTGCGCGAGAAACTTCTAACAAGAATGCATTTCCGTAATCAAAAAAGTACATGCCTTTTGTTGCGTGTGCATTAACGGCATTAATATGGCGAACTAAAGTTCTCTGAACTTCTTCTTTAAATTTCTTTGGATCCTCGGCCATCATCTTGTTACTTTCTTCCAAAGAAAAACCAGCAGGGTAATATCCTCCCGCCCATGGGTTATGCAATGATGTTTGATCGGTTCCAATATCTACTTTAATATTTTCCTTTGAAAGTTTTTCCCAAAGGTCAACCACATTCCCTTCATACGCGTATGATCTTGCTTCTTTTTTATTTTGAGAATTTTTTACCGCTGCAATTAGTTTATCAAGATCAGTATGAACTTCATCTACCCAACCTTGTGTATAACGCGTTTTCACAGCTTTTGGATTTATCTCCGCCGTAATAGAAACTAATCCCGCAATTTTTGCGGCCTTTGGTTGCGCGCCACTCATTCCGCCTAAACCACAGGTCACAAATAATTTTCCTGTACGTTCTTGTTCAGTTGGAAATTTTTTGCGCGCGGCATTCATTACTGTAATGGTTGTTCCATGCACAATTCCTTGCGGACCAATATACATAAAACTTCCCGCGGTCATTTGTCCGTATTGCGTTACGCCAAGTGCATTAAATTTTTCCCAATCATCCGGCTTGCTATAATTTGGGATCATCATTCCGTTTGTGATCACAACGCGTGGCGCATCTTTGTGCGAAGGAAATAATCCCATAGGATGACCGCTATACAAAACCAAAGTTTGTTCGTCGGTCATTAAAGCTAAATATTGTATCGTTAATAAATACTGTGCCCAATTTTGAAACACCGCGCCGTTTCCTCCGTAGGTAATTAATTCGTGCGGATGTTGCGCAACAGCGTAGTCTAAATTATTACTAAGCATGTGCATAATGGCCGCAGCTTGTTTGCTTTGATGAGGGTAGTCATTTATTGGTCGTGCATAGATTTTATAATCGGGACGAAAACGATACATGTAAATCCTGCCGTACGTTTCCAATTCATTTAAAAATTCTTTTGCTAAAATGTTGTGATGTTTTGGTTCGAAATAGCGCAACGCATTTTTGATGGCTAGTTTTTTTTCTTCCGCATTTAAAATAGCTTTGCGTTTTGGTGCGTGATTAATAGTAGTTTCGTAAGGTTTAATTTCGGGTAATGTGCTCGGGATCCCTTTTAAAATAAGTTCCTGAAATTGTTTCGTTGTAAGATCGCGTTCCGTACTCATATAGAAATAATGAGAGTAAATTTACAGGAAATGTTGAGCTAAACGGCATTTAAATCACTAAAATATCACCTCATTTTTAACGTCTTTAACTTTTTTGTGGTTATTTCAAGGGTTTTTTGTTCTATTTTTATCTAATACCCTATGCGGTTTTTTGTAAGTATATTGATCGTGTGTTTACTGGGCAGTTGCGCCTCGGTAAATAAAGGTGTTTTTATTAAACGTAAATACAATAAGGGTTATTATGTAAATATTGCCTCACACAAAAGAACGAGTGGTGCTAAGGAAAACAAAAGTGATCATCCTAAAATAAAGAATGAAACAACAGAAATTGTTGTTGTTGAACAAGATGATGCAACACCCTCCTTTAATTCAATTTCTGAAGTAAAAAAAGAGTGTTCTTCACCACCAAATAAAAAGCCCTTATCGTTTTCGAATTCTGCGAATGAACAAACTACATTAGTAACTATAAAAGAAAATGTAAAAAAGAAATTGACTTTTCGGATCCAACAACAAAAAAGTTCTTATTCGGATGCACAAGCAGGTATTGGCCTTATATTTTTTCTTTTACTTACTATTGTTTACGCATTTGCAATAGTTCTGTATAATCCCGGTTTTCCTGTTTTGCTTGCTATCGTTATAGCAATGATCGGCGCTCTGTTAACTTTGCTCACAGGTATCATGTTCATCTAAGTACCCTTTTCTTTGGGCTTGTCAAACTTTCCGGTCTTTATATTATAGTTATACGGACAATGTTTGCATCCGCTTTTACAACAATACCCCCGCTTAAGATGGTATTTCTCGGTAAAAATTATATAGCCTTCCGGACTCAAGTAATAATCTTCCGGGGCAAGATCCTTATTGAACATGATATACAAAGATAGATGTTATAGTGGTATTTGTTATATTTGTCTTCGATCTTTTGAACATCAAAAATAATTTAGATAACAGGCCAGGACCAATTGGCATATTCGATAGTGGATATGGCGGACTCACCATTTTAAAAGAGATCCATAAACAATTACCGCAATACGATTATTTGTACTTGGGAGATAATGCGCGCGCGCCTTACGGAACACGAAGTTTTGAAACGGTTTATCAATATACATTAGAATGCGTGAATCATTTATTTGACAAAGGTTGTCATTTAGTTATTCTTGCATGTAATACAGCTTCTGCAAAAGCGCTTCGAACTATTCAACAAAAAGATCTACCAAATATTGATCCCAACAGAAGAGTGCTTGGCGTTATTCGTCCTACCACTGAACTAGCAGGAACATTAACCAAAACAAAACACATTGGCGTATTGGGAACAACAGGAACTGTAGTTTCAAATTCGTACCCAATAGAAATTCATAAATTTCATCCCGATGTAAACGTTTTTCAAGAAGCTTGTCCTAAGTGGGTACCAATGATCGAGAATGATGAATTGAATACAGAAGAGTCAAATCATTTTATAAAGAAAAATATTGAAGAACTTTTAAAGCAGTCGGATAAAATTGATACGATCATTTTAGGATGTACTCATTATCCCTTGATCGAAAATAAATTACGTCAATTTATACCTCAACACATACAATTAGTTTCTCAAGGAGATATTGTTGCTAAAGGATTGATAGACTATTTAAAACGTCACCCGGAAATTGAAAGCAAATGTACCAAAACGGGTAAGCTTGAATTTTATACAACGGGAACACCGGAAAATTTTAATTCACAAGCGGGGAAATTCTTTGGGAAAGAAGTTAGCGCGAAACATTTAGCGCTTTGAGTTGAACTGATATCCTATGCAAAGGATCCCTTCTACAAAACCAAATTGATGATTTACTTTTCCTAAGCCTTTGCCTAAACATAATGCGCTTAGATAATTGGCATATCCTCCTTTTGCGGCCATATCAATAAAAAAATGTTTGTATAATTCCGCGCGTATTGAAGTTTCAATTCCTGCACAAAAGCCTGCCACTTTGAATTTATTGTTTAGCTTTTTTCCGAAAAGTGTAACGTCGGTACGAGGAATAACAACACCGGCTCCTGGTTTAAAAATATAACTCAATTTAAAGTTCTTGCTTTTTGAATGATAGATCTTATTCTTTTTCAAATAGCTAAGCATCCAAAAATTGGCGCCATCTGTGTGTTCAAAATGAAAATAATCCGGATTCAAAATTGAATCTTTGTCTACATATGTTCCGTTAATGGTTCCAACAAATCGTGCTGTCTGCCAATCAGTAACTACGTATTTAGCATGATCGTAACTTAATTCAAATCCTTCGTCATTTGCATTGTTCATCCAAAAACCTGCACGAAAATTGAATTGAGGAATTGTTATGTTGATCACGTCATAAAGTTGATCAAAGTCCGGGCGGTCGTTCGCTCTTACATTCTTCACCACAAAATCATAAGAGCCTTGTTCGTTAACTCCGCTTCCTGTATGCTTAAAATGTAAAGTGCTCGACGTATACGCTTCACGATTATACCCCCACATCAAAAAAATAGTTCTCTTCTTTTTTGTAGAGTCTTTTTGCGAAAATACCGGCATTGTTGCCAGTAAAAGAAGTAAGAGGATAAAATTTCTCACACCAATTGTAATTTTGTTAGCACGCCGTTCTCCATAACAGGTATCACAGGGCACTGATTGGGCGTTAAACAATATTTTATATCGCGATCTAAATTTAATTTGGATAAACGATTGCGATGAGAAGAGTGCGATAAGAATTCGTACAGGTCGTGTTTTGCTAAATGAAATAATTGTCCGGCGGCAATAGCCGAGTCGCAATGAGTTGTGAACTCAAATTTTGTAATGAGCGCATCGGCAATAGCGCCGGCATATAAGGTATCTTCTAAATTAAATTTATTTTTCCATCCCGCGCATAAAAGCAAAACGTCTTTTTTCTCGGCGCGTAAATAATCTATCATCACATCCAAATTCAAAAAACTTCCTATGAGAATGCGCTTGGCTTTTTCTGCCGCTTTTATGGCTTGAGTTCCGTTCGTAGTTGTGATAGCAATTGTTTTTCCTTTTACTTTTGTATTCATGTAACCAAAAGGACTATTACCCAGATCAAACCCCGGAACAATTTCACCATTACGTTCGGCCGCAACAATGTATCCTTTCTTTTTATATTCTAAGGCTTCCTCAACTGTTGAAACGGGGATCATTTGCGCCACGCCATTATAAAATGCCGTAGTAATTGCCGAAGTGGCGCGAAGAACATCTATCACCACAACAATGGCATCATCCTTATGGAACAAAGGATACACATTGGGCGAAAAACAAACTTCTACCTCGGGCATAAATTATGGTTTAGGTAAAAACGGGATCTTGGCAACTTTAGCTTTAATGGCTTTATCTCTTATCAGAATAAATATTTCGGTATCAGGTTTTGCAAATTCTGTTTTTACATAGCCCATTCCAATGGCTTTATTTAAACTTGGCGATTGTGTTCCGGAAGTAACTTTACCGATCACATTCCCTTTTGCATCTGCAATTTGATAATCGTGACGGGGGATTCCTCTGTCGATCATTTCAAATCCAACTAATTTTTTTGCAACACCGTTTGTTTTGTGTCCTTCAATTTGTGCACGATTAGTAAAATCTTTTGTGAATTTTGTTATCCATCCTAATCCTGCTTCAATAGGCGATGTTGTATCGTCGATATCATTTCCATATAAACAAAATCCCATTTCTAAACGTAAGGTATCGCGCGCACCTAATCCAACAGGTTTTATTCCAAATTCTTTTCCTGCTTCAAATACTTTATTCCATACTTCTTCTACTTTTTCATTTGGCACATATAACTCAAATCCTCCTGCGCCTGTATATCCTGTGTTTGAAATAACAATATGATCTATGCCTGCTAATTTTCCAACCGTAAAAGTATAGTACTCCATTTTTGAAAGATCAACATCCGTTAATTTTTGTAATGTGTTAATGGCTTTTGGTCCTTGAACGGCAAGTAAGCTTGTTTTCTCCGACACATCTATCATTTCCACGCCTTGCGTATTATGTTTTGAGATCCAGTTCCAATCTTTTTCAATATTAGAAGCGTTCACCACTAAATAATATTCATTCTCCATTACACGATACACCAAAAGATCATCTACAATTCCGCCTTTATCATTTGGCAAACACGAGTACTGAACTTTTCCATCGGTTAATTTTGAAACATCGTTGGATGTAACTCTTTGTAAAAGATCCAAAGCTTTTGGTCCTTTTATTTTGAACTCGCCCATATGACTCACATCAAAAACGCCAACCGCATTTCTAACGGTTAAATGTTCGTCGTTCAATCCTGAATACGAAACAGGCATATTATATCCTGCAAAAGGCACCATTTTAGCGCCCAGGCTTATGTGTTTGTTTGTAAGCGCTGTGTTTTTCATGTCTAAAGTTAGCATAGCAAAACCCGTTCTATAAAAAATGCGGGAAGATAAATGTAAGTAAAAGATTGAATTTTTAAAAGAGGGAAATTGGTAAATCTTAGTCCAATTTCAGATTCGTATTCCCTATCAAAGCCCCGTCGCAACTGATCTCGATAATATAATTTCCCGGCACCATATCGCCTTGGCCTTCGCAGTAGGTAACCGCGCTTAGCTCTACATTGCCATAGTTAACTGTTTCTTTTCCTGCGAAATAGCCATTGCTTTTGTTAAAAACAAACTTGTAGCTATCATCGTAACTTTTGGCCATTTCCTTTCCGTCGGGGGTCATAATGCGAATATAAACCGTTTTTTCGCCGGCTTTTGCAATTTTATTTTCGCCCAGACTAAAGCCAATTTTTATTTTTTTGGCCTTGCGCGCCTTACTTGTTTCCACTTCTTTTTTGCCGCCTTTTTTAAAGTAAACCCCTTTTGCTGTAACGTTAAAGCATGTAAGAATGCTTCCTTTAGCGATAGTGTTCTTTAGTTCTTCTTTCTCTTCGTTGAGTTTATTTCCTTTTTCTTTCTCCTCATTTAATTGTTTGAGCACATTTTTCTTTTCTACAACCAACTTTTGATTTAATGTATTCAACGAATCGATCGTCACAACATAATGTTGCATGATGGCGCGAAGAGTTTCGGTTTCCTTTTTAAGTTTTGCAATAAAATACGCATCGCCCTTGTGCTTTTTTGCTTCTATCATTAATTCTTCAATGCGTGCTTTCTTCAATTCAATATCGGCCTGTATGGCTTTATTGTTTGTTTGCAAACCTTCATAATCTTTTTTCAGTGTGGCAAGATCCAATTCAATGGTTTCCTTTTCAACGTAAATAGTTTTTATTTCTATTATTTTTTCGGCAAGCTTGTTTTTCTCTTGAAGATATAACCAAACCAAAACCGCATTAGATCCCATCAAAAGGAAAATAATGATCCATAAAAAAATACCCCTCTTCTTCTTTGATTTAGAGTCTTCCTGATTCATTTTAATAATTTACTGTAAAATTAATAACTATTTATACTATTTTCGATACGGCGTATGACACTTATTAACGATTTCATGTCATTAATTTACCCCCGCTATTGCGAGGCCTGCGAAGGCCTGCTGTATAAGCACGAGCGGGTGGTTTGTAATAAATGTGTGTTGAGTTTGCCAAAGAGTAATTTTCATTTAAATAACACAAATCCTATTATTATGGCCCTTGGCGGCAGGGTTCCTTTACAACAAGCCACTAGTTTGTTCCTTTTTGAAAAAGACGGTAAAGTTCAAAATCTATTACATTCTTTAAAATACGAGAACCAGCAGAACATTGGTGTGTTGATGGGCAATACATTTTATAATGATCTTAAGACCACCTCTTTTTTTGAAGGCATAAATTATATTGTTCCGGTTCCTTTGCATAAAAAGAAACAAGCCTCGCGCGGTTATAATCAAAGCGAATGCTTTGCAAAAGGAATTTCGGAAACAAGCGGAATTGCTTTAGATACAACCACGCTCATTCGCGAACTGGAAACCTCAACACAAACCAAAAAACGAAAATACGAGCGATGGGAAAATGTAAAAGATGTGTTTGCTTTGAGTAATGTTGAAACTTTTAAGAACGAACATATTTTATTGGTAGATGATGTGATCACCACAGGATCAACTGTTGAAGGAGTTTGGCAAGCGTTAAAAGATGTGGAGGGAATTCACATTTCGGTTGCAACAATTGCGTATGCCGATAAATAGTCCCGTAGGGACGGCATATCGGTAGATCATAATTTATTATGATCGTTAAAGCCCCGTAGGGGCGACATGTAACATGTCATCCCTACGGGATTTCTTTTTCCCTTTCATTTGGGTTTTTACCAATATGTAGTCCCTACGGGACTTACAAATTACGCTTTTCCCTTCACCAAACGTCTGATACCATAAAACAAACCAACGCCTATTAAGATCAACGGCCATAATTTTACCATTAGCAAAAACAATTGTTGTATGATATTCCAACCGAATTTTATGCTGCTTACAAACTCACTTCCAAAAGATGGTTGATACGAATCAAAATGTGGTTGCGAAAAAACAACATCGTTCCTTACTTTTTCATCTTGGTAAATATACATGGTTACAGTTGCGTAATCTACTTTATCATTTAATATTCTATCATTCAATTCGCTTTCATCAGCTTCGCCTTCTTTTTCGTACAAACCATTTTCGGCATTTACAACTGCATTTGTTTTGTTCGACTTATCGGTTGCTTGCGTAATCCTTTTTTGGTAGCGACCAAAACGTTTTTGATGCATTTGATTTTTAAGTGCGGCAAAACTTACATCTTCGGCGGTAATGATGCGATGATCCAAAAAATCAATTTGCGAAACAATTTGTTTGAGGGTTGTGTCTAAAAGAGATTTTGGAACACGGAAGGTGATGCTGTTCTCAACCACAAAATGTTTGCGTTCCAAAACTGAATCTTCTTTTACGCGAAATGATTCAGTATAATTTACGCGACAATTCAAATTGGTATTGATCACAAAGCCATCAAAATGATTGATGATGTCCTCGATCTTATACGTACTCTTCTCTACATTCTTCACTTTGAATTTTATATCGGCAGTGCGAATGAATTTTTTGATGGAATCAATTTTTCCAATGCGCGAAGCGGACGAGTTCACGAAATTCATTTTCTCATCGTTTTTTTTATCTGAAGGACCGCTAATGCTATCCGCTAATGCGTTTCCTCCAACGTATCCTTCTTCATCTTTGGATTGTTCCATGTTCATCGGTGAAGACATTATGCTTTCTTTTGATGAATCTTCTTTGTAGCTTTTTCCGTCGCTGCACGCTTGCGTTAGGGCAATAACAAGCCCAAGCAAGTAAATTTTGCTAATGGTTTTCATAAATAAAATGTTAAGGTTTTGTGTTTAAGTACAGATGCTATTTGCGGAACTTTTCCACAAATAAATTCTTAGAACGGTATTAATTGTTTTTATAAACCAATACGTTAAATACGTATGGATCTATACGCTTTATTTGTTCACTCCTTTTTAATTTTTTGAGTGATGATCGAGTACTATTCACTATTAATTCTGATTTTGCACTATCGCCTTCCACTGAAGCAATAGAACGAATGATCTGAGTTGATTTAACGGCAAATCCTGTTCCTTCAGCTGTTGTGATCTTGCCACGGATCACGCCAATTATATTTCCTTGTGAATCTAGAACCGGTCCGCCACTATTTCCCGGGTTAACAGGAATTGATACTTGATACATGGCTGTATCGTTTGAATAACCGGTGAGTGAACTTAAAGAACCTTCGCCGTAAACAACATCTTGACGCGGATAACCTAAAGTATAAACTTCTTCTCCCACTTCAGCTGATCTTGAATTGAATGTAAAAGGTACTTGCCATCCTTTACTTACTGCGGGGTTCTCTATTTTTAAGATCGCAATATCTAAAGCGGGATCATTAAAAATAATTTTTGTAAGTGCGCGCTCGGTAGAACTGTTTTGAATAAAAATGCTATCGGCACCATTTACCATATGCCAACTTGTGATCACATAACCATTATTGTTTAAGGCAAATGCCGATCCTTCTAAATTAGCTGCGGCAAATGGTTTGTCTTCTTTGGAATTTAATTTTCTTACGATAGCGTTCTGAGAAGATTTTAATCCCGCAACTTCTAAACCAAGATCGGTGATCTTACTATCTTGTTTCTTTAATAAATAACCACCTGTACTTAGTAATGCAATAGTTGAGATAACAGCAATTACCGCAGCGCTTGCCGCCACCATAAATGTTTTACCAATACGTTTGGTGAGTTTCTCGGGCTTGTTGATTGAAATGATCTTTGCTTCTTTTCCGAATTGTACCGAGTGAATATGCTTTAGTTTATTTTTTAATACCTGACGTTCGTTGCCGCTATTTAAAATGCTGATCAATGTTTTGTGCTCTTCAAATGCTTTTTCAAAAACAGGATCGCTGCTCATGCGTAATTCGAACGCCGCTAACTCTTGTGCACTGAGTTTTCCTTCTAAATAATTATCAAACAGATCTACGGTTCTCATTATCTTTAATCTACTATTGTAAAATTGTCAAAATATAATCTCTTTAAACGTTGCAGGCATTTGTATTTTTGGTTCTTGGCATTATCAGCATTCGTATATCCAAATTTCTCAGAGATGTCTTCCATATTCATTTTCTTTATGTAGAAATCTTTTATCAACGATGCGCAAGGTTCGCCAAGTTCTTCCAAACTTTTATACACCTTATCAATGCTTTCTTCTTTTTTCAAATGCGTTTTAGTATCCGAACTTACATCTTCAAAAACATCTTGGTGATATTCTTTCAATTCACCTGTCTTACCATGTTTCTTTAAATGCTTCAACCATAAATTGCGCGCTACTGAATAAACATAGGTTTGTAGCTGACAACTCAATTTGAATTCCGGATCCTGACATTTTTCGTACAAGATGATGATCGTTTCTTGATATACATCTTGCGCGGCTTCAGAAGAACCATTATTACTTACAACAAGTTTAAGAACGAGATTATAGTACTTTTTATAAAGCGCTTTTAAAACCTGGTCGTCGCCGACCTTTAATCCTTCAACAAAATCGTTGTCGGTAAAATTCACTTTTGGTTTTAACATTAGCGCCTTTGATTTTAATACTTAGAATAGTTAAAGGTAACCCAAATTTTTGTATCATACTTTACCTGAAAGCTGTAATTTGCTTGTGTATCAACGCTTTTGAGGTTTTTTAAGATGTTTTTCCTTGGTTTTACCGCATTGTAGGAGGTGCCTTAGAGTTTATTTTTCCATAATTTAAATGTCCTTTATAAATTTATTGCGTTGATTTTCAATGTGTTATGTATTATTTGTTATTTCTCTATCTTTTTAGGGTTACCTACCCCCGTTTTAGATATTAATCTCTAAATCATTAACAATTTAAAACACTCAAAAATGAAAAAAGTATTATCATTCATCGCTGTAGCTTTAGTTGCTACAATGGTATCTTGCGGTCCTTCTGCTGAAGAAAAAGCAAAATTAGAAGCTGATGCAAAACGCGCATTAGATTCTGCTGCTGCTGCTGCATCTGCTGCAATCGAAGCTGCTGCTACTGAAGCTGCTCCTGCTGATTCAACTGCTGCAACTACTGCAACAACTGCTGAAGCTCCGGCACACTAAGAATTTGTGTACTGTTAGTTAGCTTAAAAGCCCCATAGCAAATTGCTTGGGGCTTTTCTGTTTTTTGTTTACTTTTGCTAGGCTTTAAACATTCCTATGAAAAAACCGATCTTATATCTTGGTATCTCAATTGTTGCATTTCTTATTGTATGCGCGCTTTATTTTGGAGGTGCTCCGGCTGCCGAAAACAGAGAAGCCATGTATGCTCGCTCAAAGGTATTTCAGGATTCTATTGCTAATCAGATCAAAACTTCAATGGATCAGGCCGCAGCTCAGGTTCCGGGCGGACAAATTGTTCCCGCTGTTAATCCTACGGCAACGCCAACCACCACTAAATAAGCCTAAAAAATCAACGTTTCTCTTAAGAGA
>JAHEYC010000026.1 GCA_023251775.1 Sphingobacteriaceae bacterium | reverse complement strand
AAAAACAAATTGAGAAACAAACGGGTAAAGTGGTAACAAAAGGACAGATGTTCAAATTGGATATTCCAGGCAATACAATCGTGTGCGACGGAAAAACAATTTGGAATCATAACAAAGATGCAAAAGAGGTAACCATTAAAACATTTGATGCAACAAACAACGATCAATTAAATCCAAGTAAGATATTTACCATTTACGAATCAGGATTTAAGTATAAATATATTGCCGAAGAAAAAGTGGGCACCGTTGTTTGTCATGCCATTGATCTTTATCCAACTGTTGATCAAGGAAAGAAAAAATACCACACTATCAAGATCTATATTGATAAAACCAAGAAGCAAGTGCTTCAAATGAAGGTAATGATGAAGGATGGGGGCACCAATGTTTATGATATCAAAGGCTTAAAACCAAATTTGCCCATTGAGGATAAAGCATTTATTTTTGATACAAAGCCCTTTAAGCCCGATCAGATAATTGACGAAAGGGACTAACGGACCTTTTATGAGAAAGCAGGGTCAAAAACACTGCTTTTTTTGCTGAAATTGTTTTGTTTGAAAGAAATTTTTTGTATTATTGTACCATAATTCGCTATTTGCCTTGTCCGGTAAATAACAATCAATCAAAAGTCATTAAAAGAATCTCTACAATAATCGTTTAATTATGTTTGAAGGAATCACTTTGAGCAAAAATCCCCATTTAAAATCAAGATCATATTAAATACCGAACATTTAAGAAACTATGGCAGATAAGAAACCAAATCCAAGATCGGATAAAGATTCCGGAAAAAAAGAAAAGCGTCCGCGCAAGATCGTAAAACTTGATCCTATGCGGGAGGACTCTGTTCAGGAATCAACCAATGAAGAAACCGTTGAAGAAGTTGCAACACCCGTTGTAGAGAAAACAGAAACGGCAACGCCTGTTGCTGAAACAACTTCAACCAGTGAGTCGCATTCAAACGAATCGCATTCGATGAATGTGAATGCGAATGAGCAAGGATCGCAAACCGAAGAGCAAAAAAAGGTTGATAAGGTTTATTATAATTTTGATAATATTGTTTTTGCAACCGGAGTTCTCGAGATCATGCCTGATGGTTATGGTTTTTTACGCAGCTCTGATTATAATTATCACAATTCACCCGATGACGTTTACGTTTCTCAATCACAAATAAAATTATTTGGTTTACGCACTGGTGACGTTGTTACCGGCGGTGTTCGTCCTCCAAAAGAAGGTGAAAAATATTTCCCGTTAATTAAAGTTGAACAAATAAACGGTCGCGAACCGGGTTTTGTGCGCGATAGGGTAATGTTCGAATACTTAACGCCTTTGTTCCCGAATGAAAAAATTAAACTCACAGGTCACCCACAAGAAAATATGAGTGTGCGTGTGATGGATATGTTCGCGCCAATTGGTAAAGGACAACGCGGATTAATTGTTGCACAACCAAAAACAGGTAAAACAGTTCTATTAAAAGATATTGCAAATGCTATTGCGTATAACCATCCCGAAATTTATTTGATCATCTTATTGATCGATGAACGTCCGGAAGAGGTAACCGATATGGCACGTAGTGTAAAAGCAGAAGTTGTTTCATCAACGTTTGATGAACCTGCCGATAAACATGTAAAACTTGCGAATATTGTTTTGGAAAAAGCAAAACGCATGGTAGAGTGCGGACATGATGTTGTTATTTTATTAGATAGTATCACACGTTTAGCGCGTGCTTACAATACAGTTTCTCCTGCCAGTGGTAAAGTTTTATCGGGTGGTGTGGATGCAAATGCTTTACATAAGCCAAAACGTTTCTTTGGTGCAGCTCGTAAAATTGAGAATGGCGGATCGTTGACCATTATTGCAACAGCACTTACCGAAACAGGAAGTAAAATGGACGAGGTGATCTTCGAAGAATTTAAAGGAACCGGTAATATGGAATTACAGTTAGATCGTAAATTATCTAATCGCCGTGTTTATCCTGCCATCGATCTTGTAGCATCTTCTACACGTCGTGACGATCTTTTATTGGAAAAAGATATGCTTACACGTATGTGGATATTGCGTAAACATTTAGCTGATATGAATCCTCAGGAAGCCATGGAATTTTTATTGGATAGGTTGCGTCGTACACAAAGCAACGAGGAATTCCTGATCAGTATGAACGGTTAAGATGAGAAAGAAAGCATTTATCCTTGCTGCAATTTATTCCATCATTGTTATTTCATTTAAATTATTTATCTGGAAAGGCGGTCACACATTTGATGCCGCATACAAATGGTCGCATGGAATTTCATTGTTATTTATTATTCCCTTTATCTTTTACAGCGTTAAATGGGTGAAGGATGAGAATGGCGGATATATTACCGGAAAATTAGCAGGACAAACAGGCTTAAGCGTGATGCTTTTTGCGGCTATGTTCTTATTCGCATATCACTATATAGAATTCAAGAACAGTTTAGAGATGTACAAAGTATATTATCAAAGTCAGGAATTTATTTCAGGCATCGAGAATGATCCTCAAGTAAAAAAGATCGGTATTGATAAAGCTGTTGAAATGATGATCAGTAATTTATCGCCATTCAAAGCGGCCACCATGAAATTGATCTCGCTGCTTTTAGTGGCTTTTCCTTGCGCATTTCTTTGCGCAGTGTTCATGAAGAAAAATCCGGTGTAAAAGTTTCTGGTTCCTAGTTTCTGGTTCTGTGCTCTTAAGCTACACACAGAACTAGAAACTAGAAACTTCAAACCAGGAACATTAATCTACTTCTCCAGTCTTATTCGCTAGATTTTGCGCACCGGTGATATCCATTTTAATACTTCCAATAATGATATTTGCTTGAACGCGCATTGGGATATGGTTCTTATCATCACTGATCCAAACGTTAAGATCTTCTTCGTGTTTAAATACACGTCCCTTTTGAACAACCGGTCTAAATCGTAAACATTTATATTTACCAATATCCGTTTTGATGGTCTCTCTTCCAATGAATTTAATTTTCAAAGGCCAAATTTCTTTGTCAACAAAACTATTCAACGAAAAAAGATCTCCGGGTTTTGCATTGCTAAGATCCAAACTCCGCGCTGTATAAAAAGCACTCACCATATCTTGAATTCCTACCGGAACATCAAATTTTTCACCATTTCCAATATCTACTTTTTTGGTGTAGTGATTGAATACATAATCCTGACTAAATTTAAATCCGCCTTCATCCACACGGCGCACAAATAACCAAGGCACCATAGCATCTCTGTCCATATATGTTTCGTAACGATCGCGTACTTTGAAGAACCAATCGGCAGCGCCATTTGTATATCCATTCGCAACAATATGCATCACTTTGCGTCCGCTTACATCCAATAATTGCGGTTTCACTTCAAGCACAGCAATTCCTGCATTCAACGCACCATAGTGTAAACGGTAAGTAAGTATCTCACCTTCTTTAAAAGCGGTGTTTGGTTTAAAAGGTAAATTTTCACTTGAACCTTCTACGGAGATCTGTTGTGCAATAGTTTCGGTTCTGCTGAATTTATATCCGGCCGAGCATAAAACAAAAAGTATCATCGCCGCGGCAGAAAATAATTTGAGTTTTTTTGTTGCTTTCATTTTGTATTACAATTTACAAAGTATAATCACCAAATAGCATGCCAGGTAAAAAATTAATCTTAAAAATTTGTTAAACCGTTCACAACTTGCATGATCTCAAGTCTCTTTTCGCTTAATGTTTTATACAAATTTGGGTTTTTCACCGCTCTTGCAATACCATTTGTTTTGAGCATAAAAAAATGAAATAACAATGCAAAGCGAGAGGCGAGCAATAAACCAACTAAACTCACTAAGGGACAAATAATAGTTGGTGAGAAAGCGTAGATCAAAAAGAACCATGCAAGAAATACTAAAATAAAAATAAATGTACCTAAGCCAACGGCCATTGAAGCGTAAAATTCCTTGTTACGTTTTACCACCTTTTTTGTGGCCATAACACTCAATTTATAGGGCAAATAAGCCGCTAACCACCCAAGTAGATAAATGGGTAGTCCGAAAAGTGTTAATATATACCTGAAAATGAGGTTATTATAACTTATTTTTTTACGGTTCAAAGGGTCAATTATCCAGTCGCGAAGTTTATTTTTCCGCAAAAGCATATGGTAATCATGGGAGTTTTGCCTCAAATTTGCCGTTTTTTCGGGTTCCAGTTCGTCCAAATTGTTTATTAGCTCCGTAAGATGTCGACTAACCTCAAATTCATTCTCAAGCGCGTTTTTAAGGTTTTTTCGTTTTAACCAGTCCTTCATCACCATTTCTTCGAGCTCAACAACCAACACATCGTTCTCTTTATTTTTGATGTGCGTTACCAATTCACGCATCCGCGAATCAAGTAATTCTAAGAATTGTTTTTGAGTGCGAGCAGGATGCTCTTTGTGCGCACCCGCCAGATCGCTTATCCTTATTGGCTTTCCAGCGTTGTAAAATAATTTACTTCGGAATTTTGAGGGGGCCGAATAGTTTACTCCAACAGGAACCACAACAAGATCTTTGTTATTCAAGTGTTCATAAGCACCAAATACCATACGGGCAACCCCTTTTTTTAAAGGGCGAAGACGTCTTTCCTGAATGCAAAGTCCCTCTGCAAAAATGATGATCTTGGCATTTCTCTTTAGGAGTTTGTTCACAACCCTATAGGATTCGTCGTTCTTTTGCAGACCTTCTCGTCCTCCGTCGCGCATCCTAAAAATAGGCACAACGCCCAATTGCCCAAGTAAAAAATTGGCGATCCCCGGTTTAAAAGCATCGCCACGTGCCATATACCTTACCCTTGTTGGATACGACACCCAAGTGATGCAAACGGGGTCCATAAAGGCATTCGGGTGATTCATGGCAATGATCACAGGTCCCTTTACCTGAAATCTATCCATATTCTTGCCTTCTATCTTTTTATAGAACGATGGTAAAGCGAACGAAACAAGGTATCGGGTAATATGCCAGATCATAAAGCAAAAATCAAGCTAAAAAACGGTAATTTCTAGTAAAATTACCATTAATATTTTGTTAGTAAAATTTAGCATAAAAAGTGCCTAAAAAACGGTAAAAAATCGGTATATTTAAAGGATAAATAAAAGATAAAAAAAGACGGAATTTATGTCAGAAACTACAACAGATAAAAAGGATTACGGAGCGGATAATATCCAAGTTTTAGAGGGATTAGAAGCGGTAAGAAAAAGACCTGCCATGTACATTGGCGATATTGGCGTTAAAGGATTACATCATCTCGTTTACGAGGTTGTAGATAACTCCATTGATGAGGCCATGGCCGGCTTCTGTAAAAAAATTACAGTTACCATTTTAGAGAACAATTCTGTTCGCGTGCAAGATGATGGTCGCGGTATTCCAACCGGCATTCACCCAAAATTAGGTGTAAGTGCCTTGGAAGTTGTTATGACCGTATTACATGCCGGTGGAAAATTTGATAAAGATACTTACAAAGTGTCGGGTGGATTACATGGTGTTGGTGTAAGTTGTGTGAATGCCTTATCAGATCTTTTGGTTGCAGAAGTTCATCGCGAAGGAAAGATCACAAAACAAGAATTTAGCAAGGGAAAACCATTATATCCTGCGAAGGAGGTTGGTGAAACAACGCAACGCGGAACAATTGTTACGTTCACGCCTGATCTTAGTATTTTCCAAGCAAGCGAGTATAATTACACAACTATTGCTAATCGCATGCGCGAATTATCGTATTTGAATAAAGGAATTCGTATTGTGTTGATCGATGAGCGTAATAAGGATGAGAATTTCATAACAGAAGAATTTTATAGTCAAGGCGGTTTGCGCGAATTTGTGATGTATATCGATGGCGCCAAAGAAAAATTAATTGATGAACCCATCTATATTGAGAATAATTCGGGTGTTATTCCTGTAGAAGTAGCCATGATCTACAATACATCTTTCGCCGAAAGTATTCAGAGTTATGTGAATAATATCAATACACACGAAGGAGGAACGCATTTATCGGGTTTTAGAAGAGGTTTAACACGTACATTAAAAAATTACGCAGATAAAAATGGTTTATTGCAAAAAGTAAAATTCGAGATCAGTGGTGATGATTTCCGCGAAGGATTAACCGCCATTATTTCGGTGAAAGTTGCCGAACCACAATTTGAAGGACAAACTAAAGCAAAATTAGGAAATTCGGAAGCTATCGGCGCAGTTGATACTGCAATTAGCGAAGCACTTTCAAATTATTTGGAAGAAAATCCAAAACAAGCGCGCACCATTGTAGATAAAGTTATTTTGGCTGCAACTGCTCGTCACGCTGCACGCAAAGCACGCGAAATGGTGCAACGCAAAAGCGTGATGTCGGGCTCAGGTTTACCGGGCAAATTGGCCGATTGTGCGAGTGGAGATCCGGATGCATGCGAATTATTTTTGGTGGAGGGAGATTCGGCCGGTGGAACAGCAAAACAAGGACGTAATCGCGAATTCCAAGCAATTTTACCTTTGCGCGGAAAGATCTTAAATGTAGAAAAAGCGTTAGAATATAAAATTTACGAGAATGAAGAGATCAAAAATATCTTCACGGCTCTTGGAGTTTTCCGTGGTACAAAAGAAGATGATCGTGCTTTGAACTTAGAAAAACTACGTTATCACAAGATCGTTATCATGTGTGATGCCGATGTGGATGGTTCGCATATTACAACATTGATCCTAACATTCTTCTTCCGCCATATGAAAGAATTGGTAGAAAAAGGACATGTGTATATTGCTTCGCCTCCTTTGTATTTGGTTAAAAAAGGGAAAGATCAACGCTATTGCTGGAATGAAGAGCAACGTGATATTGCCATTAAGGAAATGGGCGGAGAAAAATCAGATTCTGTTGGTGTGCAACGTTACAAAGGTTTAGGAGAGATGAACGCGGAACAATTATGGGAAACTACATTGAACCCAAGCACAAGAACATTACGTCAAGTAAATATTGATAGCGCTGCCGAAGCAGATCGCGTGTTTAGTATGTTGATGGGTGATGAGGTTCCACCACGCAGAGATTTTATTGAGAAGAACGCGAAATACGCAAAGATCGACGCGTAATAATTATAAAATTTATAAAGAAGATGCCGATAGTGATATCGGCATTTTTTTATGGATTAAGTTTATATAACTTAAACTCATTCACGCTATAGATCAAAAAACAATAACTCGTTCCGGAATTCACAAAATCCTTGATCTTTTGATCAGTAAAGATATCGTCGATCAAAATAAATTCAACATTGAATTTCACCGCTTCTTTTCTAACATCTAGTTTTTTCTGTTCCGAATTAAAAGCCACTGAATGCATGGTAGTATAAAGTGCAAGAGCCCGAGGTTTATCAAATTCTATTACCGTTCCCGGCTCTATATTTTGATTGATGTACTCAAACATTTTTTGAGCTTCGGGTTTGTTTGGACCTTCATAAATTAATTTTGTTTCGTCCAATATCTTTTCTACTTGTTCGTGGTACGAGAAAAGCGTCAATGCCCCAAAAGCCACGGCCAGCTTAGGTCCTGAGATGTTGAGCGCATTGAATGAGATCTTTAGTCCTTCGATCGCAAACAAAAAAATGAGAGGAAGTATGGGAAATAAAAAACGCATGCCTGCATCGCCGTATTTGAATGAAACAACCACTAAAATATAGGCGATCATGTACAAAACAAGCGGACTCGTTCTTTCTGTTTTTAAAAATTTAATAAAACCAATAAAACTGAAAGCAATAAGTGCTCCGGAAGCAATAACACCGATGTAATAGAAATTTTTTATTTCGTACGAGTCAAAAAAAGTATCGAGTTTATCAAAATTATACGAGATCTGCTTGTTTAAATTCAACCAAAAATTTTCTGTGTCAAAAAGCCCCGGATAGTTGCTGTCACAAGGGAAAGCAAGGTTCAAGCCAAAATATAATACCAAAAATGAACTTAAAGTTATGATGAGAAATTTGTAAGGATTGCTGTTTTCGTTTTTTTGCGTATGAAGCAATTTATAAACGATAAGCACACCTAATAAAATAAAACCAATGCTGCGAATATGCACTGTAAATGCTATCAATAAACCGGTGAAAATGGAAAGCCAAAGTTTATCTTCCTTATCTATTAAATACAAACTCAGTAACGAAAAGAACGCGAATGGAAGATCAGAAAGGATCTCGGTCTTAAATTGGATCATCATGGGGTTATAAGCAATGATGAGTGTTGTGATAAGCGCGGTTAAATAACTAAAATGTTTGCGTAAAAATAAAAAACCAACAAAGCAGCTTAGGATCCAAAAGAGTGAGATAAGTTTATTCAAACTCATTAAATTATCGGCACTCAACTTACTGAAAACCGCCAATAGCAAGGGAAATCCGGTGGGGTAGGCTTTTGGACCGATAAAATAATTCTCATTATAAATGTATCCGGTATTATTTTGCGATTCACCAATTAAAATATTTCTCGCCTGATGGATATACTGGGCAAAATCATCGCCCCAATCGTGCGAATTTTTAATATTAATAAAAAGTAATGGTAAAAGAAGTAACAGAACTATAAAGGGCAACCCGAACTTTTTTACCATGATCGAAAATAAATTAATAAGATAAAAGTTCGGCAATGGCTTGCTCAACCTTATCGGCCGAAGGCAACATTGTTTTTTCTAAAAGCGAATTCAACGGAATTGCAGGCAAATTTTTTGATCCAATAACTTTTACAGGCGCATCTAAACTTTGGAAACAATTTTCGGAGATCCGTGACGCAATACTTTGGGCAAAACCGTTCAATACGGGTTCTTCGGTGAGCACAATTACTTTGTTGTGTTTACGCGCACTATTAAAAATAGCTTCTTCATCCAATGGCATGATGGTTCTCAGATCTAAGATCTCAATTCTCCCTTCAAATTTTTTAGCAGCTTCTTTTGCCCAATACACACCCATGCCGTAAGTAATAATACTTAATGTATTTCCCTTAGAAACTAATTCTTCATTTGCTTCTTGCACCATGCGCGCTTTTCCAAAGGGAATAATATAATCTTCATCGGGCTCAATTGTTTTTGCGTCTTCCGTTCCTTTTATTTTACTCCAGTATAATCCTTTATGTTCCAACATCACCACAGGATTTGGGTCATAATACGCAGCTTTCATCAAACCTTTTAGATCGGCTCCTGTACTTGGATATGCAATTTTAATTCCGCGAATATTTGCCAAAACGCTTTCAACAGAACTTGAATGGTAAGGTCCACCACTTCCATAAGCACCAATTGGCACACGTAATATCATGCTCACGGGCCATTTTCCATTGGTTAAATAACAACTGCGACTCACTTCCGTAAATAATTGATTCAATCCCGGCCAAATATAATCGGCAAACTGAACTTCCACAATTGGTTTTAATCCAACAGCACTCATGCCAACAGTTGAGCCAACAATAAATGCTTCTTGTATTGGTGTATTAAAAACTCTATGATCGCCAAATTGCTGTGCTAATGTTGCAGCTTCTCTAAAAACTCCGCCTAATCTTGCGCCAACATCTTGTCCGTACAATAAACACTCAGGATGTTTGTCCATTAATTCTCTAATAGCAAACAAAGCACTATCTACCATTACCGTTGGTTGTTTTCCTGCAGGTTTGCGTTCACCTTTTTCTTCTGTAATTTCCGTTGGTGCAAATTCGTGTGTTTCCAGATCATCAGCTGTTGGATCTTCTTCTTGTAACGCTCTTTTATAATGATCCTCAACTAAAATTATTGCTTCTTCTTCAATTTTTTTTATCTCACTTGCATCCACGCCACCAATAATTAATTGATTACGTAAACGTGGCAATGGATCTTTTTTTGCGGCTTCTTCAAGGTCATGTCTGTACCACTCTTTTCGAACACCACTTGTATGATGATTTAGCAAAGGAACTTTTGCGTGGATCAACATCGGACGTCTTTCTTCGCGAATGATGTTCAAACATTCTTGTACGGTATTATAACTTAAAATAAAATCGCTGCCATCTATCGTTCTCACTTCTAATCCATGAAAACCCTTGGCAAATTCGGTGATATCTTGCGCGCGAATCTCTTTTGCATGCGCGCTAATATCCCATTCATTATCTTGAACTAAATAAAGAATTGGCAATTTTCTTAATACCGCCATTTGAAATGCTTCCGACACTTCTCCTTCTGTACAACTTGCATCTCCCAACGAACAAACAGCTACCGGATTCTTCCCATTAAAATTTGGAAGCAGCGCCATTTTTTCTTGATACTGAATTCCCATAGCAATTCCTGTTGTTGGAATTGCTTGCATCCCTGTTGCACTCGATTGATGCGGGATCTTAGGCATATCATCTCTCCGCAAACTCGGATGAGAATAATAGGTTCTTCCTCCCGAAAAAATATCATTACGTTTTGCTAATAATTGCAACATCAAGTCAAAAGGCGTGAGTCCTATCGAAAGCAAAATACTATCATCGCGGTAATACGCACTTAAAAAATCTTGAGGTAAAAGTTGCAAACCCATGGCAATTTGAATCGCCTCGTGACCTCTGCTTGTAGCGTGAACATACTTCGCCGTAATTTCCTTATTCGCCTCATAAAGTTCCGTCATGCTTTTGGCTGTACACATCAAACGGTAAGCTTTTTTTAGGGTGTCAAGAGGAATTTTTGTCTTCACATTGGTGGGCTTTAAGGTCGGGTCTTCCATGATTTTTCCTAAGTCTTTAAAGATAATTTTAAATATAAATCTAACCAAACAATTCACCCCATTGTTAACAACTCTATGTAAATAACTCTATGTAAAGCTTTGGATTTTAACAGTTTATAAGGGGTAAATTAGAGTAGCTGAAAGAGCATTTTTTTCGATGAGAAACTATGTTCCAAATATTATTTTGTCTACACCCAAAACTTTGCTTTTGGCGCTTGGAATTTCATTTTTTATTTCTTCTTGTCACCACAAAAAAGATGTAGAAGATAAGATCACCATCAAATCAACTTCTTCGAACAAAGTTGCCATCGTTGCCGAAAAATTATCCATCACCGAAAAGGAAGTTCGCAATAAAAAATTGTATTCGTTCATAAGCGATTGGTATGGCACCACGTATAAATATGGGGGTTGCGACAAAAATGGTGTTGATTGCAGTTGCTTTACGGGAATTCTTTTCAAAAAAGTGTATGGCGTAACAGTTGGACGAAATACATCGCTAATTTATAAGGAAGCCGAACATATTAAAACCAGTCATTTGCGCGAAGGAGATCTTGTGTTCTTTAATGCGGGAACCAAAGACGTGAGTCATGTGGGAGTTTATTTAAAGGACAATAAATTTGTTCACGCCAGTACCTCAAAAGGGGTCATGATCAATGATCTTGGCGAAACCTATTACAAAAAATATTATTATGGGGCCGGAAGGGTTAAACTGCATATGTAGAAAACGTTTTTAGCCACGAATTCCACTAATAGATGCTAAAGTGTTAACGACAATTAGTGCAATATTTCACTAATCGAAATTTAGGAAAATTCGTGAAATTAGTGGCTAAAAGAACGGACAGGTAATCAGAAATAATTTCCAAATAATACTATCTTTACACCCTTAATGAGTGTTTACGAAAAATACGAAGCGGTTATTGGTTTAGAATGCCACATTCAGTTACTTACAAAAACAAAAATGTATAGTAATGATGTGGCGGAGTATGGCGCTATGCCAAATACCAATGTGAGTGTTATTTCGTTGGGACATCCCGGCACTTTGCCAATGGTAAATAGATCGGCCATTGAATTTGCAGTGAAATTAGGATTAGCGGTAAATGCGAACATCCGCGAAGAAAATCAATTTGCACGCAAGAATTATTTTTACGCCGATCTTCCAAAAGGCTATCAGATAACGCAAGATAAAACACCAATTTGCACAGGGGGTTTTGTAAATTATAAGGATAAAGATCAAGACAAACGTTTGAACTTAACGCGTATTCACATGGAAGAAGATGCGGGGAAAAGTATTCATGATGTTGATCCTTTTCATACACTAATTGATCTTAATCGCGCCGGAACTCCTCTTTTAGAAATAGTAACAGAGCCCGAACTTCGTACAGGCGAAGAAGCTTATGCGTATTTGAATGAAGTGCGAAAATTAGTTCGTTACTTGGATATTTGCGATGGAAATATGGAAGAAGGATCTTTACGTTGTGATGCAAATATTTCGGTTCGCATAAAAGGCGCGCCCGAATTCGGAAAAAAAGTAGAGGTAAAGAACATGAACTCATTTAGAAATGTACAACGCGCTATTGATTTTGAGATAAAAAGACAAGTTGATCTTGTTGAGAAGAACGAAATTATTGCCGTTGAAACACGCAGTTTTGATGCGGTGAATGGAAGCACGTTCTCCTTAAGAAGTAAAGAAAGCGCAAATGATTATCGTTATTTTCCTGAACCCGATCTGCAACCGGTTTATGTTACCAAAAGTTATATTGAAACTATTAAAAGCAAATTACCTGTTTTACCTGCGCAATTATTTGAGTGTTATACAAAAGAATATGGTTTGAGTGAATACGACGCGTTTCAGTTGACTGAATTAAAAGAGATCGCAGCTTATTACAATGAACTTGTGTCCCACACAAAAAATTACAAGAGCGCAGCCAATTGGGTGATGGGAACCATTCGTTCGTCGCTGAACGACCGCGCCATCACCATTCAAAAATTTGAATTGAAGCCTGTAAAAATTGCCGAGATAATTAAATTGATCGACGACGGCAAAGTGAGTAATACAGCCGCGGCTACAAAATTATTTCCGGAATTGATAGTAAGTCCAACAGCAAACGCCGAAGATATCGCCAAAAAATTAGATCTTATTCAAAATAGTAATTCGGAAGATCTGCAAGGATTTATTAATTCTGTTTTAGAAAAATTCCCTGCAAAAGTTGACGAATATAAAGGAGGAAAAGTGGGATTGCTTGGAATGTTCGTTGGCGAAGTAATGAAAGCAAGTAAAGGAAAAGCCGACCCCAAATTATTGAATACATTAGTTAAAGAAACATTAGATAAAAAATAGATCCATGCAAAAATTAATTATTGCCACGTCATTACTTTTAACCTTATCGGCCTGCGATGAAGCGCAAAAAAAAGCCGCGTTCGAATTATCAGGGAATTTCACAAACTCAAAGGGTGAAATGTTATATCTTGAGAAATTATCGGGTCAGCAACCCGTTGTTGTGGATAGCACTGTGGTAGATGAAAAAGGAGATTTTTCGTTCACCAATTACGATGCAAAAATTGGATTTTATCGCATAAAAGTAACTGAACAAAATTTTGCGATGTTGGTTTTAGATTCTGCCGACAAGGTAAAAGTTAGCGGCAACATGACCGATCTTGGAAATACTTACAAGGTAGAAGGCAGTGCGGAAACGAAATTATTTATGCAATACAATGATCTTGCAAGAAAATTACAAGTGCGTAAAGACTCATTAACTCAGGCTTTTCAAGCTACTGCCATCAGCATCGGTCTTGATAAATTGCAACAAACAAATCCTGAATTGGCTGCAAAACGCGGTGATTCCTTAAGTAAAACTTTGGAAGGTCCTTATATGGCCATGATCGAATTGGAGAATGCAAAATTGTCGATGGTGATAAAATTAAATACCGGAATGTACGCTTCCATTATTGCAATTCAGGGATTGGATCCTGAAAAATACTCTGATATTTATATTGAACTGGATAAAAATCTCATGAAAAAATATCCCAGCAATCAAAATATTTTGATGTTCCATGAGATGGTTGGAAAGAGTCTTGCTTTGGCAGTTGGCAGCGAAGCCCCCGAAATTAATTTACCGGATGTGAACGGAAAAGACCTGGCGCTTTCGTCGTTCAGAGGAAAAGTGGTATTGATAGATTTTTGGGCAAGTTGGTGTAAGCCATGTAGAGCCGAAATGCCTAATGTGATCAAAGCGTATAAGAAATTCAAAGATAAAGGTTTTGAAATTTATGGTGTATCCTTAGATCAAACAAAAGAAAAATGGGTGGAGGCAATTCAGATGGACGGAATTACTTGGCCTCAAGTGAGTGATCTTAAATATTGGGAATGCGCAGCGGCCCGACTTTATAATGTGCAAGGAATTCCGTTTGCGGTATTAATTGACCAACAAGGAAAGATCCTTGCAAAGAATTTACGAGGTGAGGAATTAGAAAAAGCCATTGAATTAGCATTAGCAGGAAAACCTCAGGCAGAAGTAAAACCGTAATCGTTGATCTTTCATACGAATAAAATAATCAACCTAAAATTAGATCGCTGCAAATTTCTTGTGGCGATTTTTGCTATTTGCACAAACGTTTTCTCACAGCAAACTTATTTTCAGCAAGAAGTAAATTATAAAATAGATGTCAAATTAAATGATGTTGAGCATAGTTTAAAAGCGTTTGAAGAATTGCAATACATTAATAATTCTAGTAATTCCTTAAGCTATATTTATTTTCATCTATGGCCTAATGCGTATAAGAATAACGAAACTGCTTTGGCAAAACAGCTTCTTAAATTAAAAAAGACCGAATTTTATTTTGCAAAAAAAGAAGAGCGCGGCTATATCGACAGTTTGGATTTTAAAGTGAATGGTAAGTCGGTAAAAATAGAATACGATGCGCAAAACCCCGATATCTGTAAATTAATTTTGAACGAGCCGCTTCGTTCGTTAGATACATTAAGGATCAGCACACCTTTTTATGTGAAGATCCCTGATGCAAAATTTTCGCGATTAGGTCACGATAATCAGGCTTATTATATAACGCAATGGTATCCGAAACCTGCAGTGTATGATGCAGAAGGCTGGCATCAAATGCCATATTTGGATCAAGGAGAATTTTACAGTGAGTTTGGTTCATTTGATGTAGCGATCACTCTTCCTCAAAATTATGTTCTATCTGCTACGGGCGATAGAGAAGATAACGAAGCCGAAGAGAATTTTTTGAATGAGAATGTTATTCGCACCTTAACGCATATGGAGAAACAAACCTTCGACCCATATAACATGACCTTTCCTCCTTCGAGTAGCAAATGGAAGACCATTAAATTCAAACAATATCGCGTACATGATCTTGCATGGTTTGCCGATAAACGCTATAATGTTTTGCATGATCAAATTCAATTGCCAAATACAAATCGTACGGTTGATACGTGGGTGTATTTTACAAATAAGCAAGCGTATTATTGGAAAGATGCCATAGATTATGTGAACGAATCCACGATTTTTTATTCGTATTTGGTGGGCGATTACCCTTACAATAATGTATCGGCCGTTGATGGCGTTATCATGGCGGGAGGTGGAATGGAATATCCAAACATTACCGTTATTGGCTCGGTGGGTTCGCGTTTAGAATTGGATGTAACCATTGCGCACGAAGTAGGACATAATTGGTTCTACGGAATTTTGGGAAGTAATGAGCGTGATCATCCCGGACTAGATGAAGGAATTAATTCATTTTACGAAATGAGTTATGTGAGAGCAAAATATCCTAATTATAAAATTGGAGAGCTTATTGGAATTGATTCTTCACGCAAAATTTTAGGAATAAATAAAATGGCCTATTGGCGAGAAAAGGAAGCGGCGTATTTATTTTCGGCAAAAGCAAATATTGATCAACCTATCGAAACACATTCGGAGGATCTTTCACTTTTTAATTATGGGTCTATTATTTATTGCAAAACTGCAGTGGTGATGGATTACTTAAGAGATTATATGGGTGATGAAGCTTTTAATAAAGCCATGCAGTTTTATTACGAGAACTATAAATTCAAACATCCGCAAATGAAAGATCTTGTAAATACACTTCAGTATTTCAGCGGCAACGATCTCTCGTGGTTCTCTCAGTATTTGATCACCGGAAATGCCAAGATAGATTACAAGATCAAGCGCGTGAAACGAAATAAGGACAATAGTTACGAAGTAATTGTAAAAAATAAAACGGGAACTCCTGTGCCAGTAAATATTTATGGATATAAAGATGGAAAACCGGTTGGTTTTGCCTGGTTTAATGGTTCCGATTCAACTCGCAGTCTCGATTTCCCCCCAAGTGATGTTGACTATTTTAAAATTGATGGTTTAGACCTTATGCCTGATGTGAATCGCAGAAATAATTATTGCCGCACCAGAGGCATCTTTAGAAAAGCAAAACCATTGCAATTTAATTTTCTAACTAAACTTCCAGATCCACAAAAAAATCAAATCAATTATTTACCCATTGTTGGATTTAATTTATATAACGGATTTATGGCCGGCATTTGTTTGCATAATTATAGTTTTTTTGATAAGAGAGTAGATGTGAGTTTAGCACCCATGTATGGCTTTAGAAGTAAAACATTTACCGGTTTTGCCGAAATGAATTTGAATTTTTATCCGAAACAAGCTTTTACAAAGATCAGCACGGGTGTATTCGCCAAAAGCTTTGCAGATGAATTTTTTTCTGTACAAAATTTTGCGTCAAGCGAGAACGATTATATTTTGAATTATCTTAAAATAAAACCAAATCTTAATTTCGAATTCAAGAACAGAGATAAAACAACTTCCATTAAGCATACCTTAAGCATGGCGTATAATATGATCTATAAAGAAGAGTTGTTGTTTGTAAATAGTAATGTAACTTCAACTGCTTTATATTTTAAAATTAAATTGAACAAGGCAATTACTTCGGTAAATTATTTATGCAGCAATAAAAGAGCAATCGATCCGTTTAGTATCAATACCAATTTTCAAACGGATGGCATCATGGCCAAACTGGGCGTAACGTATAAGCAAACCATCACCTTAACAAAACGATCAGCAGTTGAATTACGCTTATTTGCAGGAACATTTTTACAAGGCACCGATGCTCAAAAAGGCGCATATCGTTTTCGTTTAAGCGGAATGAATGGTGCACAAGATTATTTGTATGATGCAAATTTCTTTGGAAGGACAGAATATAATGGACCGGCTTCTTATCAATTTGTAGATGCAGACGGAGCTTTTAAAGTGTGGACACCGCTCGGACAAAGCAGTTCGTATTTAGTTACAGTAAATATCAAATCACCTAAACTTCCAAAAACACCTTTGCGATTATTTGCCGATGTTGGAACTGCACCGCAATTATCCATGAACAAACAACAAGTAGTGTATGATGCGGGAATAAGTGCGAGTATTTTGGATGATGTGATCGAAGTATATTTTCCACTGTTGTATAGCAGTGATATAAAAGAAACTTTAACTTTGAACAATGTTGGCTTCTTTAATACCATACGATTCATATTTAATATGCATAACGTTAAACCAAGAGACTATATAAAGAATAATTTTCTGTGACGCCCGGTAAAAAAATATATTTCGCTTCCGATTTTCATTTGGGAATTCCCGATCCTGAGAAAAGTCTTGTTCGTGAAAAAAAAGTGGTGCGCTGGCTCGATTCTATAAAAGCAGATGCCGAAGAAATTTATTTGGTGGGCGATATCTTCGATTTTTGGTGGGAATATAAACATGTGATCCCAAAAGGTTTTACACGTTTGTTAGGGAAAGTTGCCGAATTAACCGATTCAGGTATTAAAGTAAATTTCTTTACAGGTAACCATGACATGTGGATGAAAGATTATTTTACAAAAGAATTAAATGTCACCGTCTATCATGATCCAATTTTAAGAACCTATAATGAAAAAGTTTTTTTTATCGGACATGGAGATGGATTAGGTCCGGGAGATAAACAATACAAATTCCTTAAGTCAATTTTTAGAAGTAAAGTATGTCAATGGTTATATGCACGACTTCATCCGAACTTAGGTTTTGCAATTGCGCGCATGGCAAGCATTAAAAGTAGGGTAGCTACCGGCAGTTCCGACGAGATATTTTTGGGGGAAGAAAAAGAATGGCTGTATCTATTCTGCAAAGAACATATTAAACATAATAAGGTCGATTTCTTCATTTTTGGGCATCGCCACCTCACCTTAGACATGCCCTTGGAGGGCAAAAAAGCCCGTTATATCAATCTTGGGCAATGGCTGAGTGCCAGTAACTACGCGGTTTTTGACGGAAAAGAGCTTTTTCTTCAAACCTTTGAGCCAAAATAACCGTATAAGTCCTTTAACAGCCTAAAGTTTGTAAATGGCGCAAATGTTAAAATGGTTATGAACAATTTGTTAATAACTATGGAAATAGCTACCTTTACCGTTTACTAATTGTGACGTACTATATACTAAACCTTATGGTATTATTTGTGAAAATTCGCTAAATTTAAAAACTAAACAACGTATACTACTTATAGGTTTAATAATGTAATTATCAATTCTTTAGAGTAAACTAAAATATGAAGAAAATTATATACTCTCTTTTCGTACTTTTTACACTGATCGCGCTTGAATCAAAGTCTCAAGTTTTTTGGACAGAGACTTTTGGTACAGGTTGTAATCAGGGACAATTAGCGAACGCAGTTGCTCCTATTGCTACACCAACTAATGGTGCATGGGCTATAACTCCTTTATTAGTACCATTTCCAAACGGTGCCGATGCAAACGAATGGTTCATTAGTGCAACTGAACAAGGTCAATTAGTTGGTAACTGTGGTATTGGTTGTGGTGGTACAAACGATCGCTCATTACACTTAGGTTCAAACATTTTAGTTCCTATTCCTATTGTTGATCCGGGTGCAGCGTATCTTGCAGGCCCAACTTCATTTACAAATAAACGTGTAGAATCTTCAAATATTAGTACTATAGGTAAAACAAATATCCAATGGAGTTTTGAGTATTTAGGTCAAGGTCTCCCTGTTTCTGATTATTGTGATGCTGTTTATTCTACAAACGGTGGAGTTACATGGAATATACTTCAGCAAATTGCGCCATCAAATAACGTGGGTTGTCTTCCTCAGGGTAAATGGCAATTCCTCGCTATGGGCTTACCATCTACTTGTGATAATATACCTAATTTAAGAATTGGTTTTCATTGGAGAAGCAACGACTTAGCAGGTGCCGATCCAAGTATTGCTATTGATGATATTCAATTGGCTACAATGACCATGACAATGGCAGCTACAATTCCTTGTCCTCAGCAGACAGTTGTTGCTTCAGTTAATAATATTCCTCCGGGTGTTACAGGTTATACTTGGACAGCTTTACCTGCTGCACCAAGCGTTACATTTACTCCTCCAACAGGTAATAGTACACCAACAGTTCTATTTCCTGGTCCCGGTGTTTATACTGTTGTAGTTTTTGGTAGCACACTTCCGGGTGGTGTTCCAACTGCAACAGCATCACAAGTTGTTACTGTAAATATTTCGTTGCCAATTAATGCTACGCCTCCTCAAACAGTTTGTCCTGGTAGTAATGCTACATTGCAAGCTGCAGGTGCAACAACTTACACCTGGAATTTATCTTCCAGTGCAGGTCCATTATTAGGAAACACCAACTCCATTGTTGTCACGTGTCCATCACCTTCTGTTGTAAACTATGTTGTACAAGGTACACAAGGGATGTGTATCAGTAATACTGTAATTGCGCAGGTTACATACACTAACACAGGATTATCATTAACGATAACTCCTTTAAGTGTTACAGTGTGTCCAACAGCGGCAGTTTCGCTCACCGCAAGTGGTGCAACAAATTATACGTGGAGCATTCCGGGTAATCCAACTTTAACACCAACTACAAATCCTTTGGTAGATGTGCCCTCTACGGTACAAGCTACATATATTTACACAGTAACTGGAGGCAACGGCGGATGTACGGGCACGCAAACAGTTGCCGTCACCGTTGGCAATGTTCCTTTCTCATTAACGCTCACCCCAACATCTCCAAGTATTTGTGTAGGGCAAACCATAGCGCTTACAGCGAATGGCGCAACAAATTATACATGGACACCTCCTGCAACTTTAAGTAGTAGTGTGGGTACCGTTGTAAACGCTTCTCCAACTATAACCACAACATATAATGTTTTAGGAGAATCGGGAGGTTGTACAAGTAACGCACAGATCACAGTTACAATTACGCCGGGACCTAATTTACTTGTGAATACTACAGCTAATGCAGTTTGCGCAGGTTATACTTCAACACTTACTGCAACGGGTGCTATGAGTTATACGTGGACAGGTACAACATTCACCGGATCCATTGTGCAACCATCTGTTTCCATGGGAGCAGGTTGTTATACGGTTGTTGCTTCATCAACAGCGTTCGTTTGTCCTTCCATCAAAGCAGTGTGTATAGCTTCTATGGCACCGCTAAATGTTGGTATATCGCAATCTAGTTTTACAACATGTATCGCAAATAATTCACCTAAATTTTCTTTACCTGTTACACTAAATGCAAATGGTGGTTCAACTTATAACTGGGCTCCGTGTATTGGCGGATACTTAAGTATTTGTCTTGGTAACTCCGTAATTGCTCGTCCGCAAACAACAACACAATACACAGTAACTGCATTTACTTCGGTATGTTCAGGTACAGCTGTTATTACGGTAACGGTTGTCCCTCAATCCACATTGAACGTCCAGCCGCCAATGCCAATTGCGTGTATAGGTGGTTGCTTCAACTTCACGGTCATAAATACAAACACAACATTGCCTCAACCGTATACGTATAGTTGGAGTGTTCCAAATAATGTCGTTGGAAGTATACCAAATCCTTTAGCTCCTATCACGATCGCCTGTCCATCCGTGAGTACAACATATTCTATTGAGATGAAAGACTTCCGTAATTGTGTTACCGAACAACGCTTGGTTAATTGCACTATTATTCCTCAGCCAATAAGCGCCGCACAAATACCAACTATCAATGGTGTTCCAACAAATTCTATTTGTTATGTTGGCGACATTGTAGATATTACAACAAACACGTTAACGCTTTGTGCTGTTAACTTTAATGGAACGCTGCAGGCGGGTGTTGTGCCTTCGTATACGTGGTATTCTTATTCTACACCTTCCAATTCGTTAATGAACGAAGGCTCAATTAAAACACCAACCTCTGATCCTTGTATCATTATTTCTCCGGTCACAAAGCTCCCAATAATTCTAACGTATACGCTCCGATCGAGCTTCAACGGAAATGGAGGATCCGACGGTATCAACGGATGCTTTAGAGAAGATACTGTGAGTATTCATGTGGTCGATTGTAGAAGGGTAACGAGTGTAACATTTACAACGGTAATTCGGAACGATACAATTTGTACAAAACAATGCGTTACGTTTACGAACACTACAGATGCCGGTGGTCCGCAATATGTAAAATGGACATTCCCGGGTGGTGCGCCTAATACGTCCACCTTGCAAGCGCCTACGATATGTTATAATTTACCGGGTAAATACAATGTGTTCTTAATAGACAGTAATCAATACGGACCAGCAGTTGCAACAGGTACATTCCAATTTGTAAAAGTAGTTGACGTGCCTAATACAACCATTATTCCACCGGGTCAAACCTTGAGTGATACAACCATTCGCTTTGGTATGTCGGTTGCATTAACGGGTACCGGTGCTGCAACGTATGGATGGAGTCCGCCGTACATGATAAGTAATTTAACAGGGAACAAAACAAAAGTATATCCTCAACAAACAACGCAATATGTTTTAATGGGATGTAATAGTCAAGGTTGTTGTTCTAATGATACGATCAACGTTATCGTTATTGATGATTGCGGTGAAATGTTCGTGCCAAATGCGTTCTCACCTAACGGAAGAGATGACCCTGAGAATGAAACCCTGAAGGTGTATGGTTTCTGTTTGGAAACGTTGACCTTCCAAGTATTTAATCGTTGGGGACAAAAAGTTTGGGAAACAGCCGATCAAAATGTTGGTTGGGATGGAACATTTAATGGCCAAGAATTGAACACAGGTGTATTTGTTTACCGATTAGAAGGAAAAGACTTTAAGGGCAAGGGATATTCGCTCAAAGGAAATGTCTCGCTCATAAGGTAAAGAAAAAGAATTAAGAACTTATGAAAACTATAAATAGAGTTGTATTTGCAGGAATGATCATGTTGCTTGGGTTAAACACCAAGGCACAGGATATACATTTCTCACAATACCTTGAAACGCCAATTACTTTAAACCCTGCTTTGTTTGGTTTAAATTATGATACACGCGTTCTTGCAAATTATCGTAACCAGTGGAGTTATGTTACAGGGGCTTCTAAGGCTTTTCAAACGTATGGTGTTTCATACGATGGTGGCACAGGAAAAAAACTACGCGGAAAACGAATTGGATGGGGATTGAATATCATTAGAGATGTTGCAGGTGATTCAAAAATGAGTTCACTTTTACCAAGTCTTGGATTCAGTTATATTCATCGTATTAATCGTCATGCAAAAGCTTCTGCAGGATTTCAGTATGGTTTGAATTATCGTACGGTAAGCACATCTAATTTACGTTGGGGCGCACAATATCATAACTACGAGTACGACGCAAGTTCTCCAAATGGAGAGCAACCGGCGCGTAGTTCGGTTCTATCAACCGATCTTGGCGTGGGAGTTCACTACAGTTATTCTCAAAGCGAAAGATATATTAGCTCTAAGGATGGAAGTAAATTTGATTGCGGTATGGCAGCGTATCACTTCACAGTTCCAAAAAATTCATTCTTTACATTGAGCGAAAAATTAATGACGCGTTATGTATTCTATACAAGTGGAGAATTCTTTGTTCCTAAGATGCGTATTGCATTAGATCCAAGCATTATCTTTAATATGCAAGGAAAAAATCGCGAGTTCATTACCGGATTGATGTTCAAATATGTGATCACCGATGAATCTAAATTCACTTCCATTAAAAAACCAAGTGCCCTTTCCTTTGGAGCATCCTATCGTTACAAAGATGCTATCATTCCTGCTTTCTTATGGCAATATGATAAATACGCTATAGGTTTTGCTTACGACGTTAACGTATCGCAATTAACTCCTGCTTCAAGATTAAAAGGAGGATTGGAGATCATGTTGCGTTATAATGCTTCGTCGGGTTACGGCAAGAATTTAGGCCGAACAGACACCAAAGCATCCTATTAAAAAATTATTAAAGGTCGGCCCAAATGCCCGACCTTTTTACTTTACGACAGTTTTCTTTTTCAATGATTTTGCGTAACTTTAATAGTATCAAAAGCAATTTATGTCTAATGATGTATTTGAATTCAAGAAATTCAGAATAAAGCAAAACAAAAGCGCCATGAAAGTTGGCACAGATGCTGTATTACTGGGCTCATGGGTTAGTGTTGGAGGGTGTGATAGGATATTAGATATTGGAACAGGAACGGGGATCATTGCCTTGATGTTGGCACAAAAAACAACCGCCTATATTACAGCTTTAGAAATTGATCAAGCCTCTTTTGAACAAGCTACCGAGAACGCAGGTCAAAGTGTGTACAAGAACCAAATTAATGTCGTAAATAAGGCGTTTCAAGATTATTGGAAGAATAACAAGAAAAAATTCGATCTTATAGTTTCTAATCCCCCTTATTTTGTTGACTCATTAAAAAGTAACGATACAACACGTTCTACAGCCCGCCATGCCGATGTTTTGCCTTTTAATGAGCTTATAGAAGGCGTAAATGGTATCTTGTCACCGGGAGGTAAGTTTTGCGTTATCCTTCCTAAAAAAGAGGCAGAATCTTTTTGCAAACTTGCTGAGCAAAAGAACCTTTACCTATCTAAATTACTGCGTGTGCGCAATAGTCCCGATAAAGAAGAGGATAAACGCCATATCATGCAGTTTGAGTTTGGTAAACATCATTTTACCGAAGACATTTTGTACATAAGAACCACCGATCCACAAGAGTATTCACCCGAATACAAGCAACTTACCATGGATTATTACGTGCATTTCTAAGGCAATTCCACAAAAAAATAGTACTAAAAATCCTTTAATATTCATTAAAAGTTTTTAATATTTACAGTTAAAAACTTACCTTGTTTATTAGTAACGGGTAGCGTAGATTTACCTTTTGATTATGAAGAATATTACGGTAATAGGAAGTGGTACTATGGGTAATGGTATTGCACACACATTTGCTCAATTTGGGTACAATGTAAGTTTAATGGATGTGAACGATGCGGCCTTGCAAAAAGCCTTACAAACCATCGGAAAAAATATAGACAGACAAGTTGCAAAAGGAAGTGTAACGGAAGCTGATAAAGCAAAAACTTTATCAAACATCAAAACATTCACCGATCTAAAAAGCGCAGTACAAAATGCTGAACTTGTTGTTGAAGCTGCAACTGAAAATGTAAAATTAAAACTTGATATTTTTAAGCAATTAGATGAGTTGTGTAAACCCGAAACTATTTTGGCAAGTAACACATCATCTATTTCTATTACTACAATTGGCGCTGTTACAAAACGCGCCGATAAAGTAATTGGTATGCATTTCATGAATCCTGTTCCGGTAATGAAACTGGTAGAGGTAATTCGTGGATATTCTACAAGTGATGCGGTGTGCGCACTTGTAATGGAAACATCAAAACATTTAGGAAAGGTTCCGGTTGAGGTAAATGATTATCCGGGTTTTGTAGCAAATAAAATATTAATGCCAATGATCAACGAGGCCATCATTACCTTGCACGAAGGTGTTGCGGGTGTTGAAGAAATTGACACGGTAATGAAACTTGGAATGGCGCATCCTATGGGCCCTTTGCAATTAGCCGATTTTATTGGATTGGATGTGTGTTTAAATATTTTACGTGTATTGCAAGATGGTTTTGGAAATCCAAAATATGCACCTTGTCCTTTGTTGGTGAATATGGTAACGGCCGGACATTTAGGCGCAAAATCAGGAAAAGGATTTTATACTTACACGCAGGGCAGCAAAGATCTTGTTGTTGCCGATCGTTTTAAAAAAAAACTTGAGTTAGTAGTTGGGTAAAGACAGAATATTCGAAATAGAATTTCCCAGCATTCCAAGTGCAGGCGTTTACTATTTTAATACCACAAGTGGTATGAGATATGAAGTGCGCTTTGGAAGATTACAAGATAATATTTTACATTCTAATATTGTATTTGGTGTGATCAACGATGAATTTGAAGGAGAAGAATATGTTGCAACAAATCGCGGTGAAGTTTTTACCGTGATGAATACCATTGTTGAAATTGTTTTGAATTATATCAAAGAACATCCAAAAGTAAATTTTTACGAATTCAATGCTGTAGGCAGGGAAGGGGAGGATGATAAAAAAGAAAATGCACGCATGCTATTATACAAACGCTATCTCCCAAAGATATTTGATACTACTTGGCGTTTTAAGATCAAAGGTAATTTTGCTGAAGTGACTAAGGTCGGCTAAGCGATTTACAAATTACAAATTTCAGATTACAAATTTTGTGGGCATTACTGCTCGAATCTGCAATTTGCTCAATTTGTCATCTGAAATTTAAGGAAATAAAAAAAGGGTAAGCTACCTCCATCGCACCGCTCAACCACTTACCCTTGCTCCGTTCCCAGCCTGGGGGATTCAGCAGGAGCTGGTCGTGGAGGACTTACCCACCGCAAAAATACAGTTTTTTTTACGTTTTTGATGAAAAATGCAAGCATTTTTACGTTCCTTAACTAATAAAAACACCCTTTTTCCTCATTTTTAGTAGCTTTGTACTTTATGGATATCTCGGTCATAATTCCCCTTTTAAATGAAGAAGAATCCCTGCCTGAACTACACGATCGGATAGTGAAGGTAATGACTGATAACAAGTTCTCGTACGAGATCATTTTTATTGACGATGGAAGTAAAGATAAATCATGGCAAGCGATCCAATCATTAAGCAAAGCTGATCCGAATACAAAAGCTATTAAATTCAGAAGGAATTACGGTAAGTCGCCTGCGTTATATGTTGGTTTTGAGGCGGCACAGGGAGATGTAGTTATTACCATGGACGCAGATCTGCAAGATAGTCCTGATGAGATCCCCGGTCTTTATAATATGATCGTAAATGAGAATTATGATCTTGTGAGTGGATGGAAACAAAAACGTTACGATAATACCGTGACCAAAAATATTCCGAGTAAATTATTTAATTATTCTACTCGCAAAATGAGCGGCATTAAATTGCACGATATGAATTGCGGTTTAAAGGCTTATAAAAAAGAAGTTGTAAAAAGCATTGAAGTTTATGGCGAGATGCATCGTTTTATTCCGGTGCTTGCAAAAGCGGCAGGTTTTACAAAAATAGGAGAGAAGGTTGTGCAGCATAGTCCGCGCAAATACGGCACAAGTAAATTTGGATGGAGTAGATTCATCAACGGTTTTCTTGATCTTCTCACCATAAGTTTTCTTTCGAAATTTGGTAAACGCCCCATGCATTTTTTTGGACTTCTAGGCACACTTTTATTTTTTGTTGGATTTGGTTTCGCATTTTATTTGGGAGCTCATAAATTGTATTGCGTTTTTACACATCATCCGGCGAGATTATTAACGCAACGCCCCTCGTTCTATATTTCGCTTGCCTGCATGATCATTGGAAGTATGATGTTCTTAGCAGGATTTATTGGCGAACTTGTTTTGCGTAATAGTTCTATTCGTAATAATTATCTCTTAGATAAAAAGATCAACTTAAATTAAGATGACCTTTGAAGGAAACAAGAAGCAATCCCGTGTTCCTTTAACTCCTGAGCAACTTAAGGATGTAATTACCTTTAAACGCAATAAGCAAACCAAACAAATTGAGAAGCTTAAAAAAACCAGACGTTATAAGGTTCTCAATATTTTCAATATCATTAGCATCATTATTTATTGCGAGATCGTTTTTTGTATGTATGGTCCGGCTAATTATACTAAGGATGTTTGCACAAAAGCAAATATCGACGAGTATATGCGCGATGTGGGCCCGGAGCGGGTGATACGCTTTATGAGTGTTTGGGGAAAAAACGATGCGCATTACCAATTTTATGTTGGTGAGAATATTCAGCTACCAAAACCTAATTCTGATTTTTATGTGGGGAAGGATTTTTTGCTTCAAAAAGAAGTGAAGGTAATGGTGAGCACTTCCGTATCGGAATATCGTTTGTGGAGAGTTATTCCGCTTATTTTCCTTGGGATCTCGGTTACGCTTATCACGTTCTTAGTATTTGCACACAATATGAATTTAGTGAACTACTCGCTTATTGCCGTGAGTTTGATGAATGCGATAAATCTATTATACTTTATTGTAGTTTAACTTCTTCTAAAAAACCGCTATTGTACATATCTCCGGGCGAGATCATTTTTTCGTCGTAAGGAATATGTTTACCATACCTTTGTTTCATGATCTGTTGTACTTTAGGATGTGAAAGGTCAAATTCTTTTAAGGGTCTCAATTTTCCTAATTCAATTTTCAATGCATGATCATATAATTTCCAAACATACTCGGAGCAATATAATTCTTCATCGCTCCAATTAAAACCAAGATCATAATGAATGCCTAATTTTAAAGTGGCCTCCGATCTCATTTGCGTAAGGATCTTATCGGTAAGTAATGATTGATCCTTTAATCGTTTGATGCTGTAAGTTCCATCTTCGCTCATTCCAATAAAATCGCTCAAGGTACTTTTGCTAACAGGTTCTACTGCATGGTAGACAAATGTTTTTCCATCTTCAATAAAAATAATACCCACATGTGTGTATTTTGATTTTGTTGCAAGTTGTATGGCTTTTCCTTGTCCGGCCGGATTAATGATGAAAATAATATCACCGCTTTTTAAGGCGGGACCATCAGCTTTTTTAAATTTAGCACCTTGAAAGGCACTTAAAAATACTACGCCTAATAAGGCGGTGAGGAGGATGAGTTTTTTGCGCATACAAGTGTAACGCATGAGAAGGTGATAATGTTACAGCTTTAACATTTTTTTAACTCTTTTATAAAATGTCGTTTCGCCATATTAAAAGAATTACACCTAGGATAGCGGTTAAACAAGCAAAAACAGATTGGATAGTGATCTTCTCTTTATAAACTAAAAGATTTACAGGGAAAACAACAATGGGTAATAATGCAAAAATAGTTTGTGCCACGGCAACTTCTAATTTTTGAATGGCCAACAGCGAGCATGTTACTCCTGCAATTGGACCAAGCAAAGTTCCCATGATCATAAATGGAATAGCATTATTTGTGTTTTTAAAAACGGGTTTTGAGTTAGCGATCAATTTTCCGGTGATAATAGAAAGAATAAATGCAGCTACGAAAGCAAATAATAATCGGATCCAAACGGCGTGCATGGTTGGTAATTTTTCGGCGTAGTAATCCATTCCGTATTTTGATAATACTAATCCTACACCTTGACATAAAGCCCCAACAATTCCTAAAATAATTCCTGTTCTGTCTCTTTCAAATCCAACTTGATGCGCAGCGTTAGCATCTTTTTTTGAAAGTGTGAGCCAAATAACTCCTCCAATGGTAATGAGTATTCCAAAGATCCCAATAAGATTTACTTTTTCGCCCAATAGAAAAAAACCAATAATAAGCGCAGAGCCCGGCGCAAAGGTCATGTACAAACTGCTGAGTTTTGGTCCGAGTAAAACAAACGATCTAAAGCTACAATAATCTCCAATGGTAAAACCTACAATGCCGGAAGCTCCTAAAAAAATATAATGATATAATTTTGGATCGCTGAATTGTTGCGTAAAAGAAATAGAGTAGGCAAAAAATAAAATGCCACTCATAATTAACCAAGCTAATAATAAACGGTATTGGTTGATGGGTCCTGCCCCAATGCGTTTAGAGGCTTCCGTAAATGGAAAGATCCCTAAGCTCCAACAAAGAGTAGTAATAAGCGCTATGAATACGCCGCTCATTTAGTATAATTTCGTTCACCAAAAATACTACTGCCCAAACGCACCATTGTACTTCCTTCTTCGACGGCAATTTTAAAGTCGCTGCTCATGCCATAACTTAAAACGGATAAGTGAGGATATTTTTTTGCAAATATTTTGACCGATCTGAATTCCGAACGAATTTGTTCTTCATTATCTGTATTTGTTGCCATGGCCATAAAGCCTTTGATGGAAATATTCTCTAAGGTTTTTAATTCATCACTTTTCAAAATAGCATCTGCTTCTTCAAAACTTAAACCGAATTTGGTTTCTTCGTTGGCAATAAATAATTGAAGTAAACAGTTTATGATTCGGTCATTCTTTTTCGCTTCCTTATTTATCTCTTTTAAAAGTTTAAAACTATCAACGCCATGAATTAAATGTACAAAAGGCGCAATGCTTTTTACTTTATTGCTTTGCAAGTGACCAATAAAATGCCAACGGATATCTTTTGGTAATTGCTCGTGCTTATCGCACAATTCCTGAACGTAATTTTCGCCAAAGTCTTTTTGACCGGCTTCATACGCTTCGGTAATAAGTTCTTTAGGTTTTGTTTTTGAAACAGCAACAAGCGTAACAGCTGCAGGTAATGTTGATCTTATTTGAAGAAGATTATCTGCAACTGACATTTTATTCTATTATTAAGATAATTTATGGATCACCAAACCGCTTCGTAATTTCGGTTCGAACCAAGTTGTTTTTGGAGGCATGATATTTCCCGTATCAGCAATATCAAATAATTGTTGCATGGAAACCGGATAAAGTGCAAAGGCAACTTTCATTTCGCCCGAATCTACACGCTTTTTCAATTCTCCTAAACCGCGTATCCCCCCTACAAAATCAATGCGTTTGTCTGTTCTAAGATCTTTTATTCCAAGTAAACTTTCTAAAATTAATTTTGAAAGGATAGTTACATCTAATACGCCAATAGGATCGCTATCGTTATAGTTTCCTTTTTTGGCTGTCATCGAATACCATTTTCCTTCCAAATACATACTGAAATTATGCAGTTTGTTTGGTTTGTATATTTCTGTTCCTTTTTCTTCAACATCAAACACCAATTTTAATTTTTCGAGTAATTGTGCCGGACTTAAATTATTCAGGTCTTTCACAACGCGATTATAATCGATGATATTCAACTGATCTCCCGGAAAATGTACAGCCAAGAAATAATTATATTCTTCTTTTCCGGTATGATTTGGATTTTTTTGTTTTTTCTCATTGCCCACTAAAGCAGCCGCAGCTGTTCGGTGGTGACCATCCGCAACATAAGTATAAGGAACTTTTGCGAAAAGATCGATCAATCTATTAATTATAGCATCATCTTTTATGGCCCAAAAATGGTGACCAAATCCATCATCCGCCACAAAATCGTAATCTGCTTTTTGTGTTTGCACAACATGTGCAACTATGGCGTCGATTTCTTTAACGGCAGGATAGGTAAAAAATACAGGTTCAATATTTGCATCCGCTGCGAGAACGTGTTTCATGCGATCTTCTTCTTTATCGGGACGAGTTAATTCGTGTTTTTTGATGATGCCATTCATATAATCATCAACGCCTGCCGAACCTACCAAACCATATTGCGTGCGCCCATTCATAGTTTGAGCGTAGATGTATAAACACTCTTTCTCATCTTGAACTAACCAATCGTTCTTTTGAAATTTTTCAAAATTTGATCTCGCTTTTGCGTACACTTGATCATCGTGCTCATCAATATTCTCAGGAAGATCAATTTCCGGTTTTGTAATGTGTAATAAAGAAACTTCATTGCCTTGAGCTTCTATGCGCGCTTCTTTAGAATTTAATACGTCGTACGGACGACATGCTAATGCTTTTACAATTGCTTGAGGGGGACGAATACCTTTGAATGCTTTTAAAATTGCCATAATAATGAGATCTTTTGTAGATAGTATAGGATGAATTTATTTATTGACTTGAAAAGTTTTGTTTCCGGTTTTAATGAATGCCACAATTTGATTGGCCGCTGCTAAACCGGCATTAATATTTGCTTCGGAAGTTTCGGCACCTTGTTTTTTTGGAGTAGAATAATATCTGTTCTCAAATTGTAAAAGGTCGGCATGATTATCGGGAGCAATATCGGATACATATTTAAAATCAGGTCGCGAAACAAAAATTGCTTTCAATCCTTCCTCATCAATAACTTCTTTACGTGCAGTATTTACAACTGTTGCGCCTTTAGGCATTTTTGAAAGAAGATCGAAGTTGATCGACTTTTTAGTTTTTTCGGTTGCGGGAATATTTAATGAAATGTATTGACATGTAGAATAAAGTTCTTCAACAGTGGCTACAACAGTAACGCCATCTTTTTCGATAGTTTCTTTTGGAACGAATGGATCAAAAGCAAGAACTTCCATACCAAATCCCTTCGCAATGCGAGCAACATTTTTCCCAACATTTCCATAAGCGTGAATGCCTAATTTTTTTCCTTTTAATTCAGTTCCTGAACCTCCTTTAAAATTAGCTCTTGCCATAAATACCAACATTCCAAATGTAAGTTCGGCAACTGCGTTTGAATTTTGTCCGGGAGTATTCATAGCCACAATTCCTTTTTCGGTTGCTGCAGCCAAGTCAATATTATCGTATCCCGCGCCAGCACGAACAATTATTTTAAGCGCTTTTCCTGCTTCAATAACTTTACGAGTTGCTTTATCGCTGCGAATTATCAATCCATCAACATCTGCTACTGCTTTTACAAGATCGTTGGCATCGGTATAATTCTCCAATAAAACAGTTTCCATTCCTGCATCAGCAAATATTTTTTTTATTCCTTCTACCGCTTTAGCAGCAAAAGCTTTTTCGGTGGCGATGAGTACTTTTGTCATGGATCAAATAATTAAAATTTAAGGGTACAATTTTAAGAAAAAAATTGGGTTCTTCCAATGATTAATTCACTCTAAGTGAGGTTCCCGGTCGTAAATAATAGAACTTTTGCGTTCCATTCAATTGTTTCAATTTGGTAATGGGAACATTGTGTTGTTTTGAGATCATTCTCCAACTTTCTCCTTTTTTAATGGTATGCAATTCGGCGTTGGAAGGGTAGGCAATAAGATCTTTTTTCACCACTTTCATGGTTACACTATAGTGATACAATTTATTCTCGTTATACGAAATAAATAAAAGCGGATTCAAAGCATACCCTTTATAGCGAGTTTCAAAATGTAAGTGCGAACCGTGACTTCTGCCGGTATTTCCTCCAAGACCAATAACCTGTCCGCTTAAAACAACCTGACCTTGTTTTACTTTGATCTTCGATAGATGCGCATAAACAGTTTCAAGTCCGTTAGCATGCATAATGATCACCAAATTTCCAAAGCCTCCGTTGTTGCGTTTGGCAATTCTTATTTTCCCATCAAATGCCGCAACCACAGGTTGTCCTTTATTCAAGTCGATGTCAATTCCTTTGTGCATGCGCTTATCTCTCCATCCAAAATAAGAAGTTAATACGCCGGTAAAAGGATTTGAATAATTATGACTCTCAGGCTTTTCCAGGGTAATGCTAAACTCTTTCTCTAAGCTGTCGAGCGAGTAAAGTGGGAATAATTTATTTTCTTCACTCTCCGAATAAAAATGCAAGTTACTTAGATCGTCAAGATCGTTATCGTCTTCAACTGACTTTGCGAATTTGAATTGTTCTGACAAAATTTTCAGCTGATCAATTTCTTGCGGTGTAATGCTTTCTTTCTCTAGTAATGAATCAATTAGATGAATGAACTCTGATCTTTTTTGGAATTTTAAAAGTCCGGCCAACATATTCAATTCTTCAATTTCTTTTGGAGAGATATTTTCTTTTTCCAATAAGGAATCGATCATATGCACCAATTGTGCTTTGCTGATATTTTTGTGAAGAGGAATTGTTTTTGTAGGATCTTTTGCGGGAAGATCACCGTTGCCTTTACCTGAAGTAAGTACTACAGTAATTAGAGCTAATGATATGTATTTCAGGGTCTTCAATGAGTATACGAAGACGACGAAAATAACAAAAATAGCAGAGGAATCAATGCAATGCTCGTAATTTGAGCACAATTAGCGAATACGGTCGGCCTTTTTTAACAAATTAATGTCCTTTTTGATGAAAATCGAAGCAAGAATTGCGCAAATTAAAGAGGCGCCACACATGATATTTGTAGTCATAGGAACGGTGGCGGAAGTGCTATACCCATGTACCGAATCGGTAAAATTTAAAAGACAGATAAAAAGCACCGAAATGCCGGCAAGGATATAACAAAAACGAATTTGCAAATAGCGTTGACGATAACACAAAATACCGATCACTGCTGCTGCAATGCCAATAAAATTAAATCCGCCCACAGTTGAGAATGTGAACGTATAAGAGAATTTTGAATTGAAACCCGAAAGAGCAGTTAATGAAACCGGATTCCCTTCAACCGTTATTTGTTTTAAAGGCAAGAATAAAAAAAGAATGAAAACGATGCCACAAATGGCTAAGAAAACTGTTTGTATACGTTGTATCATAATGTAATTATATAATGCGTTTAATAACTCTCAAATTATGCGAGTACTTTTTTCGTTCGGAATGAAAAATACCATAATGATCAAATTTATCAATGCGAACTTGTCCGCTTGCATGAATGATGCTTTGATTATCTAACAAGATCCCTACATGAACAATTTTTCCTTCTTCATTATCAAAAAAAGCAAGATCGCCTGCTTCGGCTTCTTCAACAAAACTTAAGGGACTTCCCAATTCAACTTGTTGTGATGCATCGCGCGGAATTTTATGTCCGTTCAATTTAAAAACTAATTGGGTAAATCCGCTGCAATCAATTCCGAATGGATTTTTTCCTCCCCATAAATACGGAGAGTTCAAAAATAAATACCCTGTTTGTGAGATCTTTTGTGCGTTATTTTTGATGCTTGTATCAACCACAGTTCCGTCAAACGAAAAATGATGATCGCCCACTTGCATATCATGTTCTTTTAATAAAGGCAAACTTGCGCCAATGGTAATAGGAATGTTAGTATTTAATTTTTTATTCTTGATGATCTGAACAAGATCGCCATTACATTTTATTTTCGACTTTTTGATCTTCTCAAAAGCAGTCTCGCTAAGGGGATTATGTTGTTTTTTACTGAGCCAGCAAACGTATTCATCGTAGGTAGTAACAATTTTGAACCACTCTTCGGTCTCTTCGGCAATTTGGTAGGTTTCGCCAAACAATAATTGAGTCACCAACTCACTGGTGTTGGAAGCTTCTTTGCGGCACGAAACCACGCTTAATAAACAAATACCGTAAGACATTATGAGGGTAAAAGTAGTAAAAATTGACGCAGGATGCAAGACGGCAAGATGCATGACCCGTGTCATGGCTCGTGATATTGTGGTTCTTTCATTATTTCTCTTTCGGAATCAAAAAATCTATTTCTTTCAAAAAACCAATATGTCACCCCTACGGGGTTCTGTTCACTATCGTTTATTTCGCACCCTTCGGGTGCTACCGATATGTCGCTCCTTCGGAGCTGGGAAATTTGAATTTTATTTTTCGAGCGAACCATTCCGCTTTGATCTCATAACGACTTTTAAGCGCGGCAGCATATTTTCGTCCGGCACCCTTCGGGTGATATCAATATGTCGCTCCTTCGGAGCTAGGAAAGTTGAGTGTTATTTTTGTGAATTAATGTTTGGAAATAGTTCATACGAATTAGGAAATTTGAGTTTTATTTTACGAATTAGTGTTAGAAAATAGTCCCGAAGGGACGGCATCTTGGTAATAAATTATAATAGAATAAAAAAAAGCCCCGTAGGGGCGACATATTGGTTTTACCCGATCATTTTTTCAAAATCCTCTTCAGAAATAATTGGAACCTTCAGGTTCTCGGCTTTTTTTAATTTTTCGGGACCCATATTCTCACCTGCTAAAACAAAACTTGTTTTTTTGCTGATGGAACTTGAATTTGTTCCGCCGTTCAATTCAATAAGATCTTTTATTTGATCGCGACTATATTTAGTAAATACTCCACTTACAACAATAGTTTTTCCTTCTAATTTAGTGCTGGTTGCTTTTTGTTGATCGGCACTGATCTCAAATTGCAAGCCTGCTTTTTTTAATCGGGCAATAATAGTTTTATTTTCTTTATTAGAAAAGAACTCCAAAAAACTTTCCGCAATAGTTTCTCCAACTTCATCCAGTTGCACTAATTGCTCTACATTCATTTGCATTAATGCATCAATTGACTTTACTTTTTTTGCTACTTTTTTAGCGGTGGTCTCACCAACGTGTCTTATGCCTATGGCAAACAACACACGCTCAAACGGAACTGTACAACTGTTTTTTAATCCATCAATAATATTTTGCGCACTTTTTTCGGCCATGCGCTCTAAGGGCAAAAGTTGTTCTTTTTTTAGATCGTAGAGGTCTGCAATGTTTTTTATCAGTCCTGCATTATAAAACTGATCAATAGTTTCTGCACCCAAGCTATCAATGTTCATGGCTTTGCGACTCACAAAATGTTCCATTTTACCTTTTACTTGCGGGGCACAACCATTTTCGTTAGGGCAATAATGATTGGCTTCATCTTCAAAGCGTACTAATGTTGTTCCGCATTCGGGACATTTATCAATATATTTTGTTGGTTTTAAATTAGCGGGGCGTTTTTTTAGATCCACACCAATAATTTTTGGAATGATCTCTCCGCCTTTTTCTACAAATACTTGGTCGCCCACACGAACATCTAATTTTTCAATAATATCAGCATTGTGCAAGCTCGCACGTTTTACAGTTGTGCCTGCGAGTAAAACGGGTTTTAAATTTGCTACAGGAGTAATGGCTCCTGTTCTTCCTACTTGGTAAGTAATGCTTTGCAATTCGGTGCTTACTTGTTCGGCTTTAAATTTATACGCAATGGCCCAACGTGGCGATTTTGCTGTAAAGCCTAATTGTAATTGTTGTTTATAGCTATTGATCTTAATGACGATACCATCAATATCAAATGGAAGTTTAAAACGTTCTTTATCCCAATGATCAATAAACTTTTTTACTTCGCTAATGCCTTTGCAAAGTTTAGAATGCTTACTTATTCTGAAACCCCATGTGGCAGCGGCTTGCAGGCTTTCTAAATGTCCCGGAAAAGGAAGGTCATCTCCGAAAAGTGCATACAAAAAACAATCCAGTTTACGTTTGGCAACAACGCCACTATCTTGCATTTTCATAGTTCCGCTGGCGGCGTTGCGAGGGTTTGCCAATGGCGCTTCGCCAATCTCTTCGCGCTCTTTATTAATATCATCAAATACTTTGCGCGGTAAAAATATCTCACCGCGGATCTCGAATTCTTTAGGAAAATTTCCTTTTAGTTTTAAAGGGATAGATCTGATAGTTCTTGCATTTGTTGTTACATCATCGCCTTGCACACCATCACCACGCGTTACGGCTTTTTGTAATTCTCCATTTACATAAGTTAATCCAATAGAAAGTCCATCAAATTTTAATTCGCATACATATTCCAATTCGCCTGCACCAAAAAGATCATTTGCCAAGCCAAGTCCTTCCGATGCTCTGCGATCAAAATCTTCAAGGTCTTCCCAATTATACGAATTGCTCAACGAAAGCATAGGGTATTTATGCTTTACTGCCTTAAACTCTTTTGTAACTTGTCCTCCCACACGTTGGCTTGGAGAATTTGGAGATAAAAATTCGGGATGTTCTTTTTCTAAAGCAATTAAAGCCTCCAATAACTTATCAAACTCAAAGTCGCTAATAGAAGGTTTATCGAGCACATAATATTTATAATTATGTTCGTCCAACTCCTTACTTAAGCTTTCTATTTTCTTTTTGGCTGTTGCTTTGTCCACTGGTTAAATTTCAACAAATAAAAACTATAAAAAAAGGGAAATAAAAAAGCCCTCTGATTTTGAGGGCTTTTAATTTTAAGTTTTTTTTAACCTTTTATCTTCACGATCTTGAATTCCGTTCTACGATTTTGCGCGTGTTCTTCGTCGCTGCATTTTGAAACAACTTTTCCTTCGCAAGCACATTTGTTTATTAATTTAGTTTCACCATAACCTTTTCCAAAGATACGGTCTGCAGAGATCCCCTTACTTACAATATAAGCAGCACTCGATTTCGCACGTTTATCAGAAAGCGTTAAGTTGGCTTTTGCAACACCTCTGCAATCAGTATGAGAACCTAATTCAATTACCATTCCCATATTTTCTTTCATTAATCCAACAACTTTATCTAACTCAATAGCGCCTTCCGGTTTCACGTCCCATTTAGCCACATCAAAATAAATTGGTTTTAGGTCAACCAGTTTACCAATATCGGTTCCAATTTTGATCTTACTCATTTTCATGTTTGTTACCTCATGAAGTTTGATGAATCCATCTTTCATGATAGAAATATCGGCAGGAACAGTTTTGGTGATATAACCCTTCTTTTCCATTTTCACAATGTAACTTACATCATCGCCTTCTTTTAATTTATCGTATATCTGTTTAAAATCACCAACATTACTTGTGTTGTAAACAACTGCTACTTTACTGAATGCATCAGTCAAAGTTACTTTAACCCCTTCAATTGGACTGTTGTTATCAGCATCAGTAACTAATCCTACTAAACCAAATATCTTTTTCTCGATGTATAGCTCTTTACTTTCTTTAGCTAGATTGGCAAGATCTTTTTCAGGAATCATGATATCTAAATTCTTATAACCGTCTTTTTTAGTTTTCGATTTATAATTTCTTCCCGGTATCAAATTGAATTTTACATGTCCGGTTTCGTCGCTGTTTGCTTTTCCAATAACTTTTCCTGCATCATCCAATATCGACACTTCAGCGCCTGCTAAAACAGCTTTGGTTAAAACATCTTTCACAATAAAATTAACCGGTGTACTGAAAATCGGATTCTTTGATTCAAACGAATAGATATCATCTTTACCCATTCCACCCGGACGATTAGAGGAGAGATAACCAGTCTTATTAGAAGTTGCGAAAACGCCAACTTCATCATACGAAGTATTCACAGGATATCCAAGATTTTGCGGTTCAAAACCTCCGTCAGGAGAAGGAACTGTATAAAACAGGTCTTGCCCACCAAGACCGGGTTTTCCATCACTTGAAAATAATAAGATCTCGTTCTCAAAAAGGAAAGGGAACATTTCTTTTCCTTCAGAGTTTGTTGATTGACCTAAGTTTGTGGGCTTACTCCAGTTACCGTTCTCAAAATGTGTAACCCAAATATCTGTTGAGCCAAGAGTTCCCGGCATATCCGAAACAAAGTACATCGTCTTACCATCATCGCTTAATGTTGGGTGACCGCATGAATAATCAGCGCTGTTATATGGGAATTCTTTCCACTCTTCCCAATGTTCACCCAATTTACCACGGTAATAGATCTTTAAGTTCACATGATTGTCTTTTCCTTTCACTCCATGATTGTGATCAATATTGTTGCGGGTAACGTATTCCGTATTTCCATCTTTTGTAATTACCAATGGACCTTCATGGTAATTTGTTTTCATATGATCGCCTACGTGATGAATATGATTGACTGTGGCACCTTCCATGCTACCTACGTAAATGTCGAGGTAATATGAATCGTCCCAACCATATTTTTTATGCATAGCCCCATAATTACGACGCGATGAAGCAAAATAAATATCCTTACCAACTTGGAAAGCCCCAAACTCTCCTTGCTCGCTGTTGATTCCCTGTAAAGTACCTATCTTAAAGTTTGAACTATCCTTCAAAAATTCATGGTAATCGGCGTGGTGAGTTAAGGCCGAACGGATGTTCTTGAATTCGGCGGTATTTATCTTTTTGAAAACCTCAGTAGCGCGTGTATAATTGCCATTATATTTAAGAACCTGATAGTAGTTATAGTAATCTCTATCAGTCATTCCTTGATTGGTAAAGGCTTGTCCGTAAAATGCCTCTGCTTTTTTGTATTCGCCAATTTTAAGATGACTTTCACCGGCGCGTACGAAGTACTTCGTTTTCGGCGTTTTTTTAGCAGCCAATTCAGAGTACATCTCTGATGCCGAAGCATACTCTTCATTATCAAATTTCTTATCGGCTATCTTTTCTTTCAGTCCTTGTGAGAGAACAGTTCCAACTGATAGAAGCGCAACAATTATTAAGGTCTTTTTCAATTTCATTTTTTCAAATAACTAATGGTTAGAAATAACGTGGAGAACGAACAGCTTCTGTTTTCTTATAAAAATCAAATCCAATAAGGATCTCGTGTGTACCGGAAGTGTATTTGGTCATGCTTGTGATCGAATAATCATAGGCGTAACCAATACGGAATGTATTGTTAAGTTGGTACATCACATTGGCTCCTGCAGCAGCGCCATGACGATACATCACGCCGAACCAGATCTTTTGGTTGAAGAATAAAGACAGATTTCCATCTATAGAGAGCGGGGCGTTTGCTGTATATCGAACTGCGAATCCCGGTTTAAGATCCCACAGACTGTTCAATTTGAAAACGTATCCTCCAATAAAATAAATGTGTAAAGCCTCTTTAGACGAAAAGCCTGCAAGATCACTTGTACTGTTAGGAATGAATTTTGGTGCTGTAACTCCTGCAAAATAACGCTTACCGTATAAATAAATTCCTGCGCCGGTATTAAAGTTAACTTTTGTAAAGGAATTTTGCGCGATGATAGGATCAGTATTATCATTAACGGCAAGATTACCAAAGTTGTTATTGATAATATCAGCTCCGGCTCTTAAACCAAAGGCCAAACGATCATTGTTCTTATTGAGTCGGATCCTGTACGAAAAATCTGCGAATGCCGAATTACGTGTGGATGCGCCTATCTTATCATTCAACACATTTAGTCCTAATCCCACGCTTTCGATCACCAATGGCGTGTGTAAGGTAAAGCAGTTGGTGCGTGGTGCGCCATCCCAATTAACCCATTGTAAGCGGGCGTCAGCTATTAAACTCAATGCATCTCTGCTTCCTGCATAAGCAGGATTAAGCAATGTTGCGTTGAACATGTAGAATGAGTTTTGTGTTTCTTGCTGCGCGCTGGTATTTAATACAAGTGCGAATGCTAATGCTGTTAAACTATATTTCATTTTTTGCATGATCTAATTATTAATATTCTAATTGTACATATCCTTTTCTTATTGGCTCCGGTTCTCTATCATCACCAAGATCTAATATATAGAAGTAAGCACCAACAGGCAATTTACCTTTACCCATTGATGATTTGTTTGGTGTTCCATCCCAATCATTTTTATAAGGCGCTGCTTCATAAATTATATTACCCCAGCGATTAAAGATCTTTAAAGTATTTTTCGGATACGCATCTAATCCCGGAATATAGAATGGATCATTTTTTCCATCACCATTTGGTGTAAAGATCTGTGGAATAACTCCAAGACCACCGGTTACTTTTATTTGGAGTGTATCTGAATCGGAACATATTCCATTGGTAGAAACTAAAATTACAGTGTATGTTCCGGGTGCTGTAAATATATTTGAGATATTAGTTGTAGTTAAAATACTTCCTCCCGGGTTTATTGACCAAGTGTAAGAATTTGTTCCTAAACTTAAATTGGTAAAGTTCACCGTTAAAGGTGCTCCACCGGTTGAAACATCTACCGTAAAGTTTGCCACTACGGTTGGTTGGAAAATTGCGAGTGTACTTGTTGCGCTACAACCTGTAATGTTATCGGTAGCTACAACCGTATAAATTCCGGGTTGATTAATTACAGGTGTTGCTGTATTAGAACCACTAATGGTACTTGCGCCAAACCATGCATACGTTATTGAATTTGTGCTGCTTGATGCTGCTGATAATTGAAGCGTGCTGCCTGTTGTTCCGCAAGGGAAATTTCCAACGCTTGTTGCGCTAAAGCCCGGCGCTGTTGTTGCACTAATGACCGCAATTGTTTTTGTAGTTGAACAGCCGCTTGCATCGGTAATGATCACCGAATAAATTCCAGGTGTATTAACCGTTATCACGGATGTTGTTTGGGCATTGCTCCATAAATAAGTTACTGAACTTCCTGCAATAGCGGTAAGTTGCGCTGTAGTTGTTGTAGGCGAACATCCAATTCCAATAGTTGAATTGCTTACAATATTCAAAGTAGGAGGAGTTATGTTTCCGTTAACAGTAACTGTAAATGCCCCGCTGCTACAACCGGTAACTGTATCGGTCATTGCTAATGTATAAGTGCCCGGTTGAATAACTGAAACACTGCTGTTGTTAGGACTTCCTAAAACACCGGGACCAGTCCACGTATATGTATAATTCGCAGAGATCGGTGTGAAAGTTGGCGCTATAACCACAAGTGAATTCGTACATGAGATCGCTTGTGCAGTTCCTGTTCCTGCTACTACCGATGGAGGAGTAGTTGCAGTACCAACTGCTACAACGCCTGTTGATATACAACCATTAGTTGCAGTGATCACTACTGTATAACTTCCTGCCGCAGTAAATGTAACCGACGCTGTGTTTGTTGGTCCGGAAATTCCACCTGAAGGACCCCAAGAGTATGAAGCAATAGCAACGGTTGATGTTATGTTAACCGTTGTGGAAGGTGATAAAGAAGCACATGTAATACTTGGGTTTGGATTACTCAATGTAAATGTTGGGGCGTTCGTATTTGGTGAAACGTTCACCGTTTGAGTAGATTGACAACCATTAGCGCCTGTTGTAACCAATGTAAATGCACCGGGACTTGAACTTGTTACCTGAGCGGTTGCAGTAGCCCCACCACTTAAAACAGATCCGCCTGCAGGAGGCAGCCAACTATAACTTGTAGCTCCTGTTGCAGTTCCGGTAATAATAGCGGTTTGCGCAGGACAAGCCAAGATA
>JAHEYC010000025.1 GCA_023251775.1 Sphingobacteriaceae bacterium | reverse complement strand
AAGCATTGCGCATTGCCGACGAACAAATTGCCGACTACGCTACTATTGATTGGGCCATGAAAGAAATTGGCGGTTTTAAAATGGGTCCTTTTGAATTAATGGATCTTATTGGTCATGATGTAAATTATGTAGTGACAGAAACTGTGTGGCAACAATTTTATTTTGATCAGCGTTTTAAACCTTCACTTACACAAAAGCGTTTATTGGAAGCAAAATTCTTAGGGCGCAAAACAGGAAAAGGTTTTTATGATTATAGTGAAGGGGCAACAATGCCTCAACCAAAAAAAGATATCGAATTAGGAAGGCAAATTTATAGCCGCATTATTTGTATGCTCATAAATGAAGCAGCCGATACTTTATTTTTGGGCATCGCCAGTCGCGAAGATATTGATCTGGCCATGACCAAGGGCGTTAATTATCCCATTGGATTATTAAAACTGGCAGATCAAATTGGCATCAGAAATGTGGCCAAGCAGCTTATGGATCTGTACCTAATGTATGAGGAAGACAGGTACCGAACTTCCATCCTTTTGAAGCAATTAGTGGTCGCCAATAAGTCCTTTTATTAAGCCATAAGGCCCCTTCACTCATTGGGTAGGGCTAAATTTGGAATTTAGAAGGTTTTTCACTAAATTTGAGTAATTCTAAACATCATGAAAAAATTCAACATCATCGCTTTAACCTGTGTAACTATCGCAGCCTTAGTGTTTTTTGCTTGTAGTAAAAAATCAGATAATACCATTAAGCCAACTTATAAAGATGCGGCAACCGGTACAGGTGGAAATCCTAATGCAGGTAATGCAACACAAACAGGTAGTGTTCCTATTACAAACCCTGCTTCAGAAAATTCAAATTTGAATTGCGGTGGTAGCGGTTGGTTAAATCCTTCATGTGCTTCTTCGGGCAGCTTAACTTTAAAAGGTATCAGCGGTTCGGTGGAAGTTACTTTAGCATTTAATACAATTCCTCAAACAGGATCTTATAATGTAAGCAGCGTTTCAGGACCATCAAATGTTCAGTTAACTGTTTTAAACGCGCCTAGTCAACCATCAGGAATTACTTGGTATGGAAAAACAGGTGTGGTTAGCATCAATACAAATTCAACATCTATCAACGCAACCTTTACAGGTATACAATGTGTTCAGTCAAACTTCAACTTCCCGGTTGTGAGTGTTAGCGGAAACGTAGGTTGTAACTAATATTTTAATCATATTAAAAAGAAAGTCCCGACGATAAATGTCGGGACTTTTTTTATTTTTATACCAGATATGCATATATTTTAGTTTATAGATGCGAAGTGATTTTTCATCAAGACGATGAACAAAAATTCTTGCGTAGTAATAATCTACGGAAGAATTTTTTGAAGAAGTATTGAGGAAAAAGGACGAGCATATAAAAGTAAAATATATGTATATTTGGTATAATCGTGCTAAAACTAAAACGTTTACTTGTAAAACTCCGCTCCTTTTATCAATTGGATATAAGAGCCCTTGCCTTGATGCGCATTGGCGTTGCACTAGTGGTGTTAAGCGATATTATTATTCGCTGGCAAGATCTTAGCGCTTTTTTTACCAATGCCGGTTTATGGCCCATAAAACTCATTCATAATTTTGGATGGCAACCGGGCTACTGGAGTTTTCATACCTTCAGTGGAAGTTATGGTTTTGCAACTTTACTTTTTTGTTTGCACACCGTTCTCGCTCTTTCATTATTGGTTGGCTATAAAACGCGAATAGCCACATTTTTTGTTTGGATCTTCACCATCTCTTTACACAATCGCAATTTATTTATTTTACAATCGGGCGATGATCTTTTGCGCTTAACTTTATTTTGGGCCTTATTTTTACCTTGGGGAAATGCCTTATCGTTAGATGCAAAAAAATACGCCAGCAAACCAAAACATTTTAGTTTTGCTTCCTTAGGCTATTTAGTTTTGATCGCTTCTGTTTATATTTTTACAGCCTTATTAAAAAACAGCAGCGAATGGCACAGCGATGCAAGCGCGGTATATTATGCCTTAAGCTTAGATCAATTACGTTTGCCTTTGGGCGATTGGCTTTACAACTATCCCGGACTAATGCAATTTCTCACTAAGGCAGTTTACTATACAGAGATCCTAATTCCTATTTTGATCTTACTTCCTACAAAAAACAAATGGGTAAAATTAAGTGCGTTTATTTTAATTACCTTAATGCATATTGGGATCGGATCAAGTTTATACGTTGGGTTATTCTATATCATAAATATCACAACGGCCCTAGCCATTCTTCCGTCAGAATTTCTCGATCGCTTTAAATTCATAGCAACTTCTAATGCGGAAAAGATAAAACGCAAAAGCATTTCTGTTTTGAAATATTTCTCTAATGCATTTTCTGTGCTTATCCTGATGCTTTGTTTGATATTGAATTTAAGTTATATGCCGTGGTACGATTATGAATTGGATAAGCCCGTGAATCTCATCGTGAATGGCTTGCGCTTGAATCAATTTTGGGGAATGTTCTCTCCACACATTATGAAAGAAGATGGCTGGTACTTGCATGAGGGTTATACCGCCGAAGGAAAATTGTGGGACCTTTATTATGATCTTCCGTATATCTATTCCGAAAAACCGGAACATTTGGTGAAGAATTTTAAAAGCGATAGATGGCGAAAGCTTGCAGAAAATATGCAACGAAGCGATTATACATTTTTACGACCACTATATTGCAAATACATTTTAAAGAAATGGAACAAAGAGCATCCAAAGAACCAAATGGAAAGCTTGGATCTTATTTTCTTTATGGAAGCCAGTGATGCTTCATACAAAACAAAACCGATCGAAAGGCAGAAATATAGTTTTTGCACCATACACGATGAGTAATAGCTGGCTTATAAAAAATTATATTTCTCATTTGATCACAGCCAAGCGAAGTGGTCATGGTGTCCATTCCCCTTTTGTCTATAAACTCACCGAAAATGTATTCAATACCCAACAACATTTTTATGCCTTTGAAGAATTGAGTGAATTGCGGAAAGACCTTAGAGAAAACGAAACTGAACTTGTAATAAATGACATGGGCGCAGGTTCGCAAAAAATGCAAGGCGCAAAACGCAAAGTAAAAGATATAGCGCTGCATGGCATTAGTTCACAAAAACAATCGGAATTACTTTTCAAGTTAGCTAATTATTTAAAAAGTAAGGTCATTATCGAATTGGGAACATCGCTTGGACTTACTACACTCTATTTAAGTTATTCGGATACAAATTCAAAGATCTATGCTTTAGAAGGAAGTGAAAGTTTGATAGAGTTTTCGAAAAAACTGTTCGCAAAAAAGGAAAGAACAAATATCACATCTATTCAAGGCAATTTTGATCAAACCCTTCCACAATTACTTTCTCAACTTTCATCCTTTGATCTTTTATACATTGATGGTAATCATACATACGAAGCTACACTTCGTTATTTTAATTTAGCATTAGAAAAAGCAACAAGCGATTCAGTGATCATCTTTGATGATATTTATTGGAGCAAAGGCATGACAAAAGCCTGGGAAGAAATAAAACAACATGAAAAAGTAAAACTTACAATTGATTGTTTTTATTTCGGTATGGTATTCTTTAGGGACGAACAAAAACAAAAAGAGCATTTTAAAATTTTCATTTAGCCTGCAGTCTCGGCTACTCCGAGATGAGAAGTTTCTTGCCACGAATTACACGAATTTCCACTAATCTATGTTTGTTATACGATTAAATTTCACTGATCTGTGTTTATTATTAAACACAGATCAGTGAAATCAATTCACACAGATTAGTGTAATTCGTGAAATTAGTGGCTTAAAAAAGATCGATTTGCAGCGGAGCTGCGATCATACTCTTTAAAAAATAGAGCCTATTACATGCATCAATTTTTCAATCTGACTATGCCACAATAATTTTGCAGATTCCTGATCAGCTTTTGTTTCGGCAAAATCGGTAACCATTAACGAAATATCATTGGTAAGGTCATCACGTTGAATTCTGAATTCAAAATAACTTCCGTCGGTTTTATCTACCCATTGGTAACGGGCCAATTGATTATCTATAGTTTTTAATAAACGTGCTTGTTGCATTTGTCCATCCCAAATAAATGTATAAATACCATTACGGATATTCACATCATCGCAGAACCATTCCGACAAACCGCTTGCTGTAGAGAAAAATTCATACAACATTTCCGACGAAGCTCTGAATCCAAATTCCAATTCAAATTTACCGTTAGGCTCTTTTTCAACCTTCACCGCGTATGCACCTTGTTTTTTTACAGGATTCGTTATCGAACTTGTGATCGATGCGATCTTAGAAGCAGATAATTGTTGAATTTCAGCTTTTGGTATCGTGTTCATGATGGCCAAAACCTCATTCTTTTTTTCTTCGGCTATTTCTTTTTTGCTTACCGCAATTTTCTCCTCTATCGGTTTAGTTATAATGACTTTCTTTTCAATAACTTTTGGAAGTTCTTTTTTTACAATAACCTTTATCGGTTTAAGCTCCTTTTTTATAACAGGTTTGGCTATTTTTTTTGTAACAACTTTATTTTTAGATGGTTTTAAAGTCTTTACCGCCTTTTTTGGGGCAAGTTTCTTCTTAGCTACTGGTTTAATCGCAACTTTCTTTTTTACTGGCGCTTTCTTGATCACTTTTTTCACAGATTTTTTTGCAGCAGGCTTTGCGGCCTTCTTGATTTTTTTCGCAGACCCCTTAGCTTTTCCAGACGAACCTTTCTTTTTCTTCGACATAGCTTAGAAATTTCTGGAAATGTATCAAAAATTTCCCTCTTAACAAAATAAAGGGGGCATTATAATTCAAGAGGCAAAATAGTGATTTTAAAGGTTAAATAAATCGTCCTACAACAATAAAACCCTCAAAATGAGGGTTTTATGATCGTAGCGGAGGGGGGACTCGAACCCCCGACCTCAGGGTTATGAATCCTGTGCTCTAACCGGCTGAGCTACCCCGCCATTTAAGGGCTGCAAATATATAAATTATCCTATAAATAACATATAAAATCCTATTATCAAGGCATCTTGTCTTCGTTACCGGATCCAGCTTCATTATGAATGAAAAAATCTTATATCCTCCGTTTAATAACTGGCATGCTTAGCTTGATAAGTGGCGATATTTTTGAAACATTAATTCGTTAAATTTATAGCATTAAACCTCATTTATGCTCAAACATCTATCAAGATCCATTTTTGTTGCCTTTGTATGTTTATGTTCGTTCACTTTTGCCAAAACTGTTCCGGTAAATAATGCCGAATTGGTTGCGCGCAATTTCATCAAACAAACCACAAATGCTCAGGATATAACTTTAAAATTATTTCACACCGCTAAAGCATCTGATGGTTCGCCATTATATTATGTGTTCGATCTTAACAACGGTAACGGTTTTATTATTGTAACGGCCGAAGATGCAAGTAAACCCATCCTTGGCTATTCAACAAAAGAACGTTTTGATATTCCTGCTCCAAACTCAAATATTGGGCTTTGGTTAAGTAAACGCGGTGAGGAGATCACTTATCTTCGCAAAAATAATATTGAAGCAAATACAGTTATTGCAAAAACATGGAGCGATTATAAGAATAATATTATGGTAAGGGATCAAAATCGTTCTTCGGCAAATACATCTGTTGCACCTTTACTTACTACACTTTGGAATCAATCGCCTTATTATAATGATCTTTGTCCGGGCGGTTCGGTTACAGGTTGTGTTGCTACAACAATGGCACAGATCATGAAATATTGGAGCTATCCTAAACAAGGCAGTGGAAGCAGTTCGTATAACGAAAATGATTACGGGAACTTAAGCGCTAATTACGCTAACGCCGTTTATATTTATTCGTTAATGCCAAATACTTGCGCAGCACCAAATGCAGAAGTTGCAAAATTAATGTACCACTGCGGTGTGAGTGTTAATATGGATTATTCACCAAGCGGAAGTGGCGCTTGGGTTATTAATGCCGATTCACCCATCTCTGCCGAAAATTCTTTTATTAATTATTTTGGTTACGATCCAACAACCATTAGAGGTGTGTATCGCAATGATTATACAACACCAAACTGGCACGCTTTACTAAAAGGTGATCTTGATATTGGTCGCCCCATACAATATGTTGGTTTTGGTTCGGGCGGACATACATGGGTATGCGATGGTTATGACGTAAATGATTTTTACCATATGAATTGGGGTTGGGGCGGAAGTGCAAATGGTTATTTTGATATTGATGTATTGAATCCAAGCGGCATGGATTTCTCTCAAGATCAAGAAGCACTTGCAGGATTATTACCTTTAACTTCTCATCCCATTGATGCAGGTGTGTTGGCTGTAACACCAAATGATATTTTATGTAATGCGGGAACAATAAGTCCGGTTGTAAAATTCAGAAACTATGGAAGCAGTACGCTTTACTCTTGCGTGATCAATTACAAAGTTGATAATCAAAATTACCAAGCAATGAATTGGAATGGTTCGTTGGTTACAGGACAAACAGCAACACTTAATTTACAGGGAAATAATTTCTCAAGCGGTTCACATTCTATTACGTGTTATACCAGCTCACCAAATAATAATCCTGATGGTGATCTTACAAACGACATGAGTCTTTCTTATATGAATTTGATAAGTCTAGATCAACTTCCTTTAGTAGAAGGTTTTGAAACTCAATCGGGCTATGATGAGTGGACCTCAATTCCATCAGGTGGATCGAACTGGGTAATTACCACGCAATCTTCTTCGGGAGGAATTAAATCGATGATGATAGATAATCTTAATAATACTCCAAGCAACACAAGTATTTTGGAAGGTCTTGGTGATTTTGATCTTTCGAATGCAGGAGCAGTTGTTCAATTATCGTTCAAAGTAGCCTATCAACAAAAAACTTCGACAAGCAATGATATGTTGAAATTACAAGTGTCGGATGATTGCGGTAAGTCGTGGAAAACACGTTGGACAAAACAAGGCGCTGCACTTGCAAGTACCTCTGCTATTTCAACTACGCCATATTTACCTACTTCCGGTGAATTTAAACTATACACTATCACCGTTCCTTATTATTTCAGTGCTATTTTTAGATTTGTATTTACATCAGATGATACAGATCCGGGAAACAATGTATTTCTTGATGATATCAATATGATAGATCCTGCGGTGAGCGTAAAAGAAAATGAACTCAACGTTGGATTGAATATGTATCCAAATCCTGCCAAAGATAAAGTTACCATTGAATACAACACCAAAGAAACTCACGCGGTGAACATTGATGTGTGTGATGTATTAGGTAAAAAGATCACAAGCATTAACAAAGGAAAAGTTGACGCGGGCAACCATGAATTTGAGATCGGAACAACTCAATTTAAAAGCGGTGTTTATTTTGTAACTATTTCTATTGATGGTAACCCGATCGTAAAACGACTTGTAGTTCAAAACTAATTTTGCAGAAAAATTTTCTTCATGAGGTTTTTTAAAACCTGTTTTTTATTCTTCATTTGTTTTTCTTCGTACTCTCAAACGTATTCAAGAGGCGATAGTTTACGTGGTAAATTAAATAACGCCCGTAATTGGTGGGATGTTGTGTTTTACAACTTGCACATCAACATTGATGATAACAAACGTTCTATCACAGGCAAGAACACTATTTACTTCAAAACCATTTCAAACGGAACTCAATTTCAAATTGATCTTCAAAAACCATTGTTAGTCGACAGTTTTATATTTCATAAAAAGAAATTAGAAGTGAAACATGAATTTGATGCGTGGACAGTTAATTTGGATCCAAATTTAATTAATGCGCAAAAAGATTCGGTGACAATTTATTACTCCGGTATTCCGCGTAAAGCAAAAATGGCTCCTTGGGATGGTGGTTTTGTTTGGGGAAAAGATAAACAAAACAGAAAATGGATCAATGTGGCTTGTCAGGGATTAGGTGCTTCGGTTTGGTGGCCGCTTAAAGATCATCAAAGCGATGAGCCGGATAATGGAATGAATATTTCTCTCACCGTAAATGATAGTTTAAAAGCGATCTCTAATGGAAATTTAATTAAGCTTGTTTCAAATTCAAATAAAACCAAAACCTGGACCTATAATGTCACCAATCCAATAAATAGTTACGATGTAACAATGTACCTTGGAAATTATGTCGTGGTAAAAGACAGTTTTGAAGGAAAGAATGGGAAATTAAAAATGGAATACGTTGTGTTGGATTACAACAAAAACAAAGCCGACAGCTTATTAAAACCCGATACACAAAAAATGCTCAAGAGTTTTGAGTATTGGTTTGGTCCCTACCCTTTTTACGCCGACGGTTTTAGATTAGTAGAAAGTAATTTTTTAGGAATGGAACATCAAAGCGCTGTTGCTTATGGAAATAAATTCAGAAAAGGCTACATGGGCATGGATCGTTCGGGCACAGGAATTGGAATGCTTTGGGATTTTATCATTATTCACGAGTGTGGACATGAATGGTTCGGAAATAATATCACCACAAAAGATATTGCCGATATGTGGGTGCACGAAGGATTTACAACCTATTCGGAAGTTTTATTCATTGAATCGATGTGGGGAAAAGATTCGGCAAGCAAATATGTAAGGGGTTTAAGAAAAAGTATTTCGAACGACTTTCCCATTATTGGAAATTATGATGTGAACAAAGAAGGAAGCGGAGACATGTATGATAAAGGCGCCAATATGATCCATACTATTCGTCAAGTAATTAATAACGATGACTTGTTTCACCAGATATTGTTAGGTTTAAATAAGGACTTTGCAAAAAGAACCGTAACAACCAAAGACGTGGAGGATTATATCTCCGAAAAAAGCAAGCTCAATTTAAAACCCATTTTTGATCAGTATTTACGCAGTACAAAAATTCCTAAGCTGGAATATACCTTCAAGAAAAAACAGTTGACATATAAATGGGTGAATTGTAATGCTGACTTTATTATGCCCGTGAAAGTGAAGATCAATAACGGAGCTGAGATCTGGCTGGAAGCAACAACAGGAGAAAAAACGCTTAAACAAAATTCAAAGATCACTTCGGTGGAAGTAGATCGCAATTTCTATCTTAGAAGAAGCTAATCTGCCTTAAGCAATTTCAACAATCCGGGGTTCAACAAAAGTTTTTCGTTCTTCTTAAAATCGAAATATACTATCACATCTTCTCCCCTTGCACATAATTCTCCTTGAGCATTGTAAATATCATGCTCTAATACAAAACTTGTATTCTTTGTTTCTTTTACCAATGTTTTAATACTGATATTACCCGGGTAAAATATAGGTTTATAATACAAAATACTTGTTGCCGCCACCATGAATCCGATCTTTTGTTCTTCATACGTTTTCATGATGCCAACTTTTTCCATAAAATTTACACGCGCTGCTTGCATGTATTTTGCGTACATCACGTTGTTCACATGACCAAAAAGATCAAGTTCACTCCAGTCAATTCTTAAATTAAGTTCCATGTTATGTTTTAAAATGCGTTACGATCTCGGTTAAACAATGTACTTGTGTTGTTTGATAGCGTTTACTTTTTTGCGGATTATACCAAATGCTTTGCCAACCTGCTTTTTTAGCGCCCTGAATATCCGTTTCAAAATTATCGCCTATCATTAAGCACGCTTCTTTACTAGTGTTCACAAGTCTTTCAGCCTCTCTGAATATTTCAATGTTTGGTTTATTATGTCCAACTTCCTCACTAATTATTACAGCATCAAAATATTTACCAAGATCACATTGTTTTAATTTAATGTATTGGATCTCTTTGAATCCGTTAGTGATCACATGCAATTTATAATTCTCGCTCAAAGTTTCCAATAATTCTATCGCTCCTTTTTTTAATTCAGTTCCGTAAGGCGATCTTTGTAAATATGATTCGGAGATTGCCCAACTCAGATCAAAATCGTTGTATCCAAATTGCAAGAACGTTTCATGAAATCGTCGCTTACGCAATTCATCCTTTGTTATTTTTTTTGTATTGTACAATTGCCAAAGCTCGCCATTCTTCTTTTTGTACGCAGTAAAATACGTGTAAAAATCGTTTTGCAATTTATGTTGCAAGCCATGTTCTTCAAAAAGTTTAGAAAGTATGCCTTCCGAATTTTTTTCAAAATCCCAAATGGTATCATCCAAGTCGAAGAAGATATGTTGTAAATTTTGTTTTTGTACCATTAGATAATGCTATGTCCGAGAAAATAAAACAAAAAATAGAGTGTCAAACTCCAAAACACAACCGACACATTTAAATACATGATCACCTTGAATTTATCCTTATAAAAACGTTCGGCTATAAATGCGCCAATGGGAATTCCCGGAAAAATAGGCGTAATAAATGCCAACCCTTTTAATCCAAATCTGTTCTTAACTTTTATGATCCTGCGATTACCTTTTGTAAATATTTTTTTCTTAGCAAATAAATTTTTACGCTGCTTATACGCATCCCACCATTTTAAAAGCGCCGAACTAAAGTAAGTAAAGATCACATTTGAAAAACAACCCGAAATTGTTGTCACTAAAAACACCTTTAAAAAATTAAATTTAAAGAGTAAAATAGCGCTTGGCATACCTAGTTTTCCGAAGAAAAAAACACACGATATGAAGACCGTAAATATCTTAAAAAAATCACTCATCCAATTAACTTAAAAGTAGTCTTTTATTTCCTTATTTATCAATACTTTATGCTTCAACAAACAAGGCTAATAAATTGGTTTAGATGAAATAAAATCACTAAATTTACGCCCCAGCTAACAACACATAAAACACAAAATATGTCAACACTAACAGTTATGGCAGAATCGCACCCCGAGAGTATGTTTGAGGCAGTTTTGGCACGCCTAGATAAAGCAGCCAAATTAATGAACTTAAGTGATGACGTTTTACGGGTTCTAAAACATCCAAGTAAAGAAGTTAAAGTAAGTTTACCTATAATGATGGACAGTGGTAAGATCCAGGTTTTTGAAGGATATCGCACTGTTCATTCTACACATCTTGGTCCTAGCAAAGGCGGAATACGTTATGCAATGGATGTAAACGCCGATGAAGTAATGGCACTTGCAGCCTGGATGAGTTTTAAATGTGCTGTAGCAAATCTGCCTTTTGGTGGTGCAAAAGGCGGTATCAAATGTGATCCTCGTTCTATGAGCGTTGGCGAACTAGAAAGATTAAGTCGCGCTTATGCAAAATCAATGAAAGATGTATTTGGCGTTAATAAAGATATTCCTGCTCCCGATATGGGAACAAGCGGAAGAGAGATGGCATGGATTGTGGATGAGTTCAATAAGATCACAGGAGAAGACAGTCCGGGGGTAATTACCGGAAAACCTGTTTCTATTGGTGGATCGCTTGGGCGAGATGCAGCAACAGGACGTGGCGTGATGGTTAATGCCATGTGTGCTTTGAAAAAAATGGGCTTACAAAAAAATGAGGTAACTGCAATTGTTCAGGGTTTTGGTAATGTTGGGTCTCATGCAGCAAGATTATTATCCGCTGAAGGTGTAAAAATTGTTGGCATCGGAGATCATACTGCATCTTTTTACAATGAAAAAGGAATTGACATTGCTGCAGCTATAGATTTTGCTTCAAAAAACAACAGAATATTAAAAGGCTTTAAAGGTGCTACTGAAATCCCATCTGATCAACTATTGATCAGCAAGTGCGATCTTTTAGTTCCGGCCGCTTTACAAAATGTAATTACCGAAGATAACGCAGGAAAGATCCAGGCGAAATTAATTGTGGAAGGTGCAAACGGACCTACAACTCCTGAAGCTGATCCGATTCTTAACGATAAAAAGATAATTGTTGTTCCCGATATCTTGGCTAACAGCGGCGGAGTTACTGTAAGTTATTTTGAATGGGTTCAAAATAAAGCGGGTTATTATTGGACAGAGGAAGAAGTTAACTCTAAGCATGATCATAAAATGCAGATCGCGTTTGAGTCGGTTTGGAATGCTACTACTCAATTTAAGACAAGTATGCGGATAGGAGCTTATATCACTGCTTTACAACGTATTGAGCAAGGTGTTATGCTTAAAGGAGCTTATTAAACAACTCAAATTTGTTGTTAATTAAGACCTCATTTGTTAAAAACTTAGAATCTAAGCCTTTCAAATTTCGTATTATTTCCTAATTTTGTTTAACTAACTAACAGTTTGGCAACATTAATTATAGTATTGCTTATCCTTGGGGCCTATTTATTGGGTTCTATTCCAACAGCCGTATGGATCGGAAAAGGATTTTACGGAATCGACGTTCGTGAATTCGGAAGCGGTAACGCCGGTGCCACAAATACATTCCGCGTTTTAGGAAAAAAAGCTGGTTTCCCCGTTCTATTAATAGATATTTTAAAAGGCTCCGTTGCGGTGGCTTTAGCATTTCTAAGTTCTATTCCTTTTGAAAGGCCTGATTTTGTTGATCTTCAATTAGCCCTTGGCGTTGCTGTTTTAATAGGCCACATCTTTCCGGTGTTTGCAGGATTTAGAGGTGGCAAAGGTGTTGCTACCATTTTAGGAGTAGTACTTTTCATTTTACCGTTAACGTGTTGCATTGGCATGTTGGTTTTCTTTACAGTTCTATTAGCTTCACGTTATGTTTCGTTAAGTTCGATGATTGCAGGAATTACTTTTCCTTTCATTCTGCACTATATCATGCACAATGAAGATGTGGTTTTAACTATTTTTTCAATTACAGTTGCGGTTCTTTTGATCTTAACTCATCGCAAAAACATTATTCGTTTATATAAGAATCAGGAATCGAAGATCAATCTTTTTCAAATTCAAAATAAATCCTAATTCTCGCAATAAAACAAGGTTTATCCTGTTGTTTACTTTACCTTTAGTAGTATGTTGTCCTCTCTAATAAAACGGTGGATCCTTTTGATCACTTTATTTTTTTCTACGTCTGCTTTTTCGCAAACAGGAGACGATGATTACGTGAATGATAATGCCTTACGTTATGACGACTATGCGTATAAACCAACCATAAAAACCGTTCAGTTGTACGGAACTCAATGGGAATTCTCTCCTGCACTTATTGAAATGAATACAGGCGAACAATTGCAATTAAGTTTTGATGATCTGGATGGCGATCAAAAACAATACAGCTTGAGTTTTGTTCATTGTAATGCCGATTGGACACCGAGCGACTTGATGACGATGGAATACATGGATGCATTTAGCGAAATGAATATCATCAATTTTAGTTTCTCTATGAACACACTGCAAAAATATACGCACTACTCTATTGTGTTCCCAACTCAAAGTGTAAAATTCATCAAGAGCGGAAATTATGTGTTGTATGTGTATTTGAATGGTGATAAAAAAGATCTTGTATTAAGCAGACGCTTTATGTTATTTGAAAATAAACTAAATATCGCCTCAACAATTAGGCAAACTATTGGTGGAGATGATCAACAAAAAAAACAACAATTAGAATTCTCGGTAAAATATCCAGGACTCAAAGTAGTTAATCCTGCCAAAGATCTTAAAGTGTATGTGGGACAAAATTACCGTTGGGATAATTTAAAAGGTCCCATTGAACCAAGTTTTTACGCGCCAAACGAATTAAGTTATAGTATGAACGAAGCTGCAGTATTTAATGGCGGAAATGAATTTAGATATTTTGATATGCGGAGTTTGCGCGTGCTTTCGGAACGCGTGAAAGAATTATACAAAGACGACAAGAGCAAGAACCATGTGGTATTAACACCCGATGAATTGCGAACAACTAAAGCTTATACATTTCAAAATGATATTAATGGAAGTTTTTTAATTAAGAATAGAGATATAAAAGGCAATCAGGATATAGAAGCGGATTATGCCTATGTTGATTTCTTTTTACCTTATCCGAATCCTGAAACGCAAGGAAATTTTTATGTATTAGGAAAGTTAACCGATTGGCGTTTGAACAAGAGTAATAAAATGATCTATAATTATGGGCGCTCAGGTTATGAGTGCAAATTATATTTAAAGCAGGGCTATTATAATTATATGTATGTTCTCACAAAAGACGGACAAAAAGCAGCTGATGAAACGCTCACTGAAGGAAATCATTGGGACACCGAAAATGATTATACCATTTTAGTTTACTACCGACAGGTTGGACAGTACTATGATCAATTGATCGCCATTAAAAAAATGAATTCGCTTAAGAAGTGATCAATTATTAGGCGCGCCCGCTGTTACCCAACACACAATAATATCTTTTTGATCCTTGGTGAGTTTACTGTCTTTCGGCATAATACCGCTTGTAACATTATCTTTTATGGCTGCTGAAAGTGTTTTTATCTGTGAGTAGTCGGCCATATTGGTATGACATTTCCAACATTTACTTTGGATCAATGGAAAAACATCGTTCACAAAGGATTTTGTTCCACTGCAAGTTGGTGTATACGTTTCTTCTTTAGTATTGTCCTTCTTTTTGCAGGTGGCAAACAGAAGAACTATTAAAAAACTTAATATGACCGGTTGATGCATGTAAACCAAATTTACAAAATTTTATATTAAAATGTTCCTTTTTAGACCATTTGGGTTATATTAGCTGTAATTAACTAAAATGAAAAGATATATATCCATTACTATTCTTGGTTTGTTTATGGTTTCATTAGCCGTTCAAACCGATCCCAAAGAAAAGGCCAAGACCTATTTTGAAAAGTATACTTCGAAAAATAAAATGAATGAACTTATTTTAAGGTCTTTTGCTACATTGGAAGATGCGAAAAAAATATTCATTAAAACCGAAGATGCAGCTCAATTCATGAAGCTGATCGAAGCCACCGAAAAGAAAATGAAAGAACAAGTTGCCGGTGAAGATGCTGCTTACGCCACCGTCGGTATCAATACGTTTACAATTAAAGATATCAAAGAGGGGAAAACCAATTTTAATAAGGCTTGCTCGAGATCATTGATAAGTTTAAACCAAGCGTTAGGTTCTTCACTGTTAAATTAGAATCTGATAATGCCTTTGAACAAGGCTTTTCCTATATCTATTGGATGAACATCAATAATAAATGGGTGTTTGTTTCTAAACCTAATTTGGCTTTTAGGAAGTAGATGCAGGTATATGTCGCCCCTACGGGGCTTTATTTCTAAAGAGTTACTTTTATTACCTATATGTCGTCCCTAGCGGGACTCTGTAGATGTTTATTTACATTTTTCAATATTTGATACGATCGAGATTCAGATCTCTAGTCCCGTAGGGACGGAATGTCGGTAAAAAATACCCGAACGATAAAAAAAGCCCCTTTAGGGGCGACATGTTGGTCCAGCCAAAAAAAAGTCCGCACTCTTTCTCAACGTGCGGACCTTAATTTGTTTCAATCACACTACTAAACAAGATCCTTTTGTTCCAGATAGCATTTAAAGTGCGATTGAAGAATTGCGTTTTAAGCTACTAACTCTTAAAACAGTATGTTATACCAAAAGCAAATATATTTTAGTCAAATCTACTCGTTCTTTTTTGCTTAAACTTCTTCAAAAAATTCTTCCGTAGGCCAAGCTATGCAAGAATTTTTTTCATCGTTTAAGCAAAAAATAACTTCGCATCTTTAGACTAAAATATATCTGCATTTGGTATTGAAAAGAACGAAAATTAAATTCAACACTTCAAATATCGGAGCATAACATTACCTTTTGATTAAGGCAAGTTTACGCTTTCATAAAATCACTTACTCAAAATAGACTCATTTGTAAACTCGGCTCTTCCCTATTAGGTTGAAACAAACTACAGTTGTACTCAAACTCTTGCGTATTGGTAATGAATCTTTTTTTACTGATGTTGAAGATCTGATTGATGATCTCCACAAATTTTCCTTCGCCACGCATGCGCACACCAAATCTGCTGTCTTTTACATCACCGCCATGTGTATCGCAAATTAAATTCCAAACCTTATTAGCACGATCGGGAAAATTTTTAAATAACCAATCTTTAAAAACAGGACCCACAGCGCCATTCAACCTCACAACCGTATAGTGGGCGCTGCGAGCTCCGGCAAGTCCAGCCAATCTCAAAAGCTCCGGGATATCATGATTATTGATGCCTGCAATTATAGGCGCCATCATCATTCCACAAGGAATGCCATTTTCCGTTAAGGTTTGTATAACTCTTAACCTGTTTTTATAAGTAGACGTTCTTGGTTCCAATTTTTGCCTTACCGATTCATCCAAACCTGTAATAGAAACCATTACATGAACCAAGTTATCTTTAGCTAATTCTTTTAATAGATCCAGGTCGCGAAGGATCAATGCATTTTTAGTGATGATGCTCACCGGATGTTTATGTTTTAAGAATACGCGCAACATCCCGCGTGTGATCTCCATTTTCTTTTCAATGGGTTGGTAGCAATCTGTATTGCCTGATAACATCACAGGACGAGCTTCCCATTTTTTTGACAGTAATTCTTTCTCTAATAATTCTACAGCATTCTTTTTTACAATAATTTTTTGTTCAAAATCCAAACCCGCACTATAACCCCAGTACTCATGCGTAGGCCTTGCATAACAATACACGCAGCCATGTTCGCAGCCTTGATAAGGATTTGCAGAATATTCAGCCCCCACATCCTCGCTCTTTACTTTATTGATAATGGTTTTGGGATAGGTATAGATGATCTCGGTCTTTTCACTTAACTGAAACTCTTCATCCAATACCTCTTTATACTCCTGCACATACTGGTACTTCGCAAAATGATTATGAGTATTCAGTTGCGAACCTCTCCCTTTAAAGTATGTTGGGTTACTGTTTTGTTGAACCGCTGTTATCATATTTCAAAATTACTACAAGTTATAGCAATTGATTGCTACGTTTTATAGCAATTTCAAAAATACCTTTGGAAGCCCCGTGGCTCTAAGGAGAAATTATTCCAAAAATTTGAGATTTCGTTTCAATCCCGCATACTTTGTTCGCTTTACAGCACTGCCGTTGAACACCACTTTGAACGTTTCTTCGGTCATTTCGTGCCATTCTTTTTCTGAGAGGTTCAATAACGTCCTATTACTGAACAAAGGTTCGTTGTGGGGTTTGCTAAAACTGTTCCAAGGACAAACATCCTGACATACATCACAACCAAAAGCCCAATTATCCATTTTGCCTTTGAACTCCGTTGGAATATTTTCTTTTAATTCTATTGTCAGATACGAAATACATTTACTTCCATCTACTATATACGGTTCAATAATTGCTTGGGTAGGACAAGCATCAATACATTTTGTGCACGTGCCGCAATAATCTTTTATTGGTCCGTCGTATTCTAATTCCAGATCAATGATCAACTCTGCCAAAAAATAGAACGATCCACTTTCTTTTGTAATTAAATTTGCATTCTTCCCTATCCAACCCAATCCACTTTTGGCGGCCCAACTTTTTTCTAATACAGGTGCAGAATCAACAAACACTCTTCCATTCACATCTCCAATTTTTTCTTTTAATGAATTTAAAAATTCAGTGAGTTTATCTTTTATCACTTCATGATAATCTTTTCCATAAGCATACTTGCTGATTTTTGGTCCGGATACTTTTTGTTTTTCACTCGGATAATAATTATACATCAACGATATCACGGACTTAGCGCCTTCTACCAATAAACGCGGATCCAAACGCTTATCGAAGTAATTTTCCATGTACTTCATTTGTCCGTGCTTGTGTTCATTGAGCCATTTCTCAAGTCTTGGCGCATCTTCTTCCAAAAATTCGGCCTTACTTATGCCACAAAAATCGAAACCTAAACGAGCTGCTTCGCGTTTAATAAAGAGGGTATTATTTGAAGTAACTGTTTTGATGCTTCAAAAGTATGAACCACAAGGCAATTGCGACAATTTTTAAATGCTTTTGCTTTAATACGAATTACTAAACCGATAAAGCGTTAGGAATCAATTTTTTAACATTAATTTAATCGACAAAGCTTGGATTTTATACGATTAATTATGTATCTTTGCGAAACATTTCCCGAAGGGGTTGTAATTTACTGATAATCAAAAAATTACGAAACTTTGCTGGAAACAAACACATAAAAAAATAATACAATGACGATGAAAACAAACAATCCAATTATCGATTCGATGTTAGAGGCGCAAGCAAATGCGTTAAACAGTTGGATGGATTCAGCAAAGAAAATGCAATCTTCTTTAACAAGCGGAAATATCCCTCACGAGGGTCAAGGCATTTTAAAAGAGTGGTTCGAAAAACAAACCGCGATCTTGAACAGCATGCAACAAAATTCTAGTAATGTTTTTGGTACCGACACAAACCAAAATCCACAAGAGTTCTTCAAAAATTGGTTGAACACGCAAACAACTTTTGCTAAACAAATGACCGATTTTAATCAGAGCATTTTAAATAGCTTTAATAGTTTTGGAAAACCTGCTCAGGATTATGTGAGCAATTTTACAACATCTAATAATGCTTGGACAAATATCTACAATTCGTTCGTTCAAACGTTGAATACATCTTACGATAGCATGTCGAAGAATATCAATGGTAATTTCAATAAAGATATCTTCTCAAACTTCATGCAAAGTAACCAAGTGTATACAAAAATGCTTGAGTTCTTTCAACCAATGATCACTTCTATGCAAAAAGGGCAGTTCAACTTAGAAGAATTTAAAACGTATTTTAAAGCGGATAATTACCACAACTTAACTAAACAATTGTTTGGTGATTTTTATACCGGTGGGAATTTGAAAGAATTTTATGATAATAGTTTGAATCAAGTTCAAAATTTCTTTACTAACCAAAACGGTTTGGGTAAAGAATACTTTGCGCAAGTTCAAAATATCAGCAAAGAGTTCCCTCAATTATTTACTGGCAACTTAGAAAAAGTAAAAGAATTTTATTCGCAACACGATAATGTGTTCACTAAAACCTTTGAACCTTTATTGAAATTAACCGGTGCAGGTAAAGAAAAAGAAAGCATTGAAGCTATTATTGCTTTAATGGATAAAGTAACTGAGTATAATGTAAAACAAAGCGAATTACAATACCAATTGCAAAATACCATGCGCACAAGCGTAGAAGATGTTGCAAAACAATACGCCGAGAAATTCCAAAATCCTGATTTCACTAAAGCTCCTGATGCTAAGGAAGTGTATAACGAGTGGATCAAGACCAACGAAAAATTATTTGCAGATCTTTTTGCAAGTGAGGAATTCAGCAAGATCAAAGGTGAAACAATGACCCTTGCCATGGATGTAAAAAAACATTTTGAAAAACAATTCGAAAGCGTTTTGGTTAACTTCCCTGTTGTTTTAAAAAGCGACGTTGAAGAATTACAAAAAACAATTTACGATCTAAAAAAACAAGTGAAAGAACTACAAAGCAAGCTTAATATCGCTGTTGTTAGTGATCTGGATGATGAGAAGAGCAGCAAAAAAGGAAAGAAATAATACTTTTAGCTGATGTGTTAAAAGCCGCCTTTGTGTTTGAGGCGGCTTTTTTTTGAAATTATTTTTGGTATATTAGACCCAAACTATGCATTAGGAATTTGTAGTGAGGGTCAAAATCCCAATAAAATATGAGCTTTTGTGAGTGAGGCATAGCCCCCGTTATGGTGAACGAACAAAAGATCATAGTTTGAAGGGATTTTGGACCGTAATAGAATTCCTAATGCATAATTTGGGTTAACGTATAAAAATAAGTGTATGAATAATATTTTTGAAGAAATGGGAGATGTTAGCCGTAAACTCACCAAGAGTTACGAAACATTAAATAACATGAAGGCTGTAGAAATTGCTACAACGCCTAAAACTGCGGTTTATACCGAAGATAAACTCACACTTTACCGTTACGATCGCAAAACAAAAGCAGAGTTTAAAACACCCATTCTTGTTATTTACGCTTTAGTGAATACGTACAAAATGCTCGATCTTCAACCCGATCGCAGTTATATCAAAAATTTATTGGACAATGGTTTTGATGTTTACCTTATTGATTGGGGATTTCCAACAAAAAGCGATCGTTACCTTAACATGGATGATTATGTGAATGGATACATAAATAATTGCGTTGACCTTATTAGAAAAAGAGATCGCGTAGAGAAAATAAATATCTTAAGTATTTGCCAGGGCGGAACTTTAAGCGTGATCTATTCGGCTTTATATCCAAATAAAATAAAGAATTTAGTAACGCATGTAACGCCGGTTGATTTTAGTACCAATGATGCTTTGTTGTTTCGTTGGAGTAAAGACATGGATTTTGATAAAATAGTTGATGGTTTTGACGGATTGATACCGGGTGATTTTTTGAATCAGGGTTTTGATATGCTAAAACCAATGATGAAAATTCAAAAGCAGCAAACACTCGCCGCAAGTTTAGAGGACGAGGCAAAACTTACCAATTTTCTTCGCATGGAAAAATGGATAAGCGAAAGTCCCGCCCAAGCAGGCGAATGTTTTCGCGAATTCATGAAAGATCTTTACCAAAAAAATAAATTAGTGAAGGGCGAATTAGAAGTTGGCGGTAAAAAAGTAAGTCTCAAAAATCTTACCTCGCCCCTTTTAAATATTTACGCAACCGACGATCATTTGGTTCCTCCTGCGGCAACAATTCCTTTGAATGATCTTGTTGGAAGTAAAGACAAAGAACTTTACAGCTTTAAAGGCGGGCACATTGGTGTGTTTGTTGGAGGTAAATCACAAAAAGAATTAGCACCGGCCGTTGTAAGTTGGTTGGCGAAAAGGGATAATTAATTTTACTCTTCTATTTTTTAAACTATAATATTAAACCTCTCATTCAGGAGGTTTTTTCATTTCAGATTATTAGGGCGTGTCCCTCGCAGGAAACACTATGGAAGCTCGGGTCGGGCTTTCGCCACTCGCTCTTTTTTATCTTATGGAATTAACCAAGATAAAAAAGGAGCTCAAACAATGGCTCAATCCCTCACGCGGCAGATTGGAAAGTTGGAATGTAATTTTCCTGCGGGACAAAATGTCCCGTTCAACTTGAATTTCGGCTGCTCAGGTTGTGCGGGACATTTTGTCCCGCAAACGAAACACCAATCCCGCAAACGAATAATTCAGAAACCTCTGCGTCTTTGCGCCTTTTGCGGTTAAAACAAACACTAACATCGAAAGGTGCTGCATATTAATGCTCGTAACTACCTTATTTACAGTATATTATGATGATTTTTAAAATGTTTCTACTTTTCTCCATCTAATTTCAATAATCCTTCTCCCTATTATTTGCAATAACCGCAAGTATCATATCTTTTGTTGTGATAATTAAAACTATCCTAAAAATTCTGTTATCTTGAACTGGTTCTTACGTTTTTTGCGGAACAAAAAATACGCTCAGCAAAAAGTAATTATTTATGGCGCAGCACTCGCAATACCTTTACTCCATAAAATTAATTATAAACCCAAAAAATTAAAATTATGAAAACTCAACACACAACAACAAGCTTAATAAAAAAGATCTCATTGCTTTTACTATTCGTACTATTCTCTTTTATTGGAGGTGCGCAAAATAAAGCAGGAGATATTGTAGGTAATTATTTAGTACCATCAAAAGATGGTGCTATTCAAATTTATGAAAAGGCCGGAAAATATTACGGCAAGATCATTTTAAATAAAGATCCAAATAAGTTAGATGTGAATAATCCCGATAAAGCAAAACAAACACAAAAAGTATTAGGAATGACCATTTTAAATGATTTTACATTTGATGGTGATGATATTTGGGAGAACGGGACAATTTACGATCCAAAGAACGGAAAAACTTACAGCTGTAAAATTACTCGTCTTGCAAACGGGGATCTTAATATCAGAGGATTCATGGGTATATCACTACTCGGCCGCACAGAGACCTTCACAAAATTAAATCCAAGTAAATAATAGCGTTTCAATTTCAAACTTATGAAACATTTATTTATCATATTCATTACCCTTTTGAACTTCGGCGAACTCATGGGACAGAATTACGTGGATATATTAAAGGTGAACGCGAGTACTACTCCTTATAATACATTTGATACAAGCACGTCTAAAACAAAGATCGATCAAATAGATGTTGATCTTACGGTTCCAATAAAGATCAACGATAAATTGTCCATTATCTCAGGCGCTATGTTCGAAAGCTTTCAAACCAAATTATTTGAAGATGGTAATGTAAAAACGTTTGGTTCAACTGCACTTAAAATTGGCGCTAATAAACTATTCAACGATCGCTGGTCGGGAACCGCCGTATTACTTCCTAAGATCGCCTCCGATTATAAAAATATCTCAGGAATAGATCTTCAGTTTGGTGCCGTTGGAATAATGAAATACAAAAAGAGTGATAATAAAAACTTTAAATTTGGCTTGTATTATAATTCCGAATTATTCGGTCCGTTTTTTGTGCCAATGGTAGGTATGTATTATTTAAGTCCAAATAAAAAATTTGAAACAAACATCATGTTGCCCTTACAAGCGGATGTTAACTACAAATTAATTCCTTTTATGAATGTTGGATTCAATTTCAACGGACAAATTCGTTCGTATCACTTAACAGATGTTACACCAACACATAAAAGCACATACATTGCACGTTCAACCAATGAGTTTTATGCTTACTTAAAATTCAATGTCACCAAAAGTTTAAGCATTACCACAAAAGTTGGTCAATCACTCGGAAGAAGCTACAAAGTTTTTGATGAAGGCGATAAAGTAACTTTTGGTTTGCCCGCTACATTCATTGGAGGCAAACGTCAACAGCTAAATACTAATTTCTCAAATGGCATGATATTTCAAGCAACTTTACTTTACCGATTCAATTTAGAAAAGAAATCATAACACCTAAAATAAAACGTATGCAAACCATTCCAAAAGACAACAAAGCGATCATCAAAGCGTGGACCATTTACGATTGGGCGAATTCGGTTTTCCCTTTGGTAATTACATCGGCCATCTTCCCGAATTTTTATGATTACGTAACTACACACGATGAAGCCAAAAATATGATCGGCCATACCGTTACTTGTTTTGGAACTGAATTTGAGAATCAAAATATTTACACCTTTGTGTATGCTTTTGCATTATCCATTGTAGTTTTTGTTACACCCATATTAAGCGGTATTGCCGATTATCTTGGAAATAAAAAACGTTTTCTCCAATTCTTCTGTTACTTAGGTTCTATTTCATGTATGTGCTTATTTTTCTTTACACGAAACCATCTCGAATTAAGTTTTATTCCATTCGTTACCGCAACCGTTGGATTTTGGGGCAGTTTAGTTTACTATAATTCCTATTTACCCGAAATTGCAAGTACCGAAAATCAAGACAAAGTAAGCGCACGCGGATTTTCAATGGGATATTTAGGAAGTTCATTATTGCTTATCATTTGTTTAGTTGGAATTATGGTGTTTAAATATGAAGAAACAATTGTAGACGGCGTTGTTGTTAGTACCAAAGGATTTTTTAAAGTAAAATACTCTTTCCTTTTAACCGGATTATGGTGGATGGGATTTGCTCAATACACATTTAAACATTTACCCGGGAAAGTTCATGATGCGCATGGTAAAGACACAAAAGGTTTGATATGGAAAGGTTTTAAAGAATTAAAATCTGTTTTTGGAAAGATCCGCAAAATGGTTGCGTTAAGAAGATTCTTAATTAGTTATTTCTTTTATAATATGGGCGTTCAAACCGTAATGGTAGTTGCCGTTTTATTTGCACGCAATGAAGTTGAATGGGGAACAGGTGAAGCTGCCGAAAAAGCAAAAACAACATCATTGATCGTAAGTATTTTAATTATTCAATTCATTGGGATCTTAGGAGCTTTTACTTTCTCGCGACTATCACGCAAGATCGGAAATTTAAGATCATTAATGGTCACCATTCTTATTTGGATATTTATTTGCGTATTTACGTATGCCGTTGTACGATTGCCCATACATTTTTATGTGGTGGCCGTGTTAGTTGGTTTTGTGATGGGGGGAATTCAATCCTTATCGCGAAGTACCTATAGTAAATTTTTACCCGAAACAGATGATAATACAAGTTTCTTTAGTTTTTATGATGTTATGGAAAAATTAGGAATGATCATTGGTACTGTTTCTTTTGGATTGATAAGTGAGATCATGGGCGGTATGCGTCCTTCTGTTCTTTCTCTCATCGTATTTTTTGTTGTTGGTTTTATTGGTTTATTATTTGTTCCTAATCCTAAAACTCAAAGAGTTTAATTATGCTTTATCAGATCATACGTAGCCTTTTTCGAATTACCAATAAGTTTTACTTTAAAACGCTTCAGGTAAATGGGCTTGAGAATATTCCAAAAAAAGGACCGGTATTCTTAGCAGCCAATCATCCAAGCGCTTTTATGGATCCTTTGGTAATTGCAACTATTTCGCCTCGTCCACTATTTATTTTAGGAAAAGGTGTTCTGTTTCAAAATCCATTATTAAAATGGTTGCTGCCCCATCTCAATATCATTCCAATTTTTAGAAGTCATGAAACACCGGGACTAACCAGTAAGAATAAAGATGTGTTCTCGCAATGTTATAAACATTTTGCAAAAGGAGGGGCTATACTTGCTTTTCCTGAGGGAATTTCACTCACCGAACGTAAGATCAAAAAGATCCAATCGGGAACAGCGCGAATTTGTTTGGGTGCTGAAGCTGAAAATAATTTTTCTCTAGATGTAAAAATAGTAACCATTGGATTGAATTTTTCGAATCCACACAAATTTCAAAGCGATCTATTCATAAATATTGATAAGCCAATAAATGTTTCTGATTATTACGATCAATACAAACAAGATACATTTAAGGCCGCGCACGCTCTTACCGATGAGATTCGTAAACGCTTAGAAGCGCAAGTTGTTGCCATACAAGATTCGGATGTAGATAAATTTGTGGCCAATATTGAAACTATTTTTAAAGCGCAATTACTCGAAGACTTAGGACATTCGCCAAAAGTAATGGCTCATGATTTTAATACAACTAGACAGATCAGCGACTCGGTGCATTATTTTTTAGAAAGAGATCCGCAACGCGTAGAAGTGTTGAAGAATAAAATAAGTTCGTATTTAAATAAACTTGATAACCTTTCGCTAGATGATAAGTTGATCAAAGGTGTGGAAAAAACAAAACCTGTTTCTGATACCATCTTCTCAATAATTTATTTGACCCTTGGCTTTCCCCTATTTTTATATGGCTTCATAAATAATTTCTTGCCTTTCAGAATTCCATTTTGGTGCGCTCGTCTTATTTCAAAACGTCCCGAATTTCATGGGTCAATTGCCTACAGCATGGGTACATTCACCTTTCTGATATTTTATACGCTCCAAATTTTACTTGTCAATAAACTAACTCACGATTGGCGATATGTATTGGGCTACGGACTTTCTTTACCAATTTCAGGTTTGCTTGCATTTTATTATTACAAACGATTTAAGTCAATTCGTGGCAGTTGGAAGATCTTCTCACTCTTCTACAAACGAACCACTGTAATGACATCACTCATCACCGAACGAGAAATAATTATTAACGAATTAGAAAAAGCAAGAAAAGAATTTGTGATCTATCGCGATGGTCCGAAACAAGAAGCTGTTTCTAAAGAACCAATAGAAAACGACAACATGGTCGATCTTTAATCACTTAAACAAAACATTTTATGGAACTAACTAGAGTATTCGATATTTTAGATAATTTGAAATTAAATTCGTCTAAAACAGATATTTTGAGCAATAAAGAATTATTGCCCAATGGAAGATCAGGAAAGAACTGGGTAAAACACAGCGTTTCTGATTTTGTAAGCAATGTAAATTACATCAGCGCGGGACTTTTGGCATTAGGCCTTGAGAAAAAAAATACAATTGCCATTATGTCGAATAACCGACCCGAATGGAATTTTGTGGATTTCGCCGCACAACAAGTGGCAATGCCAAGTGTTCCCATTTTCCCAACAATAGGAGCAGATGATCTGAAATTTATTTTATCTCACTCCGAAGCCAAAGTAGCTTTCATTTCAGATAAAAGTATTTACAATAAATTACAAGCAATTCAAAAAGATCTTCCAAACTTAAAACACATTTATAGTTTTAATGTTATTGAAGGTGTAAAACATATTTCCGAATTGATCGAATTAGGAAAAAAGAATTACGATCAAGCTTATATTGACGCTATCAAAGCAGGAATTTCGGAGAATGATCTTTTCACCATTCTTTATACATCCGGAACAACCGGTCACCCAAAGGGCGTAATGATCTCGCACAAGGGATTATTAAGCAACGTAAAAGCACTTCAAGCATTGGCGCCAATTGAATCGTATTGGAAAGCGCTTAGCTTTTTACCTTTAAATCATGTGTACGAACGCGTTCTAGTGAATTTATATTTGTTCAAAGGTGTGAGTGTTTATTATGCCGAAAATTTTGAGACCATTGCCGAGAACGCCAGAGATATTCAACCTCAAATATTTGTTTCTGTTCCCCGCATTTTTGAAAGAGTAATTGAGAAATTTTACGCCGCAGGTGATAAGCTCACAGGTTTTAAAAAGAAAATATTTGACCTCAGTGTAAAAATTGCGGAAAAATACGAACTCAACGGTGCAAACGGTGCATGGTACGAACTCCAACGAAAAATTTGCGATCGATTAGTTTATAGCAAATGGCGCGAAGCCTTTGGAGGAAAACTTGTTTGTATTGTTAGCGGTGGCGCAGCATTAAATCCAAAAATTGAACGCGTATTCAGTTGCGCAAAAATAACACTTTTACAAGGGTATGGCATGACAGAAACGTCGGTAGTTATTGCCGCCAATTGCTTTGGAGAAAATAATATCAAGTTTGGAACTGTTGGTCCGGTATTAAGTGGAGTTACCGTAAAAATTGCAGAAGAAGACGGCGAGATCTTGATGAAAGGTCCGAATTTAATGATGGGCTATTACAAAAATCAAGAAGCAACTGATGAAGCCATTGATCCTGAAGGTTGGTTTCACACAGGTGATGTTGGTATATTTGTTGACAATAAATTTTTAAAGATAACGGATCGCAAAAAAGAATTATTTAAGACCAGCGCAGGAAAATACATTTCACCCGTAGCAATTGAAAATAAATTAAAGGAATGCAAATTTGTGGAGCAATGTATGGTTATTGGCGAAGGACAAAAATTTGCGTCGGCCATAATTATTCCCAACATCCTTAATTTTAAAGAACATTGTAAAGCAAATAATATTGAGTGGCTTGGAAATGAAAAAATGTTAGAATGCGACGAGCTCAGCAAATTGATCAATGAGCATGTAAAAGAATTAAATAAAGTTCATGCACCTTATGAGCATTTGAAACGTTGCAAATTAATTAGTGCGCAATGGAGCGTAGAAAGTGGTGAAGTAACGCCAAAGTTAAGTTTAAAACGAAAAGTGATCAAGGAAAAAAATAAAGCGGTTATTGATGCTATATTCGGGTCGGGGGAAGAATGATAAAAAATATTTAACTAATTTTGCTCATGCCATATATCAAACCACTCCCCCGCTCTAATTATTATGCAGTTATTTTTGCTTCAACAAAAGAAGAACAACGCGAAGGCTATGCCGAAATGGATGAGCTAACTTTAAAATTAGCGGCCGAACAACCGGGATATTTAGGTTACGAAAGCGTGAACAACGGCAATACCGGAATTTTTATTTCGTATTGGGAAAACAAAGAGAGTATTGAAAAATGGCGCATTAATACCACGCATAAAATGGCCAAAGATCAGGCGAAGGCTTGGTATAAACGTTATTTATCGCAGATCTGCCTGGTAGAATCCTCACACGAGTTCATTAAGTAGACCTATTAGAATTCACGCAGTTACCTAGCAGATCCAAGGCAGATCACTTGTTAAATTTAGATCCATTCTCATAATGGAGTGGTCAAGTTCTCTCTAACTCATTATTCTTCTATTTATTTCATCGGCGGTGGATTATTTTCCTAGAAGAAAAGCTTATTTTTTTTATATTAGCTTATTAAATTTAATATCATGAGAAAGATCTACCAGTCACTTTTATTTTTTTCTGTTTTGTTTGCTTTTAATTCACTGCAAGCACAAGTTACAGGTATAAAAAATATCCCGGCCGATTTTCCAACCATACAAGCTGCTATTGCCGCTCTTAATTTGCAAGGTGTTGGTGCAGGAGGCGCAACCATTAATGTTCCTGCAGGTTATTCCGAAACATTTACTGCGCAGGTGGTGCTTACCATGACAGCAAATACCTCATCGCAATCAAATCCATTAGTGTTCCGTAAGTCGGGAGCCGGAGTTAATCCTTCTATCAGAGCCTTCTCGCCGGGCGTTTCAACAACGGTTGATGGGATATTGATCTTAAACGGCTGCGACTTCGTTACCATTGATGGAATCGACCTTCTTGAAAATCCGGGTAATGTTACCCCAACACAATTAATGGAATGGGGTTATGCCCTTGTAAAAGTATCGGCAACTAATGGTTGTTGGAATACTACCATCAAAAATTGTTCTATTACACTTTCAAATGCGAATACAGCTTCAAAAGGGATCTATATTGGAAATCACATTGCAACAAATATCACCGGATTAGTTGTGAGTAATATCAGTGGTACAAGCAGCAATAATAAATTCTATAATAACTCTCTCCAAAATTGTTATGAAGGATATTCGTTCACCGGTTATGCATCTGCAGTACCTTATGATTTTTACGATCAAAATAATCTAATTGGTGTTGATGGTATAAGCACACGCCGTAGTCAAGTGGTAAAATTTGGTGGCGCGGCCGTTCAAGCCGATGGTGTTTTTGCTACCAATCAAAACGGACTCAAGATCCATTCAACTTATATTAATAATAGCGGTGCTCCAAATAGTACAGGCGTTATGTCAGGAATCACTTTAACCGGAGGTACCAATTCCAATTTAGATGTGTATCGTGATACAATTACTTTATCGCTTAATAGCATAACAGCTTCTCAATTAACCGGAATTAGTTGCGACATGGGAGGCACAGGCGCAGGTAACACCGTTCGTATCTACGAAAATCTTATTACAAGCTGTGCTTATCCAACAAATACGTCAGGAACTTTTAGAGCTATCGAAAATACTGCCACTTCTAGTTTCAGAAGTATATACAGCAATACAATTAACAGTAATAACATTGCAGGCACAGGTGAATTTTCGGGTATTTACGAAAATAATAATAACTCTACACAGGTGCTTGCTTTGAAAATATATAGTAATACTATCAGTGCTAATACAAAAACGGGCGCTTCGGGAGTTTTCAATTGCATCTATGGTAATGCTTCAGCAAATCAGTTTGAAATATATCAGAACAAGGTGTTCAACAATAGCGCAGTAGCATCATCAGGCGCATTCTATGGTTATTATAATGCGATGTTCTGTAATAATGAACTTGTGCACGATAATGATTTTTTCAATAATAGTTCGGGCGGTGGCGAACATGTTTCCATTTACGCGCGCGCGGGATCCGGTCCTACTAACAAAGAGATCTATGGAAACAAGATCTATAATATTACAGGTAATAGTGCCGCAAATTCTGTGGGCGCTATTTTTGTAGATTTCGGAACTGTTTGTAATGTCTATCGAAACAGGATCTATAATTTAAGTAATACAACAGCAACCGGAATTACTCCGGCAGTTTACGCAATTAATATTGGCACCAATAATAATATTCAATGCGAAGTTCATAATAACTTCATTTGCGAATTAAAAACACCAAATGCGAATAATACAAATGCCATCTATGGTATTTGGCTGCAAGGTTCTGCTGCTTCATCTTTAGCATCATATTTCAATACCGTTTATTTGGACGCTGTTAGTGCGGGTCCTAATTTTGGTACCTCCGCATTAACCTGCGGCACAGCTGCGTTCAACATCGATCTAAGAAATAATATTTTGGCAAACTCATCAACGCCTAGTGGAGCAGGTTCAAGCAAAGCTTTAGTAAGAGGTAATACCTCGCTTGCAAATTATCATCTTCTTTCGGGTTACAATTGTTTGTATGCCGGTGCTCCCGGTCCTTCCAATTTAATTTATTATGATGGAACTAATTCTTTACAAACACTTCAAAGTTTCAAAAATTTGGTTGGTCCGCGCGATCAAGCATCAATTTCCGAATCGCCTCCATTCAATAATACCGTAACTGCTCCTTATGATATTCACGTATCAAATTTTTATAATACTTCTATTGATAACGGTGGAACTCCGGTAGGACTTCTTTCAGCGGATATTGATTTTCAAGCAAGGAACGCCACCACACCCGATATTGGCGCAGATGAGTTCATAGCTGTTCTTCTGGATAATGCATCTCCTAATATTCAATATCCTCTATTTACAAATTCTCCGGTTGCAGTTAACAAGATCGCTACAGGTTGGGCAACTATAACCGATTTTAGTGGTATTAATACAACCCTAGGAACAAGACCACGTTTGTATTACAAAAAATCTACGGAAGCCAATACTTATCTCGGAAATACATCTGCGAGCAATGGTTGGAAATATGTGGAAGCAAGCAATACCAGTTCGCCATTCAATTTCACTATCAACTATTCTTTATTATTCACAGGAGGAAACGTTGTTGCGGGCGATGTTATTCAATATTTTGTAACCGCGCAAGATCTTGCCTCTCCACTTAACGTTGGCCTTAATAACGGCGGCTTTGCTGTTCAACCTGCCAATGTTAATCTTGGTGCAGCGCAATTTCCTTTGGGAAATACCATCAATCAATACAGCATCGTAACCAATGTTTATACAGGAACACTTAATGTTGGTCCAACCGAAACCGTAACATCACTTACAAATCCGGGCGGAATGTTCGATCTCATCAATCAAGGTGTTCTTATTGGTAATACAACATTGAACATAACGGGTAATCTAATTACAGAAACCGGTGCTATTGCTTTGAATCAATGGGCCGAAGATGGCGCAGGAAATTATTCTCTCACCATTCAACCAAGCGCGGCAATAACACGCACCATTACCGGTCCGTGTGCTATTGGAAGTTTAGTTCGTTTTGATGGGGCCGATCGCGTAAATATCGACGGAAGATTTAATAACGCAGGAACGTGGTTAACTTTTAGGAACACCGGTCAACATTCTTCGGTTGGTTATATTAATGATGCGCAAAATAATATTTTACAATATTCCATCATTGAAAGCGGAAATCAATTAACTACAAACGTTGGCGGTGGTGCTGTTCTTATTGGTACAACGTCTGCTACGAATGGAAATGATAATATCACCATTTCAAATTGCGAAATAAGAGATAGAAGTGATATTGTCGGAAGTTATCCTGCAGGGGGAATTAATGTGAGCGGTACAAACGGTTTCTTAAATCAGTACAATAATAATTGTGTGATCAAGAATAATAACATTCACGACTATTTTATCAATGGTAATTCTGCTTATGGAATTATTGTTACAACAGGTGCATCACTTTGCAATATCAATACTAATAGTATTTATCACACAACTGCTAAGAGTCATACCACTACATCAGGAGGATCAATGAATGGTATTTCTATTATGCAATCAAGCGCATTAAATACCAGCGGAGGATTTACAGTTGCCAATAATTACATTGGTGGAAATGCTCCTTTAGCTGCAGGGGATATGACCTTAAGCGTAGTTGGTCCAACCGTATATCAAAGTTTTACAGGTTTACTTATTTCTACAGGACAAATGCTGAATTTTGTGGAAGGCAATGTGATCAGAGGTATAGACTTTACAACAAACTCTCCTACCGTTGCAACAACAGTTTTTAATGCGATGCAGATCGGTAACGGAGTTCACAGCGTTGGTACACAAACAGGAAATATTATTGGCGCACCAACAGGAACAGGTTCTATTAAAATTACAATCAACTCTGGCGGTGCTGTTAACTCATCCGTTATCGGTATATTAAATGCAGCCGTTAATGGAAATGCCGATATTCGTAATAATTCCATTGGTTCTATTGCTCTCAATGGTTCAAGTACAACAGGAACAATTACGTCACAATGGATCCAAAATCAAGGAACACCTGCACAAGCCGGTACCATTTCTAATAATTTAATTGGAAGTGCATCAACACCTAATAGCATTATCAATAATATTAATGCAATAACATTTGCTTACGGTTTGCGTCATCAGATCTCAACAGGCGCCGCTTTAACTGCAGTTTCAAATACAATTCAAAACATAACTGATAATAGTAATAACGCTTCGTCACAACATTATGGTATGTTAATGATCGGTACAGTTGGAAATACAGGGGCAATGGTCCTTTCCACAAACCTTATCAAGAATATTTCTTCCAATGCTTTACCGCCGGCGTTTGCTTTTGTGAATTACGGAATTGCTTTCCAGGGAATGGCAGGTACGCACACTGTGGATCAAAATACAATTTCAGCACTTAGTTGCATCAATGCAGGTAATGGTGGCGGAAGCGCTGTTGGTATACAAACTCAAGGCGGTACATTTGGAGGATTAATGCGCAGAAACTTTATCAATAATCTCAGCACTGCTCAAACAGGCAACAGTGCAGCATTAACAGGTATTTCTATTAACGATGGTAACATTTGGGAAGTAAGCAATAATATGATCAGTATCACTAATGGCGCAAACACTAATACTATAAATCTTAAAGGTGTTGTTGATCTTATGGGAAATAGTTCAAATTTGAACTTTCATTATAATTCCGTTTACCTTGGAGGAAGTTCTCCAAGCGGAAATGTGAACTCGTATGGATTCTACAGAGGCGGAAGTTCTAACTTGAGCATGCGCAACAATTTATTATATAACGAAAGATCCGGTTCAACTGCTTCTCACGTTGCAATTGGAACAGCTGCCAATGTTAATTGGAGTGGTACTTATTCTAATTATAATGCTTTCTTAACGCGCGATACTACACGATTGGCAGTTTGGTCAGGCACGGTAACAAATCTCACAGTTTGGAAAGCTTTTTCTCTTGGTGATAATAACACACAAAAAAATATCACTACAAGTATTACAACAACAGGCTTATGGACAAATGCTGCAGCAGGTGATCTTCATGTTGGTACAAATCTTTATCAAGGTGGACTAGGAACACCAATTAGCATTACGAATGATATTGATAATAATGGTCGCAGCGCAACATTCCCTGCGGTTGGTGCCGACGAGATGGCTTGTCCGGTACCCATCATTGTTGCCAGTCAAACAAATATTTCATGTTTTGGAGGTAACAACGGTTTAGCAATTATTACTTCCACCGGCGGATTGAATCATACATACTCGTGGTCGCCTGTGAGCAATACAACAAATTCTATCGTAAACCAATCTGTTAGTAATAATACGGTTTATGTAACTAATCATTGTGCATTAACCGGAAGTTTAGTTGTAAATATTACACAACCTGCTTCGCTAACGTCTGTTGCTTCTGCAACCAATGTTACATGTTTTAGTTTTAGTAATGGTATTGCGGCTGTAAATGTAAGTGGAGGAACTCCTGCATATAGTTATAGTTGGTCACCATCAAGTGCTACAACGTCTTTAGTAACTAATTTTCCTCAAGGTGTAAAAAGTTATACGGTAACAGACGCCAACGGATGTACAACCAACGGAACTGTAAGTATTTTAGAACCTACACCATTGGTAGCCGTAGGAAGCGCATCAAGCGCATGTGCTTCACAATCTACCGGCGCAGTTCAAGCGACAGTTAGCGGCGGCGTACCGGGATATACTTACAGTTGGACACCAAGTGTTAGTTCATGGAGCGTTGCTTACAATGTACTTCCCGGCACATACACTTTCCAAGCAACAGATGCCAGTGGTTGTACCTCTACTCCTATTACGGTAACTGTTGTGGCTGATCCTACACCTAGTGTTTCTGCAAGTTCAAACACAAATATTGTTTGCGTGGGAAATAGCGCAACACTTATTGCGCTCGCTAGTGCCAATGTTTCCTACTCATGGTCAAGCGGCGGAATAAATGCAATTGAAGTTGTGAGTCCAATTTCAACTACGCAGTACACCATAACTGTAACTTATACCACGGCTACGGGTTGCTCGAGTTTTGCTGTTGTAACGGTATCAGTCTCGTCATGCTTGGGAACAGACCTCGCAGAGCTTAGTAGTAATTCAAACATAAAAACATTCCCTAACCCAAGTAGCGGACAATTATTTGTGACCTATCATGGATTTACAGAAGGCGCGCGAGTTGAAATTTATAATATGGTTGGACAATTGATCTTAAAGAAGAACGTTGAAAGTTTAACTACAGAAATAAACCTGAGCGATCATCCTAATAGTGTTTACATTGTAAAAGTTCTGAATTCTAAAGGGAAATTAGAGCAGGTAACGAAGCTGATAAAAGAATAAGATCTACGAATTAAATAATAAACTGACGAAGGAAGAAGTACGAAGTACGAACGACGAAGTACGAATCTAAGCGCACAGATTCGTCACTCGTACTTCTGACTTCGTACTTCAGAAATTCTTAATTTTTCTTGATGCAGTTCGTACAATCCGGGAACCAAGTATCTATCACGTCCGGAAGATCAACCAAATGCGCATCATCTTCGTTTACTTTTATATTGGTGAAGAATATTTTAGTGGCGCGTTTTAAACTTTTTAATTCCTTAAGCATTTCGGGAGTGAGTGTGTTTGAATAACCCACAAACTTTTTAGTAGATTTTTTTTCCTTGATCCATAAAGTATACGAAGCAAATGTATTTTCTTGAGGATTTCCAAACCTATCAATGGCCATTAATTTGTACTCTACATTATCAAACACGGCCTTTACTAAATTTTGCTCGCGTTTTATTTTAATGGTGCCAACGGGCTCTTGAGCAGAAACTGATATCGCAAATAAAGAGAAAATAAGTAAGAGTTTTTTCATAACTACCTATAACGGTTTCAGGATAAAAAGATACGGATAATTTTGGAATCGCCCTTTTTTAACCACGGAGGGCATGGAGTACACATAGAGTTCATAGAGAAAAAATATCAGCTCCGTGATCCTCCGTGAAAAACCTCTATGATCTCCGTGGTTAAATGCCTCTAAAAAATGGTTATTTATAAAGCTTCTCCCTTTGCTCTTTCACTTGCGGGCTAGCCAAATACTCATCATACGTCATGGCCTTATCAATAATTCCCTTTGGAGTTAGTTCTATCACACGATTCGCAACCGTTTGCATTAATTCGTGGTCATGGCTGGTAAATAAAATTGTCCCCGCGTAATCTTTCAAGGCATCGTTGTACGCAATAATGCTTTCCAGATCCAAATGATTGGTTGGTTCTTCTAAAATTAAAAAATTAGGATTTTGCAACATCACCCTACTCGTCATACAACGCACTTTTTCTCCACCGCTTAATACACTTACTTTTTTTAAAACCTCTTCGCCGCTAAATAACATTTTTCCTAAAAATCCTCGCACATAACTTTCATCCTTATTGGCGCTATACTGACGTAACCAATCCACCAAATTATAATCGCCTTTAAAGTATGAGTTATTATCGTTTGGTAAATGTCCTTTAAAAATGGTTGTGCCAAATGTATATGTTCCACTATCCTGTTTTTCAAGATCGGCCAAAATATTAAAGAGTGCGGTAATCGCCAATTGATTTCTGCTTACAAACGCGATCTTATCTCCCTTTTTTAAATTAATGTGTACGTTGCTAAAAAAGAATTTTCCTTCACTGTCTTTTTTACTTAACTGATCTATCAATAAAATTTGATCTCCCGCTTCGCGCTCTTGCCTAAAAATAATTCCCGGATATTTACGCGTGCTCGCAGGAATTTCATCAATGGTTAATTTTTCTAATAATTTTTTTCTGCTTGTGGCCTGACTGCTTTTACTTGCATTGGCACTAAACCTGCGAACGAAATCTTGCAACTCTGCACGTTTATCTTCAATTTTTTTATTGGAATCGCTGCGCTGTTTTAATTGCAACTGACTCATATGATACCAAAAGCTGTAATTCCCAGTGTATGTTTGCAATTTACCATAATCAATATCACAAATATGTGTACACACTGCATCTAAAAAGTGCCTGTCGTGGCTGATCACAATTACAGTATTCATAAAATCGGCCAAGTAATTTTCTAACCAACTTATGGTATCAATATCTAGGTCGTTGGTTGGCTCATCTAATAATAAAAGATCAGGCGTTCCAAATAATGCTTGCGCCAATAAAACCTTTACACGCTCTTTACCATTTAGGTCTTTCACCAATTTAAAATGATGATCGGGCATCACGCCCATATTCGTCAACATTCCTGCGGCATCACTTTCTGCATTCCATCCATTGAGTTCCGAAAATTCTGCTTCCAGTTCACTTGCTTTTATTCCGTCGGCTTCGCTAAAATCTGTTTTGGCATATATCAGATCTTTTTCTTTCATAATGGCATACAAACGTTTGTTGCCCATCAATACTGTATCAAGTGCTGTAAATTCGTTGTACTCGCTGTGATTTTGCTTGAGCACACTCATGCGTTGCCCCGGCGTTATGCTTACTTGTCCTTTAGTTGGATCTATCTCTCCACTCAAAATTTTCATGAAAGTAGATTTACCCGATCCATTCGCTCCAATAATGCCATAGCAATTTCCGGGAGTAAATTTTACTTCTACTTCATCAAATAATACCCTTTTACCAAATTGTAAACTAACGTTAGATACCGTGATCATATTTTATTCAAAATAATTTGCAAATATAGTGATTTATTAAGGAATTGGAGGCAGAAACCACAGAGAGCTTACGCTCTCACAGAGTTTAACACAGAGGTCACAGAGCACCACCAGAACCTAAATAGGTATTGTAACATTCCAAACTCTATAATTAAAGAGTGATTCCATTTCTCCGTGACCTCTGTGAAGCCTCTGTGTAGGCCGAAGGCCGCCCTGTGGTTTCTGTCTCTAAAAGCCTTTAAAACATACTCAAAATCCCTCTTTTTTAATGCCCCCATAATCATTATATTTAAGCCTTACATATTATGGAAACCACAAAAAAACCTATGCAAAACAAGCTGCAATTATTAGACGATAAAAAAGCCGAAGCACAATTAGGCGGCGGACAAAAACGTATTGATGCGCAACACAAAAAAGGCAAATTAACGGCGCGCGAGCGTGTGCATTTGTTGATGGATGAAAATTCATTTGAAGAAATTGGCATGATGGTCACGCATCGCAGCAACGATTTTGGATTAGAAAAAGAACAATATTTGGGCGATGGTGTTGTAACGGGTTATGGAACTATTAATGGAAGATTAGTTTACGTTTTCTCTCAAGATTTTACAGTATTTGGCGGATCGTTAAGCGAAACTCACGCCGAAAAAATTTGTAAAATAATGGATCTTGCCATGCAAAACGGCGCTCCTGTTATTGGATTAAATGATAGCGGCGGTGCGCGCATTCAAGAAGGTGTTGTTTCGTTGGGAGGTTATGCAGATATTTTTTATCGCAATGTGCGCAGCAGTGGTGTTATTCCGCAATTGAGTGCCATTATGGGTCCTTGCGCGGGTGGCGCGGTGTACAGTCCGGCCATGACCGATTTTATTTTAATGGTTGAGAATACAAGTTATATGTTCGTTACCGGTCCTAACGTTGTCAAAACCGTAACACACGAAGAAGTAACCAGCGAAGAATTAGGTGGCGCTATGACACACGCTTCAAAAAGTGGTGTAACACATTTTGCTTGCGCTAATGAAGTAGAAGCTATCACTAATATTAAAAATCTATTAAGTTATATGCCGGAAAATTGTGAGGAAGATGCGCCAAACATTCCTTACGATGGCGGAGATGAATCACGTCCTGAATTAAATAAAATTATTCCCGAAAATTCTAATCAACCATACGATATTCGCGAAGTGATAGAAGGTGTAATTGATGCTAATTCATTTTGCGAAGTACACAAACATTTTGCCGAGAATATTGTAGTTGGTTTTGCGCGCTTAGCCGGAAAAAGTATTGGCATTGTGGCAAATCAACCTGCGGTATTAGCGGGTGTTTTGGATATTAATTCTTCTACAAAAGCCGCGCGTTTTGTGCGTTTTTGCGATTGCTTTAATATTCCGCTTTTGGTATTTGAAGATGTTCCGGGATTTTTACCGGGCACCGATCAGGAGTGGAATGCAATTATTACCAATGGTGCAAAATTATTGTACGCGTTTAGCGAAGCAACTGTTCCGCGCATTACCGTTATTACGCGCAAAGCATACGGTGGAGCGTATGATGTAATGAACAGCAAACACATTGGTGCCGATATGAATTATGCTTGGCCAAGTGCCGAAATTGCGGTAATGGGTGCTAAAGGTGCAGCTGAAATTATTTTTAAGGCCGAAATTAATGCGGCAAAAAATAAAGACGAAAAGTGGAAAGAAAAAGAGGCCGAATACCAAACCATGTTCGCCAATCCTTACCGCGCGGCCGAGCGTGGCTTTATTGATGAAGTGATAAAACCTGAAGAGACGCGCATGAAATTAATTAGAGCTTTTAAAATGTTGGAGAACAAGGTTGACAAACTTCCGAAAAAGAAGCATGGGAATATTCCGTTGTAAAAGAAAAGTCCCAAATCATAAATTGTGTCTACAGGTCCTTCAGAATTCCAAGCTCGCGGATTTGTAATCCGTGCTTACCAAAAACTCAAAACTCTCATTTCAAAATATTTACACTTTTCTCAAAGCAAAAATCGGTGCAAACGGGTGCAAATGAGCGCAAACTAATCATGATCTTTTGTCAGTTTTTCGTCCATAGATAGTGTATGGATGAAGGCAGGATAAAGGCAGGATAAAGCATGGATAATGTATATGACATGGCAGAACTGACAAATTATCTCATTCATTTAATTTTTTGTATCTTCATTCTGTACAACGCAAATTCCAGCTCTGTTTTTTTTATTAACCTTTTAAATTATTTTTTATGTCACAGATCGTCGATCCCGTTAAACCAACTCACGAAGGCAAACAACGAATGAACTTGCTTTCTGTTGTTTATTTTTTGGTAGCTATTGCCATCACCACCGTTATTGCTTTTAAAGATGTTTGGCCTATCACTTTTTTCCAGGATCTATTATTGGACGACAAGAACATGTATCCCGTTAAGGCGGTGTTTGTGCTTACGCTTGTGTCGGTAATGGCAGTTCTTTTTCCCGAATACTATATCATTAAAAAAATGCTCCAAAAAAAGAATGAGAGCGAAGCTATTACTCAAGCAGCTGATTCGTTGAGCACAAGTGGTTCGGGAAGTACAGCCAGAAAGGAGTTTTCCTTTGAATATTCGGCAGCGGTTTGTACTGTTGTATTGGATGGCGCAAACATTGATCTAAAAATGGGATTTAGAAAGCGAAATTTTCCTCTTTCACGCCTACAGCATTTTTACTTGATAAAGAAAAAGTCTTACCAAACCTTGTACCTTACCTATGAAGATGAAAGTGGTAAGACAAAAAAATTGCCAATGAATTCAAAAGGCGGAGATGCACAAATGAACGCTTTCGTTGCCGAACTCGAAAGCCGCTTTCCTTCCAAATCATTGAATCATCTTTCGCAAGCAGAGGCGTTCAAGATCATGAAGGTGATGAACCCTGCATTGCTGGCTGTTATTATCTTAGTAGGGATCTTTGCAATTACGGGCATCATCATTTTCCTTTCGGTGCGGTAAAGGAGTTGAAGGGACATTTACGGTTGCAGTTTGGAAATTTATTAGAATGCTATAATTCATAGCAACACTTCTTTAAGAACTATACTAATTTTGATCTATGAAAAAGATTGAAATGGAACACGGCCTGCACGAGAACAGGATCCGTTTATTTTTAAAGTTTGCTTACGATCAAAAACTTGTTGAGTTCGTAAAAACCTTCCATGGTTGTAAATGGAGTCAAAGCAAAAAAGTTTGGCATATTCCTTACAACATGGAAACACCTGACAAACTAAAACTATTATTTGCCGAACGAGGTGCAACATTAAATTACATAAATGAATTTATGGAATTGCCCAAACTAAGTTCTCCTAAACGAAAAGCAAACGAGGCTTTGCCCGGCGCAAGTGCTGTTCATGTTGAAAAACTAAAAGTAATGATGAACTGGATGCGTTCGCGGCGTTATAGCGAAAGCACTATTGGTACGTATACCGACGCCATGAGAACTTTTTTGCGATTTTTTGCCGATAAACCTATTTCGGAATTAAACAATGACGATGTTGTTATTTTTAATAACGAGTATGTTTTAAAGAATAGGCTATCGAGTTCGTTTCAAAATCAGGTGGTGAATGCTATAAAATTGTTTTTTAGGGTGGTTGAGAATAAGGTGATCGACATTGAAAAAGTTCATAGACCTAAAAAGGAGTATGTGCTTCCGAATGTTTTAAGTAAAGAAGAAATAAAATTGATCCTAAATGCGCATCGCAATATTAAACATAAGGCCATGCTGAGTTTGATCTACAGTTGTGGTTTAAGAAGAAGTGAATTATTGAATTTAAAGTTAAGCGATATAGATTCTAAAAGAGGTTTGATCATTATCCGAAAAGCAAAAGGAAAAAAAGATCGCGTGGCCCCCTTATCCGACAAGATACTAAAGTTGTTACGCGACTATTTTGTGGCATGCAAACCAAAAGAATGGTTATTTGAAGGGCAAAGCGGAAAAGGCCAATATGATGAACGGAGTTTGGCAAATGTGCTTAAACAGGCGCTTGAAAAATGCAAGATCACCAAACCCGTAAGTTTGCATTGGCTAAGACATAGTTATGCTACTCATTTATTGGAGAATGGTACGGATCTACGGTATATCCAAGAAATTTTAGGTCATAGCCGAAGCAGAACTACCGAAATATACACTCATGTTACTGACAATAGTATCCGAAAAGTGATTTCGCCATTTGATACATTATAAAAAAAAACAATATATTTAAACTATGAGCAACATTAAACTATTTGAAAGTAAAAAAATTCGTTCTGTTTGGAGCGAGGCACAGCAAAAATGGTATTTTGTTGTAGAAGACGTCATAGCCATCTTAACTGATAGCAAAGACCCCAAACAATATGTTAAACGCATGCGACAAAGGGATGAGGAGCTTTCAAAAGGATGGGTACAAATTGTACCTACCCTTTCGGTAGAAACAGAAGGTGGTAAACAAAAAATGGGCTGCTCAGATAAAAAGGGCTTATTGCGTATTATTCAATCTATTCCTTCTCCAAAAGCCGAGCCTTTTAAAGTATGGTTGGCGCAAGTGGGTTCAGATAGATTAGACGAAATTGAAAACCCGGAGTTAGCTGCACAGCGCACAAGAGAGTTATATAAACTAAAAGGTTATTCTGAAGATTGGATCGAGAAGCGCATGCGCAGTATTGCCATTAGGGAAGAATTAACGGACGCATGGAAAAGCAGAGGTGTTAAGGAGCATAAAGAATACGCAATTTTAACCGCAGAAATATCAAAAGCCACATTTGGTATTTCACCGAAGGATCATAAAACTATAAAGGGGCTCAAGAGTCAAAATTTACGAGATCACATGTCGGATCTGGAGCTCATTTTTTCGATGTTGGGCGAAGCCTCAACCAATGCCATAGTTAAAACAAAGAACCCTGTTGGTTTTGTAGAAAATAAAAAAGTTGCCAAGCAAGGTGGTAACGTAGCAGGTAATGCTCGTAAGGAATTAGAAGAAAAAACAGGCAAAAAAGTAGTGTCTAAAGACAATTATTTAGCGCTAAACCAAGCAGCCAAAAAGAAGTTAAAATGACGTATATTTACAATACCAATAGGGGTGATAAAAGTACCCTTAGCTGCCAACAGGTGGCAGATAGGGGTGAAAAAATGAGTCCTATAAGGTAGTTATAGCGCATAGGGGCGACAGTCTCCGTAGACAAGTCCTCGGTAGACAAAAAACATTTCGCTTCGACACACCAATGACATCTTCACGGACTTTCACGCAGCAGCTCTTTCGTTCAGACAAAGACATTCAAGTAAAAAGAAATTTTAAAATTTTTTGCCGACGCACTTTTTGGCTGACGCCATAGTAACAGCTATCACACGACCTCCTTTCTGGGCGAAGCCCATTTTGGCTATCCCTAGCTGCGGTCGTTTGCATTTTTTCCGTTCCTCCAAAAACGCAAACCACCTCGCGCCGACGCACACAATATGGTGTGGCGAAGCCACCTTTTTTGCGCGTGCGCTGCGCGCCATAATGCGCGGCCTCCGGCAGGTAGGTATTTTTATCTGCGTTTCCCGAATTTTTTAAAAGTGTCTTCCAGTTTCTTTACGGAAGAGTTAATATCTCTGATCGCTTTTTTATGCGTTCCACCATCATCCTTAAGCTGAATTTGCTTTCCACAAAAACACTT
>JAHEYC010000024.1 GCA_023251775.1 Sphingobacteriaceae bacterium | reverse complement strand
TGCGGTGAGATAAATTTTTTCGACTTTATTATCGAACTCTCCAACTAAACATTGAAAGATTGCAGAGTGCTCGCTATCTACCGGATAAATATTCACGCCATTCTCGAATGCTAATTTTGTTACTAATTCTCCTGCAACAACCAATGTTTCTTTATTGGCGAGTGCAATATTTTTTTTGTGTTTAATGGCATTGATCACACTCGCTAATCCGGCATAACCAACAATGGCCGCTAAAACAAGATCAATAGTTTCCATTTCCACAATTTGCTCAATGGCTTTGGCGCCGGCAAATACTTTTATATCATGAGATAAAAGTGCATCTTTTACTTGTTGATATTTACTTTCATCTGCAATAACTACAGCGTTTGGATCGAACTCCAAAGCTTGTTTTATTAAAAGATCGGCATTCCCATTTGCCACTAATACTTCTACTTTAAAATGATCGGGATTACTTTTAATAACGTCTAAAGCCTGGGTACCAATACTTCCTGTACTTCCTAAAATTGCTATGTGTTTAATGCTCATTTGTGCGGACACAAAACTCAGCAAAATTTTTGCAAGAACCCACTTCTATATTGGTAAATTTTAACAAAATATAGAGAAATATACCTTTAAACGAGGTTTAGAAATAGCATTATCTAAAAATTGGTATTATTTTTGGAATAGTAACAGTATAAAAACAAGCTATGAAAAAATTACTATTCCTTTTTGTGATCGCTCTTTTTGCTTCCAATTTTGTGGTGAGTGGCGATGGTGACAAAATTCCTTCGGCAACCATAAAAAAATTAGATGGCTCAAAAATAAACTCAAATACCTTTAGTAATGATGGAAAGCCTATCATTATTAGCTTCTGGGCCACATGGTGTAAACCGTGCAAAAAAGAGTTGGATGCCATTGCAGAAGAATATGAGACCTGGCAAAAAGAAACCGGTGTAAAATTGATCGCGGTGAGTATTGATGATATCCGCAGCTCGGCAAAAGTGGTTACCGATGTTAAAACAAAGGGCTGGAAATATGAAGTGTATCTTGATGAAAATCAGGACTTTAAGAGAGCAATGAACGTCAATAATGTGCCTCATACCTTCCTTATTAATGGTAAAGGAGAAATTGTTTGGAGTCATAATTCGTATACCGATGGTGACGAGGAAAAACTATACGAGAATGTAAAAAAACTAATTAAGGGTGAAGCACTTTCACATTAATTTGATATTTTTACCTTCATGACAAAACCATATTTAAAGAGTAGCCTAGTCGCTACTTTTTTATTAGCATTTATCCTAAATCCGTTTAATTTTTTTGCGCAAGAAGAGCAGCACAGTAAACCCGACGTTTCTTCTGTTCATGGTAGTTTCCAGATCGATGCGCAGTATTACAATGCCGATTCGTTAATTGGCGCTCCAAAAGTTCCCGAGAAATTATTGTCGAATGCCTTTGGAAATATCAATTTCATTAAAGGAAAATTTTCGGCGGGTGTTCGTTACGAAGCATACAATAATGTAAAGCAAGGTTTTTTACCGCAATACAAAGGACAAGGAATTGTGAATCGTTATGTGCGTTATCAAGATAAATTATTAGATGTGACCGTTGGAAATTTTTATGAGATGTTTGGGAATGGTTTAACCTTACGTACCTATTACGAACCGGGTTTATTATATGATAATTCGTTAGATGGCGCGCGCATTATTTCAAATCCTTATAAAGGAATTACATTAAAAGGTGTGATCGGTAAACAACGTTACTTTTTTACGGTTGGTCCGGGCATTGTGCGCGGTGTTGACGGAGAGATAAACATCAACGAATTATTTGATTCGATCTTAGGTTCAATGAAAACTAAGATCATTATTGGAGGAAGTTTTGTAAGTAAATTTCAAGCAGGCCAGGATCCGAATTTAGTTTTGCCTGAGAACGTAGGTTGTTATGCAGGCCGCTTGAATATCATTCGCGATGGTTTTAATTTTGGCGGAGAATATGCTTATAAAATAAATGATCCTTCGGCTGATAATAAATTCAATTATAAATACGGCGACGCTTTATATTTGACCTCTTCTTATGCCGGCGATGGTTATTCAATCTTATTTCAAGGAAAACGTATTGATAATATGAGTTACAGAAGTGATAGAGGCGAAGCTTTACAAAATCTCTTGATCAATTATTTACCTGCCACAACAAAACAACACTCGTATACATTATTTGCATTGAATCCGTATGCAACCCAATTAAAAGGCGAAGTTGGTTTTATGACGGAAGCGCAATACAAAATTAAAAAGGGAACACCGTTAGGTGGAAAATATGGAGTTGAGATCACTGTGAATTATTCTCAAGCGAGTGGTTTAAGACAATATCCGGTTGGAGATTCGGCAACGACCCGTACATTTTATACCACCAAATGGGATTTCAAAGAATTTTCGGGTAAAGAACATCATGTGGATAGTGTTCTACGCGATGGAAAATATAATTCGTACAGCGTAAGCTATAATGATAACTATCGTTACTATCAGGATTTCTTTATTGAGATCAATAAAAAATTCACTAAACAAATAAAAACTACATTCATGTACTCGCATCAATTTTATAATCGTAACATTATTCAATCGGGTTCGGCCAATGCAGGTTTCAAAAAACTGAATGCAGATCTTTTCTTATTGGACGTTACGTATAAATACAAACATGGAAGTGCCATACGTTTTGAGAATCAATGGTTGCTAACGCCTGCAAAAGATATTGTAACTACATCTAACGGCGTTGGTAAAGGAAATTGGACCACACTTTTAGTAGAATGGAGTGTTAATAGTAATTTCTTTGTGGCAGTATTTGATCAATGGAATTATGGTAATCCGCAAACAGGCAGCGAATCGTTAACTCCAACTAAGGACCTTAGGATCCATTATTATCTTGTAACAGGGGGTTATAATAGCGGCCCACACCGTATTTCCATGAGTTATGGTAAGCAAAGTGCCGGTATCTTCTGTGTTGGAGGGGTTTGTCGTAATGTACCGGCCTCAAATGGTATTTCGCTTTCAATTACCAGTAGTTTTTAGTATATTTATAATTAGAAAAAATGATGAACATGAGAACATATATTTCAAGCATTGTTTTAGGAATTATCCTAGCAGGCTTTTATTCTTGTGATAAGGTTAAAAACCCAACCATTGTTTCCCAAACAGCTGTTGGTACTACCTTTGATTCCATAAACAATTTCGCAATATCCGGGTATAGAAAGACCTTGTTAGAAGATTATACAGGACATAAATGTGGAAATTGTCCTACTGCCGCAATTTTAGCCGCAAGCTTAAGCGCGCAATATCAATCTTCTTTAGTGGTTATTGCTATTCACGCAGGTTTCTTTGCAAAAACAGATTCACAATTTCCTATTTCTTATACATGCGCGGCCGGACAAGCTTGGGATGGCACTACAGGTTCAGGATTTGGTGTAAGCGGTATTGGTAATCCTAATGGTATGGTGAATCGCAAAATTTATCCCGGATTTACTTTGGTCCATAAAGATACTTGGGCAACAACAGTTGGTTTAGCTCAAAGCGATCCTTTCGTAGTAAAAATTGATCTTTCGAGCGCCTATGATAAAACTGCACACGCTTTAAATGTAAGTACAAAGCTTACATTCTTACAAGCTTATCCTAACAACGTAAAATTACAATTGGTGTTAACCGAAGATAGTATTATTGGTGCGCAATTAGATTATTCAAAAAATCCTGATCATGTTGACGACTATGAGTTTGAACACATGTTGCGCACTGCCATCAATGGTTCGTGGGGAGAAGTTGCTAAAACCGCTCCAATTGCTGCGCTTACTTCAACTACGATGGCAAATAATAATTTTTCTGTGGACACTAAATTCAACGATAGACATTTATCATTAGTAGCTTTTGTTTATGATGAAACTACTAGAGAAGTATTGCAAGTTGAAAAAATAAAAATAAGGAAATAAGAACGTGTGCTTCCTTCCATAAAAAAATTTGCTGCCGAACACTTAATTTTAATAGTTGCCCTCCTGGCAACTATTATTGCTTATGGCAATACCTTAAATTTTCCACACATCAGTTGGGATGACCCCGAAATGGTATTTCGTAACAGAGATGTGATCAGTTTTAATATTGGTGCTCTTTTCTCTTCGCATTATGTTGGGAATTTTATTCCGCTGACAATGTTAACCCATGCCATCGATTGGTTGTTGTTCGGGAAAAGCGATATGGGACATCATCTGGTTAACTTGCTACTTCACTTGACAAATGGTTACTTGGTTTATACATTGACCCTTCGTTTATTCAAAGAAAAAAATATCGCTTCTATTTCCGTTATTATTTTTTTATTGCATCCCTTACAAAGTGAATCAGTAAATTGGATCTCGGAATTAAAGAATTTAGGTTATGCCCTAGTCTATTTATTAGGCTTATTGAGTTATTTAAAATTTACGGAGAGCAATAACTCTAAATTTTTATTACACACGGGACTTTTTTTTATTGCCTCATGTTTGTTCAAACCATCGGCTGTAGTATTTCCTTTGAGTTTGATTTGTTTAGATCTGTTCGTGTACAAAAAATTTGACCCAAAACAATTAACGAACAAACTTCCCTTCTTTATTATCTCATTGATATTTGGTTTGGTGAATTTAAAAACGCAAGCTGCCGATCAATTCATTAATTACGCGCATGATTTTCCGGTTTACGAACGAATTACAAATGCGGGCTTTGCACTATATAAATATTTTAATTTGTTCATTGTCCCTTATGATCTTAGTGTGATCTATCCTTTTCCTGAAAAGAAAATAGTATTTACAATAACTGGAATTGCATTTCTTCTCTTGATCATCGTTGCACTTTATGTTCTATTCAAAAAAAGTAAAACAGATGTAGTAGCCATAATTCTATTTATTTTATGCAATCTTATTTTGGTTTTGCAATTTGTTCCCTTTGGCGAAGTATTATATGCGGATAGATATATGTATGTGGCGATAATTGGGTTTGCTTGGCTGGTTGCATTCGTAATTCAAAAGATCCCTCTACAAAAAATGATCATTCCCCTAATTTTGGTGGTTGCACTTGGGTCACTTTCTTTTATACGAAATACGAAATGGAAAAACAGCATTACCCTTTACGAGGATATCTTGAAAAAATATCCGGATAATTTTTTAGCCCTAAATAGTTTGGGCGTGGAGAACATGATGCGCAATAACGATGACAGAGCATTAATGTATTTTAATAAAGCCACAAGTGTTGCGCCGTATAATTACAAAGGCTTTTACAATAAAGGTTTATGGTATTTAAAAAACAACAATCCAAAAAAAGCCATTGAAGAATTCAATACGGTAATTGTGATGTATAATTACCCTAAAGCATATGTTGCTCGCGCATCTGCATATTATGCTCTCATGGATCATGCTAAAGCGCGAAAAGATGCAAGCAATGCGCTTTTAGTAGATAAGAACAACAGCAAAGCCTATTTTATTTTAGGCAATTGCGCCAACGATCAGGATGATCTGCCGGCCGCTGTTGGTTTTTACAAACAAGCTATCAACTTAAATAAATTTGAGCCCGATTATTATTTTAAACGCGCTATTGCCCTTGGAAAACAACAAAATTTTAAAGAGTGCATTGAAGATCTTAATTCGTGCTTAACGCTTGATCCCAATTATATCGACGCGTATTATTGGCGAGGCGTTGCTAAAATTAATTTGAAGGAAAGTCCGTGCGATGACTTAAAACGTGCCGCCGAAAGCGGAATGGAAATTGCGAAGGGAGCTTACGGGAAGTTTTGTAATTAGAGGCAGAAACCACAAAGAACACGAAGTTTTTTCACGAAGGACACAATGTCATAAACTTTGTGTACTTCGTGCCTTCTTTGTGAAGCGAAGCGCTTCGTGGTTTCTGCCTCTTAAAATTTAAATTTAAAACGGACTCTGCTTCCGTATGATCTTCCCAAACCACTTAGGAAAAAAGCGTTTGATCTTTACAGCCGTTAATTCTTTACCGCCGATTAAAATTTCTTCTTGGTTGTTTTGGATGGCTTTTAAAATAATGTTTGCACATTCACCAGCACTCATGGCGTTAGCATGACTCACATCCATTTTACCATGTTTGCCTTTATCGGTAACTGCATTTAACGAAATATTTGTATTAATTTTTCCGGGACAAACGATCAAAGTTTTAATTCCATCTTTTTCTGTCTCCAATCTAAACGAATCAAAAAATCCATGCAATGCATGTTTAGCTGCCGAATATCCCGAACGCAAATAAAAACCAAATTTTCCGGCAACACTGCTTATCACAATTATATTTCCGCTTTTTTGGCGTTTCATATAAGGTAAAACTGCTCTCGTTAAATTTACTGCCGAAAAATAATTTACTTCCATTAATTCGCGGTCAATTTCAATGGATGTTTTTTCCATTTCCGAACGCTGACTCATTCCTCCGTTATTCACCAATATATCTATACGTCCGAATTTATTAATGATGTTTGCCGTTAGTGCTGTTGCTTTAGAAGTATCGTTTAGATCAAAAGGCAATATCATCAGGTCAAGATCAGGTAATTTAGTTAAAGCAGCAACGCGTTTTAATTCATCTTCTCTTCTCGCAGATATTATCAAACGTGCTTCACCCTTGGCAAGTTCCAAAGCCAATGCTTCTCCAATTCCTGAAGAGGCACCTGTGATCCAAATTACTTTATCTTTAAAAAACCCCATTTTGCGTTTATCAAATGTACGATTTTTTGTACGTCTATTTTCTCAATACAATTACAGTTCTTCTTACCCTTGCATTGTTCACAATTAGCATCAAATACCAAAGCATGCGCATCTTTTCCAACAGGAGCCCAACGCCCGGGATGAATTGGACGCCTTGACGAATACAAGCCAATAGCTTTTTTACCCAAAGCCGCTGCAATATGTAAAGGACCTGTACTTGCCGCAATAAGCACATCACACAAATTTATAAATGAAATAAATTCGTCAAGACTTAATTTCCCTGTGATATCAATGGCCGAAGGATTTTCTTTGATGAAATTTTCCAATTGCATGCCGTCTTCTTTTGTTCCACTAATAAAAATTTGGAATTTCTCTTTTGGTAATTGTTCAATGAGTTTCGAAAAATTGGCGAGTCCCCACTCTTTCGCACTTCCTTTTGATCGCGGATGAAGAATAATTTTTACTTTATCCTTAGCGATCATATTCACAAACAATTCATTTCCTAAACGTTTTACTTTTGTGAATCCGTAATAGCGATCAATATCACTCAGTTCTATTTTTGTATTAATATCTAAAAAAGAAAGTAATTGGATATTTAATTGCGACTCATGAAGATCAGAATTCTTGCGCGACAAACTAACAAGTTCGTTACACAAGAACCAATGCCATAAACGATTGCGCGTGCCTACTCTTATTTTTATGGCTGCGCCTTTGGCTATTTCTGCAATTTCTTTTACCGGAAAAACATGAACAAAAATATCGATATTGAATGTTTTGATATATTCGATCTGCTCAATTTGATCCATTTCTTCCATGTCATCAAAATTAATGAACTCATTTACATGTTCACTTAATTCAACAACTGCTTGGGTGTATGACCTTCCAAGAAATATTATTTCCCAATTAGGAAAATGACTTTTAATGACGCCCGCCATGGGCAGAGTTAAAACAACATCGCCAATTGAATCGGTGCGACTTAATAATATACGTTGTTTACTTTGCGTTTGCATACAGCGCTCTTAATTTCTTATATTTTAAATACGTGGCATACGCCGAAATTTTAGAAACTAAATATCCCGCTTTGCCATCTAAAAATCCAAGCTTCAAAAAATAGTGATCAATAAATTTCGCCATCGGATTTACAATTAATTTAAACGCCGGTGCTTTCTTTTTATTATCATAAAATGCTTTAGAAGCAATATTGGTGAAATATTCTACTTGTTTGTAATGATCATCCACCGAATAATAACTGTAATGCAAAATATCTCCTTTTAAATAACCTGCATTACCATCTCCCTCAGTTAATTCATATTTATCGTGAGGATTTATTCCTGTCCACGATCCCTTTCTACTATCCCACAAACGCATTTTTTTATCCGGGTACCAACCACAATGTTTTATCCAATGTCCGCAATAATTGGTAAGACGATTCATGTAATAACCGTCCTTATTGAAATTATTTTTTATATCAAGAATTGATTTTCTTAAATTTTCATCCAATGCTTCATCCGAATCTAACGAAAGTACATGCGGAAATTTTGCATAAGTTATTGCTCTATTTTTTTGTTGAATATGTCCATCAAACGCATGTTGATAAAAACTCACATTATATTTTTTGCAAATTTCCTCTGTTCTATCTTTGCTGAACGAATCCAACACCACAATTTCATCCACTACACCTTGCAGCGATTTTAAACAACGTTCGATGTTGTTTTCTTCGTTAAAAGCTATGATCACGGCCGAGATTTGAGGCATTGCGTAAAGATAAGGATTAATTTTAGCCACAAAGACACGGAGACACGGAGTTTTATTTAACTAGATGTGTATAATTAAACACCAAGACACGAAGACACGGTTTTTCTACATAATAGAACCGTGCCTTGGTGTCTTGGTGTTTAAAATTGGCCTAATTACTCCTTTGTCTCTTAGTGTTTAAATATTACCTTTAAGCAATGAACATTACGCTCATACAAACTCATTTGCATTGGGAAGATGTGGAAATGAATGTCCAGCATTTCGAGAAATTGGTATCATCTATTCCTACAAAAACCGATCTAATTGTTTTGCCTGAAATGTTCACCACCGGTTTTACCATGAAGCCCGAAAAAAATGCGGAAGATCATTTGGGAATGGGATTTGAGTTCCTGAAAAAAATGGCGCATGAAAAAAATGCGGTCATTACAGGAAGTATCTCTACAAAAGAAGATAATAAATATTACAACCGTTTATATTGGGTTGAACCAAACGGAAAATTTGATTCGTACGATAAACGTCATTTATTTAGAATGGCCAAAGAAGATGAATTTTATACAGCAGGCACGAAAAAGATCATCAAAAAAATAAACGATTGGAAAATTTGTCCGCTGGTGTGTTACGATCTTCGTTTTCCTATTTGGAGCAGAAATAAATTCAAAGCGGCAAAGTGGGATTATGATGTTTTAATTTACGTCGCTAACTGGCCCGAAGTTAGAAATTACCCTTGGAAACAATTATTAATTGCCCGCGCAATCGAAAATCAATGTTACGTTATTGGCGTAAATCGCATTGGAAAAGACGGTAACGATATTGCACATTCTGGCGATAGCATGGTTGTGAACCCAAGAGGCGAGATCATTAGTCATACCAAAGCCAATGAAGAAAGTATTGAAACCATTAAGCTCGACCTCGATTATTTAGAGGATTTCCGCAAGATCTTCCCTGTGGGTTTGGATTCGGATGAATTCAGCCTCGATATTTGATTTCCCCAGCTAAAATCCTATCTTTGTACACCTCATAAACAGGGGAAAATCGTACTTATTCCATGGAATACCACTTTAGAGAAATAGAAAATAAATGGCAAGCTTTTTGGGCTGCGAATAAAACTTTTCGAGCTGAAGATTCTTCTTCCAAACCAAAATATTATGTGTTGGATATGTTTCCTTACCCTTCAGGCGCAGGTTTACATGTTGGTCACCCTTTAGGTTATATTGCTTCCGATATTGTGGCGCGTTATAAACGTCATAAAGGATTTAATGTATTGCATCCGATGGGATATGATAGTTTTGGTTTGCCTGCAGAGCAATATGCAATTCAAACCGGACAGCATCCTGCTATTACAACCGAGCAAAACATTAACCGTTACCGCGAGCAATTAGATAAAATTGGTTTTTCGTTTGATTGGGAAAGAGAAGTGAGAACTTCTGATCCAAATTATTACAAATGGACCCAATGGATCTTTATCCAAATTTTTAATAGTTGGTATAATAACACATCTAATAAAACCGAAAAAATAGATTCACTCATTTCTGAATTTGAAAAAAATGGAAATTCAAAAGTGAATGCGGTATGTGATGACAACGTAAAACATTTTTCTGCATCTGAGTGGAAAGCATTTTCGGAAAAACAAAAAAGCGATGCGCTTATGGCGTATCGTATTGCGTATTTGGGAGAAGCGTATGTGAATTGGTGTCCTGCTTTAGGAACTGTATTAGCAAACGACGAAGTAAAAGACGGCGTTAGCGAACGTGGTGGACATCCCGTTGAACGAAAATTAATGAAACAATGGAGCATGCGCATTACGGCTTATGCACAGCGTTTATTAGAAGGATTAGATACGTTGGATTGGACCGAAAGTTTGAAAGAATCGCAAAGGCATTGGATCGGGAGAAGTGAAGGAACGAGTTTGAGATTCAGCCTCATCCCTAACCCTTCTCCAAAGGAGAAGGGGACTGCGCGCCAAAAATGGCAGACTGCAGATCCGGCTATTTACGCACTCTTAAAAAATTACGCAAGGGAAAACAGACAGCCGTTGACGGAAAGTGAAGATACACTATGGCAAGCTTTGCGCAATAGACAACTTGAATTTAAATTTAGAAGGCAACATCCTATTGGAACTTATATTGCCGATTTTATTTGTCTTGAAAAAAATCTTATCATTGAAGTTGATGGCGAAATTCATTCGAAGCAAAAAGAAAAAGATGAAGAACGAACAAAAGTTTTGAATGAATTAGGTTTCGACGTCATTAGATTCACAAATGCGGAAGTTTCAAAAAGCCTCGATACAGTTAAAGCCGTAATTAAAAAGAAGTTAGGGGACAGCCCCCCTCTCCTTAGGAGAGGGGCTGGGGGTGAGGCTGGCAGCCAAACCCACATCGAAGTTTTTACAACACGCCCCGATACCATCTTCGGTGTTTCGTTTGTTACGCTTGCACCCGAGCATGAATTGGTGGCGCAATTAACTACGCCTGAACAAAAAGCGATCGTAGAAGATTACGTTACTAAAGCAAAGAACAGAAGCGAGAGAGAACGCCAAACCGATGTAACTAAAGTTACAGGAGTTCCAACTGGATCTTATGTTGAGCATCCTTTTACCGGAAAATTAATTCCTATTTGGGTGGGCGATTATGTTTTGGCAGGTTATGGCACTGGTGCTGTAATGGCTGTTCCTGCTCACGATGAACGCGATCATAAATTTGCGAAACATTTTGGTTTGCCTTTGCCGCAAGTAATTGTTCCTACAAAAGAACACGACTTAGACAAAGAAGCTTGGGGAGAGAAAGAAGGAAAATTAATTAATTCCGATTTTTTGAACGGACTTGAAGTAAAAGACGCAATTAAAAAAGCCATTGCGGAAATTGAAAAGAAAAATATTGGAAAAGGAAAAATAAATTTCCGTCTGCGCGATGCGGTGTTTGGACGTCAACGTTATTGGGGAGAACCAATTCCTATTTACTATAAAAATGATATTCCTTACGCGCTTTCTGAAAATGAATTGCCTTTGGTTTTACCGGAAGTAGATAAATATTTACCTACCGAAGATGGCGAACCTCCTTTGGCGCGCGCAAACAATTGGAAATACAAAAATGAATTTGCTTACGAGCATAGCACTATGCCGGGATGGGCAGGAAGTAGCTGGTATTTTTTGCGTTATATGGACGCGAAAAATAATGGGCAGTTTGCTGGTAAACAGTTCATGGATTACTGGAAAAATGTTGACCTCTATATTGGCGGAAGCGAACATGCTACCGGACATTTATTATACGTCCGCTTTTGGACCAAAGCCTTAAAAGATCTTGGTTATATTAACATTGAAGAGCCTGCGCAGAAATTGATCAATCAAGGGATGATACAGGGGAGAAGTAATAAGATCTATAAATGCTCTGGGATGTTCAAACAAGATGATGATCATGATGGAAATCAAGAAATTTTTCATTTTCCAGAGGTTTTTATCTCGAAGGAAATCTACGATGAAATATCAAAACAAGAGCAAAATTCAAGACAAAAGAATGAGCCCTCTGAATTGGACAAAAAACTATTAGGATTTCAAAATGTTGTTAATGCAAAACTAAAATCTGCCAAGCCTAATTTTAAAAATACTTTTATTATTCAAAACAATACTTATGCAGGTTATTATCAAATTAATGTTGATGTAAATATTGTAAGCAACGATATTTTGGACGCAAATAAATTTAGACAATGGAGGCCTGAATATAAAGACGCTTTTCTTTTTCCAAGTGATGAAAACTTCAGATGTGCTGATGAAGTGGAAAAAATGTCCAAATCAAAATGGAATGTTGTTTCTCCCGATGAAATGTGCGAAAAATTCGGCGCCGATACTCTCCGCCTTTACGAAATGTTCTTAGGTCCTTTAGAGCAAAGCAAACCATGGAATACCAATGGTATTACAGGTGTTTCAGGTTTTTTGAAAAAATTATGGCGTTTGTATATTGGAACCATTAGCGAAGATGCTCCAACAAAAGCAGAATTAAAAACATTACATGCTACCATCAAAAAAATTACAGAAGATATTGAGCGTTTTTCGTTCAATACCTCGGTAAGTAACTTTATGATCTGCGTAAATGAGTTGACCGATCTTAAATGTAATAAGCGTTCGGTATTAGAGCCCTTGATCATTTTAATTTCTCCTTATGCGCCGCATATTACCGAAGAGCTTTGGAGTATTTTAGGACATAAACAAAGTATTGCTTTCGAAAAATTTCCGGAATTTAATCCGGCGTTCTTGGTGGAAGACAATTTCAATTACCCTGTTTCCTTCAATGGTAAAATGCGTTTCAATATTGAATTGCCTACTACACTTTCTCCTGCCGAAATAGAGAAAATTGTTTTGGAACACGAAAATTCTCAAAAATACTTGGAAGGAAAAACGCCAAAGAAAGTGATCGTTGTTCCAAAGAAGATCGTGAATATTGTTGTTTAAATTTTAGAAGATAAAAATTAGTATATTTAGCATATGTTACGTTCACACACCTGCGGGGAATTAAGAAGTTCTGATATCGACAAAAAAGTTACGCTTAGCGGCTGGGTACAAAAAAGTCGTGATCTTGGCGGTATGACCTTTGTTGACCTGCGTGATCGTTATGGTATAACGCAATTGGTGTTTAATCCTGATTGGGATAAAACGTTAAGCGAACAAGCACGTCAGCTTAGTCGCGAATTTGTGATCCAAATTACCGGCACTGTTATTGAACGCGAAAGCAAAAATAAAAATCATGTCACCGGCGATATTGAAATAAAAGTAGAAACACTTAAAATTTTAAACGAATCTATCACCCCTCCATTTACTATTGAAGATGAAACTGATGGTGGGGATGAGTTACGTATGAAATATCGTTATTTGGATCTTCGCAGAAGCATCGTTCGAAAAAATTTGGAATTGCGTCATCGTTTGGCTTTAGAAACACGTAATTTTTTAGATAAATTAAATTTTATAGAAGTTGAAACGCCTGTATTAATAAAATCAACTCCCGAAGGCGCTCGCGATTTTGTTGTGCCAAGCCGCATGCACTCAGGACAATTTTATGCCTTGCCGCAAAGTCCGCAAACCTTTAAGCAATTATTAATGGTGAGTGGTTTTGATCGCTATTACCAAATTGTAAAATGTTTTAGAGATGAGGATCTTCGTGCCGACAGACAGCCCGAGTTCACGCAAATAGATTGCGAAATGAGTTTTATTGAGCAGGAAGATATTTTAAATACGTTTGAGGGTTTAGTAAAACATTTATTCAAAAGCGTAAAAAATATTGACATTCCTAAAATGCCACATATGACCTATGCCGATGCCATGAAAAATTATGGTAACGATAAACCCGATGTGCGTTTTGAAATGAAGTTTGTAGAATTGAATGATGTCGTAAAAGGAAAAGAATTCAAAGTATTTAATGATGCTAAATTAGTTGTAGGAATTTGCGCTAAAGGAGCAGCCGAATACACACGCAAACAATTGGATGAATTAACGGAGTTTGTAAAGCGTCCGCAAATTGGCGCTACAGGTTTGGTTTACGCACGTTATAATTCTGATGGAACATTAAAATCAAGCGTGGATAAATTTTACAACGAGGAAGAACTTAAAAAATGGGCCGCAGCATTTAATGCACAACCCGGAGATCTAATGTTAGTATTAGCGGGCGACGAAGATAAAACCCGCAAAGCATTATCAGAATTGCGTTTGGAAATGGGAAATCGTTTGGGATTGCGCGACAAAAATAAATTCTCGTGTTTATGGGTGGTTGATTTTCCTTTATTAGAATGGAATGAGGGCGATCCGAATTTATTGGAATCATTAAGGGGACGTTGGGTGGCGAAACATCATCCTTTTACTTCTCCCAAACCGGAAGATATTGACTTATTAAAAAAAGATCCCGGAAATGTTCGCGCAAATGCATACGATATGGTAATTAATGGCGTAGAAGTTGGCGGCGGAAGTATCCGTATTCATAATAAGAATTTACAAGCAACCATGTTCGAAGTATTGGGCTTTACCAAAGAAGAAGCGCAAAAACAATTCGGTTTTTTAATGAATGCCTTCGAATTTGGGGCTCCTCCCCATGGCGGTATTGCCTTTGGATTTGACCGTTTATGCAGTTTATTTGGCGGCGCCGATGGTATCCGTGATTTTATCGCCTTCCCTAAAAATAATGCGGGTAAAGACGTAATGATCGATAGCCCTAGTGAGATCAGCCAAGAGCAGCTTAAGGAGCTGGGATTAAGGCTATAATCGGCCTCCACTTACCCCATTTTAGTGTTAAATTAACAGTCTCCGCTTACCAGTTATCAAAAAGGACTTTACAAACCGCTTTTTTTAATTTACATTTAAATAATAAACGCTGTTATCATACGTTATATCATTAAACAACCTAGCCATGAAGAATCTAACCATCCTAACAAGTCAGATCGTCCTTCTCCTTATTACATCTTGCGGTTTTGCCCAAGAGTCTAATACTCAATTAAAAGATCCAAGAGCGTTTTATAAAAGATGTTTGGTAACAAGCATTACCGGCGGACCAAGCACTGCTGTTTATACCACATGGAATAAAAATGGTGATATGACACACAGCGATCGTATTCGCGGAAACATTGATCCATTAATTATGGAGTATGGTATCACCGATAAAATTGGTGTTGGTTTTAGTCGCGGTGGTGAGAATTACAATATTAACGTAAATGATTTTTATAAAGCCGGTCTTCCTGCCGAAAATAATATAATGTGGGCTTCAACTAAGTACTTCACGCTCGATTTTTCCTATCATCCATTTGTAACAAAACGCATAGACTTTTCTTTATTTGCAAGCACAGGATTTTATAGAGTGGAAGGAAGCGTATATAGTAACCCTGTGGATAATTTTGGAGCAGTTTCGTGTATGCCTTCAAAAGAATTATTCACTTACAATGGTAGAGGAGCTGTTATACGCACCGGAATGCGCTCAAGAATTTATTTCACAAAACGCTTTGGTGTGATGGGAATGCTTTACGCATTTAATGGGTTTGCAAAAGAAAAACCAAAGTCAAATCCAATTACAGATGCGCAAAACAATACAGGCTATTCAACCATGTTAACAGGTCTTGGTGGTGAGTTTGGTATTTGCTTTAGAATATTTAAACAAAGAGGTGTGAAAGAAACCGAAAGAAAAACATGGAGAGAAAAGTGGGATGAGAGAATGAGCATCAGAAGTGCGAATAAAGAGATGCAAGAAGAAACATCAGATAAAAAACCTTTGTTTCGTTTGGTTTGGGATTAAATATCCTTATTGCACGCAGATGACGCGGATCGCTTATGATTAAATATGATTTTTGATCAGCATTCAATAATAAACAAAAAAGCCCTGCATTTATGCGGGGCTTCTTCTTATACTATATTCTTATACTAACTACAAGATCAACATCGCATCGCCATAACTATAGAAGCGATATTTCTCTTTTATAGCTTCTTTGTATGCTTTTGTAATAAGATCATATCCGCCAAACGCACTTACCATCATTAATAAAGTACTCTCAGGCATATGGAAATTGGTGATCATACAATTTGCTACATTAAATTCGTATGGAGGGAAAATGAATTTGTTTGTCCAGCCCACATAAGGATTTAATTGCCCTGTAGTAGATACTGAAGATTCCACCGCACGCATTACTGTAGTTCCAACCGCACACACTTTTTTCTTTTTCTCTTTTGCAGAGTTCACTATTTTGCATGTATCGCTTCCGATCAACACCTCTTCGCTTTCCATTTTATGTTTGGTAAGATCTTCTACCTCTACTGTACGGAAAGTTCCTAATCCAACATGCAAGGTCAATGGCGCAAATTGCACACCTTTGATCTCTAACTTTTTTAATAATTCTCTGCTAAAATGTAATCCCGCCGTTGGCGCAGCTACTGCACCTTCGTTTTTTGCAAAAACTGTTTGGTAACGATCAATATCCGATTCTTCGGCTTTACGTTTAATGTATTTTGGTAACGGCGTTTCCCCAAGGTCGTAAAGGATCTTACGGAACTCCTCGTAACTTCCGTCATATAAAAAACGTAAAGTTCTTCCGCGTGATGTAGTATTATCAATTACCTCAGCCACCAGCGCATCATTATTCTCTCCGAAATATAATTTATTACCGATACGAATTTTACGCGCCGGATCAACCAATACATCCCATAAACGACTTTCGGTATTTAATTCGCGAAGTAAGAATACTTCGATCTTGGCACCGGTCTTTTCCTTATTACCGTACATACGAGCAGGAAAAACTTTGGTATCATTCAACATCATCACATCACCTTCATCAAAAAAACTTAAAATATCTTTGAATTTTTTATGGGTGATCTTTCCTGTAGCACGGTCAACCACCATTAAACGCGAGTCTTCGCGATTCTTTGCCGGATACTCTGCCAATAATTCTTTTGGCAGGTTGAATTTGAACATTGATAACTTCATGGTTCTCTCTTTCTGTTTAATGTAAGACCATGAAATGTTGTTGGGAGGTTAAGCCAGAATTCCAAGAAGGAATTGCAACAGCATTCGCATAATCTTACGGGATCATACAATTATTTCTAACCGTTCAAAGCTTCGGCACCTGAAACGATCTCGAGGATCTCTTTGGTGATAGAAGCCTGGCGGGCTTTATTATACGTAATTTTTAATTCTTTTTGCATAGCTGTGGCGTTGTCTGTTGCTTTATGCATAGCAGTCATACGCGCTCCGTGCTCACTTGCAAACGAATCTAATAATGCTTTATAAAATTGTGTCCTTATAGAACGTGGGATGAGTTCATTTACAATGTACTCTGTACCTGGTTCAAATTCATAATCCGCTTTCTTTTTAGGAGTTTCTGATCTAGAAGCCTCTATTGGTAATAATTGTTCTTCGGTTGGAATTTGCACTGCCGCGTTCTTAAATTGATTATAAACGATGATCACTTTATCAAACTGTTTTGCAGAGTAAGCGTTCATAATGATATCAGCGAACGGCGAAACATTTTCAAACGTAAGTTTATTAAAAAGATCATTTCCGTGATCAGGCATATCGTTACCGTGAATATTGTATTGAGTTCTATGGAACGCATCAAAGGCTTTTTTACCAACAGGCATCACTGTAATATTCATTCCTTGAAGTTCGTTAATGATGAGCCAAGTTTTTTTAATGATGCTTGAGTTGAACGCCCCCGCTAAACCACGATTAGAAGAAATGGGAACGATCAACACATTTTTTACCGCACCTTTTCTACTGAATTTATTTTGACTTGCCTCTGAACTTGAACTTACATTCTCAAGGATCTCTTTCAATTTATTGGCATAAGGACGCATTTGAACAACCGCATCTTGCGCGCGCTTCAATTTAGCAGCACTCACCATTTTCATGGCACTTGTGATCTGCATGGTTGAACCAACTGATACTATCCTATTTCGAACCTCTTTTAAATTTGGCATCTTTTTTCAATTAGCAAATTAGATGATGTGATAATTAGCTAATTACCTCATCAGCTAATCATCTCATTAATATTTTCCCAACAGATCTTTAGCACACGCTTCGATCGCATCGGTGATCTCGTTTGTGTACTGACCTGCTTTTAGTGCATCTAATGTTGATTTATACTTACGCTCCATTGCATCCAAGAATTCTTTTTCAAATTCTTTTACTTTATTTATTGGAACTTGTTTTACAAAATTCTTAGTTCCTAAGTAGATGATAGCAATTTGTTGCTCTACGCGTAATGGCGAGAACTGCGCTTGCTTCAAAATTTCCACGTTACGAGAACCTTTATCTAAAATAGATTTTGTTGCAGCATCAAGGTCGGAACCAAATTTAGAGAAGGCCTCTAACTCGCGGTATTGTGCTTGATCTAACTTTAAAGTACCTGCAACTTTTTTCATGGATTTGATTTGCGCATTACCACCCACACGAGATACAGAGATACCTACGTTAATGGCGGGACGAACACCTGAGTTAAATAAATTCGACTCAAGGAATATTTGTCCGTCGGTAATTGAAATTACGTTTGTTGGGATATACGCCGAAACGTCGCCCGCTTGTGTTTCAATAATTGGTAAAGCCGTTAATGATCCACCACCTTTTACTAAATGTTTGATCGATTCAGGAAGATCATTCATGTTCTTCGCGATCGCATCGTTACCGTTAACTTTTGCAGCACGCTCTAATAATCTACTGTGCAAATAAAATACGTCACCCGGATATGCTTCACGTCCCGGAGGGCGACGAAGTAATAATGAAACCTCACGATAAGCCACCGCTTGTTTTGAAAGATCATCATACACGATCAAGGCAGGGCGACCGGTATCGCGGAAAAATTCGCCGATAGCAGCACCTGCAAAAGGCGCGTAAAATTGTAAAGGAGCAGGATCAGCTGCAGAAGCTGCAACAATTACTGTATAAGCCATGGCGCCATTCTCTTCCAATACACGAACAACGTTCGCAACGGTAGATGCTTTTTGTCCAATAGCAACATAGATACAAAATACAGGTTTACCTGCTTCAAAAAATTCTTTTTGGTTAATGATGGTATCAATACACACCGCCGTTTTTCCGGTTTGACGATCACCAATTACAAGCTCACGTTGTCCGCGACCAATAGGGATCATAGCATCAATAGCTTTGATACCTGTTTGTAATGGTTCGTTCACAGGCTGACGATAAATTACACCGGGAGCTTTACGCTCAATTGGCATTTCATATGTTTCGCCTTTAATTGGTCCTTTACCGTCGATCGGATTTCCTAAGGTATCCACAACACGACCTAACATTCCTTCACCTACTTTTAACGAGGCAATTTTACCTGTACGTTTTACCGGACTTCCTTCGTTGATGCCAACGCTTGGTCCTAATAATACAGCACCAATATTATCTTCTTCCAGATTTAATACGATTGCCTGTAAACCTGTTTCAAATTCGATCAACTCACCCGATTGAACTTTTGATAATCCGTAGATACGCGCAATACCATCACCTACTTGCAATACGGTTCCTACTTCTTCTAACTCCGCTTCACTTTTAAAGCCCGTTAATTGTTGTCTTAAAATTGCAGATACTTCTGCCGGTTTAATTTCAGCCATTTTATTTAGGGTTCTTAATTAACACTTATATATTTACTGTCCAATAAATTCTTTTTGAGTGCCGACAGTTTATGTTTTACACTTTCATCTAATTGTTTATCGCTTATCGTTAACACAAACCCGCCAATGATAGAAGGATCAACTTTTTCAATAAGTTCTATTTCTCCTTTTCCTGCAGTTTGTTTTACGATCTCTAATACACGTTTCTTTAATTTATCATCCAAACCAATTGCTGTTTTAATAACAGCAGTGGTGATATTCATTTTGTTCTTATACAATTCATCAAATGAATTCGCTATTTGAGGAATATAACTTTCGCGACGTTTGTTTGCCAAAAGATCAAGGAAAGATTGTGATAATTTAGAAATGTTCTTTCCAAAAACAGCTTTCATGATCGCGATCTTCTTATCTGTTTTTACAATAGGGCTATTGAACAGATTAACAAGATCGTGATTTTGATCACAAACAGTTTTGATCAACTTCATATCATTCCGTGTCTCATCTAACTGCTTTTTTTCAAGCGAAAGATCAAGGAGTGATTTGGCGTATCTTGTAGCAACGATCATTGTTAGTTCAGGTTAACGTCTTTCATTAAATTACTTACCAATGCTTTTTGTTTTTCATCCGTTGAAAGATCGCTTCGTAATATCTTCTCGGCAATTTCAATAGATAAAGAAGCTACTTGATTCTTTAATTCAGAAACAGCAGCATTTTTTTCGTTTATTATTTGATCGCGTGCGGACGCCATGATACGATCGGCATCTTTTTGCGCTTTACTTTTAGCTTCTGAAATAATGCTCTCTTTTGTTTCGCGAGCTTCTTTTAATAAGCTATCACGCTCTTCACGAGCCTTTGCCAATATCTTTTCGTTATTGGCTTGTAATTCGCGCATATCATTCAAAGCGCTTTCGGCTTTTGCCAAAGACTCTTCAATATTCTTTTCGCGAGTTTTAATTGCGCCCAAAATTGGTTTCCAGGCATATTTCCCCAATAAAAAGATCAACAACAAGAACACCAAGGTGGTCCAGAAAATTAATCCGATCCCCGGGGTGATGAGTGAAGATAAAATAATTAAACTATTCATTTTCGTATGTTTATGTTCATTAAAAAACGAGTAAGCTAAAATAATGTCCCTTACCAAACGTAAGGGACAATTACATATTACCCTTGCATTAAGGCAACAACAATACCGAATAAAGCAACACCTTCAACTAAGGCCGCAGCAATAAACATGGTTGTTTGAATTTTGTTGTACATTTCGGGTTGGCGTGCCATTGCATCTAATGCATGACCACCAATTAATCCGATACCTATTCCGGCTCCTATTGCCGATAATCCTGCACCGAGTGCTGCGATACTTCCAGTCATTTTTTCTTGGTTTTATTTATGGTTAAAAATTTTATTAATTAATGTGCTGCTTTGTGTTCTTCACCTTCATGCGCTTCTTCATGATGATCGGCAACTGCTGACCCAATGAATAATGACGTAAGAAGAGTAAAGATGAAAGCCTGTAAAATGGCCACTAAGCATTCTAAAATATCAATGAATAAAGTAAAGGCAACTGAAATTGGCGAGATCCATAATGTTTCGAACATAAAGATCAAACCTATCAAACTTATGACGATCATGTGACCTGCTGTCATGTTAGCGAACAAACGGATCATTAAGGCAAATGGTTTTGTAAAAATTCCAATGATCTCTAAAGGGATCATCATAATATAAAGTGCTTTTGGTACCGGTGGAAGTAAAATATGTTTCCAGTAATGTTTGTTGCCATTCACGTTGGTCAATATTAAAGTGAACGTTGCAAGCACCATGGTAAAAGCAATATTTCCTGTTAAGTTGGCGCCAATTGGAACCATACCAAGAATATTATTTATTAAAATTAAAAAGAACACCGTTAATAAGTACGGAACAAACCTGTCGCTTTTTGCCCCGATATTATTTTTAGCAATATCATCTCTAACAAACGTAATTACAGGTTCAAAAAATGATTGTTTTCCCTTTGGCGCGCTTGTAACTCCTGTGTTCTTATACGCTCTTGCAATAGAAGTAAAAAGCCAAAACATTAATGTGGCCGATAAAAGCAATTGCATTACGTTCTTTGTGATAGAGAAGTCATAAACACTTTCTTGCTCATCTTCAGAAATTATTTTTTCTTCTTCTAAACGATAACCATTGTAAGTGGCATGACCATGTTCAAAAACCGAAGACATAAAAAATTGTAAGCCTTTTGTGTTAGAATAAATAATGCATGGAAGCGGTGCGGCAACTGTTCCTTCGCCTTCACCCCAAAAATGCCAATAATGTGAATCTAAAATATGCTCGAAAGCGAGCGCGGTCATGTCTAATTTTCCTTCTTTAGCATCGTGATGAGCTGTGGCAGGCTGGATGGTATCATGTGCAGAAACTTCATTCTCAGTAGGTTCAGAAGCTGAAATTTTAGCGGGAAAAAGGCTGGAAAAAATTAAGAATATTGTTAAAATTATAGTCCTGTTACTCATGAATTCTATCAAAAAATACGTTTTCTTTTAATTTGGGTGCAAATATAAGTATCTTTTGATGAAATCCACAATATTTAAGCGCGTTTTTTATAAGCTTAGTCGTAGTTTTCAGCATGTTTTAAACATTGGATTTTTAAAGAAGTTTAGGCAGGTTTAAGTTTTATCTTTGATGTCCAAAACCTCAAAAAACATGAATTATTGGCTTATAAAATCAGAACCCTTTAAGTACAGTTGGGAACAGTTTGTAAAAGACAAGGTTACAACCTGGGATGGCGTTCGCAATTACGCGGCACGCAATAATTTAAGGGACATGAAAAAGGGCGATCTGCTGTTCTTTTACCATAGTAATGAGGGTTTGAACATTGTTGGAATAGCAAAGCTTGTAAAAGAAAGTTACCAAGACCCAAGCACAGAAGAAACGGCATGGTTAGCTGTGGATATTAGCCCTTTTAAAGCGCTTAAAAAGCCGGTTTCCTTAGAAGATATCAAAAAGGCACCGAAATTAAAGGGAATGGAATTATTACGCATTGCGCGACTCTCGGTAAGTAAAGTTACAGAGGATCAATTCAACGAGATCTTAAAAATGAGCGAGAAATAAATGGATAAAACAGCCTTATTTAAAAATACTGCAGTTTCCTTTTCTGATCAGGGAGAAGGGCGTGTTGTTGTTTTATTACATGGGTATTTAGGTTCGAAGGAAATTTGGGAGAAGAATATCGCGGAACTTGCAAAAACGTTTCGTGTAATTGCCATTGATCTTCCGGGGCATGGACAAACACCTTGTTTTGGTTATGTACATAGTATGGAACTCATAGCTAAGTGCGTAAAAAAAGTAATGGATAGTTTACGATTAAAAAAATATGTGATCGTTGGTCATAGCATGGGAGGTTACGCCGCTCTTGCATTTGCTGAATTATATCCAGAACATTTATGTGGTTTATGTTTATGTCACTCCACTGCCCTACCCGATTCGGAAGAAAAAAAGAAAGACAGAATGCGCGCAATAAAATTGGTGAAAGCCAACAAACGTGTTTATACCAAGGATACCATCAAGAATTTATTTGCGACAAAAAATTTAAAGTATTTAAAAGATGAAATTGCTTTCGCCACAAAAATTGCATTGAGTGTTACAAAACAAGGAGCTGTTGCAGCATTAGAAGGAATGAAAGACAGACCAAACAGAGATATTATTTTAGGGATGGTAAGTTATCCCGTTATGATGATCATTGGCGAGCACGATAATATTTTACCTTACCAAAGTTTATTGGCACAATCGGAAACCATTCGCAATAAACAGATCTTGGTTTTAGAACACGATGGACATATGGGATTTTTGGAAAGTCCGCTTGTGGTGAATAAAGGGTTGAAGAAATTTATTAATAAGTGTTTTTAAGTTTATATTTGAATACCCATTGATCAAGCTAAAAAAATATCTCACTACTTCTCTTGTTACTTTAGTTTCCTGTTTTTCATTTTCTCAAACTTATAATTTTAAGAATTATAATACCGAACATGGTTTACCGCAATCACAAGTGCTTTCCGTTTTTCAAGATAGTAAAGGGTATGTGTGGTTTGGAACTAACAGCGGAGGTGCGGGAAAATTTGATGGTAATAAATTTCATCAACTCTCGGCTAACGACGGTTTAATTAACGATGTTGTTTTTTCAATAGTTGAAACGCCGAACCACGAATTACTTTTTGGTACAAGCAAAGGCATAAGCGTTTATAAGAATTTAAATTTCACAAATTATAATGAGAAGAATGGTCTTGCCAACAGCTGGGTCTATAAATTACTTTGCGACAACAACAAAACATGGATAGGAACGCAGAACGGCGTTTTTATTTTAGAGAACAATAAGATCAGCGCGTTCACAAAAAATGAAGTGCTTAATACAAGTACTATCTATTCAATGTTCATTGATGCGAATGATAATATTTGGTTTGGTACCATGCAAAACGGATTAGTATTCTATGATCGAAAAAATGGCACATTCAAACATCTCTCTTCCGCCAACGGCTTATCGCATGATTTTGTTTTCGCTTTTGCGCAACGCTCTAACGGAGAGGTATTGGTTGGTACCCAAACAGGTTTGAACATTGTTGATAAGGATATGAACGTTCGGGCTGCAAATGAGATCCCCGCCCAAGGAAATATCTCGTTCAGCAGCATCATAAAAACAGGTGAGGATGAATTTTATTTTTCTACGTTCGCCGAAGGTATCTTTTCTTACGATTTTACGAGTAAAGTAAGAAAGGGTTATTATAACTCAGAGAACGGTCTAACAAATAATCCCATTCTTGCCTTGTTGCAGGATCGCGAAAAAAATATTTGGATAGGTTCTAATGGTTCGGGCGTATATAAATTCTTTTCCAATAAATTTATTTATTTCACAAAGCTGAACGGTCTTGCCGAAAATTATATCAATGCTGTTGCGGAGGATAAAGAAGGTGCTATATGGTTAGCATTAAATAGTCATGGCTTAGCTAAAATAAAGAACGGAACAATTACAAGTTATCAAAGAGGTGAAAAGAATTCTCCGGGTTTAATAGATAATAATATCAATGCCATTTTACCAATGAGCGACGGCACTATTTATTTTGGGACAGATGAAGGTTTATACCATTTTGAGAATGGAAAATTTCTCACGCTAATCGATCCGGTGATCAAGAACCGTTATATCAGTTCTCTTTATTTGGATTCAAAAAATAAACTATGGATCGGTACTAACCAAGGGGTTTTCACTTTAAAGGATGGCATTGTAACCGAAGAAACAAAAGTAAATTCCGTTCGAGGAAAAGGCATTCATATTCTCATCCTATTTATTTCGGAAGATAAATTTGGGCGAATACTCATTGGAACAGAGAATGGAATTGTAGAATACGAAGGAGATAAGATCGTTCAGTATAACGATAAAAATAAATTCATCAATTCGCGTGTATCTTGCGCTGTTATGGACTCGCGAAAAAATATATGGCTGGGTACTTCTGTTGGACTTTATCTTTATAATTACAGTGCGTTAACTCGCATCTCCAAAAAACAAGGATATACCAGCGGTTTCATTAATTTTTTACAAATTGATGGTAAGGATAATTTATACATTGGCTCAAATAATGGTATAGATATCATAGACATTAAAGCATTTTATACTAACGAAGCTAAACTCAAGCATTTTGGTAAAGATGATGGCTTGCTAAGTTTAGAATCAAATTCAAATGCGGGACACATTGCCAAAGACGGACGCATTTTAATTGGCACGGTTGGCGGTCTTGAGATCTATGATCCAAATATTGATGCCGTTAATACCAAAGAACCTGTTTTGAACATCACTGATATTAAATTATTTTTTGGGCAAGAAGATATTTTGGATCATGCTAAAGGAATTGACAGTATTCATTATTTACCAAAGGAACTTGTATTACCTTCTTCAAAAAATAACATCACATTCAAATACATTGGCATTAGTTTAATAGCTCCCGAAAAAGTTTTGTATAAATATAAACTCGAAGGGCTTGATAACGCATGGACACCCGAGATCTCTAAAACAGAAGTTACTTATCCTTCACTTCCTCCGGGATCATACACATTTATGGTACAAGCAATGAATAACGATGGTTTATGGACCAAAGAAGCTTCTAGTTATAGTTTTGTGATATTACCACCGTGGTATCAAACCTGGTGGTTCTATACGATCTGTGTTTTAGTTGGCGTTAGCAGTATTTTTGCTTACAACACTATCAAAACCAAAAAACTTATTGCCGATAAACAAAAACTTGAGAAACAAGTTGAAGAACGAACCAAAGAAGTTGTAAAACAAAAAGAGGAGATCCAAAATAAGAACGTTGAGATCACTGACAGCATAAAATACGCCAAGAATATTCAAGAAGCATTATTGCCATCATTGCGAGAAACCGAAATTTCTTTAAAGGATTGTTTTATTTTGTATCAGCCAAAAGATATTGTAAGTGGTGATTTTTTCTGGCATTCCGATCACAACAATATTCAATTCATTGCAGCGGCCGATTGTACAGGACATGGTGTGCCGGGTGCATTTATGAGTATTGTTGGAAATAATTTACTGAACGAAATAATCAATCAACGGAATATCTCCGAGCCCGGAAAAATACTTTTAGAATTACATAAGGGAGTTAAGGTTGCGCTCAATCAAAATCATCACGAAAGCGAGCGACGCGATGGTATGGACATTGCACTGTGCGCTATTGATAAAAAAACAAATAAATTAAAATACTCGGGAGCAAATCGTCCGCTTTGGATATTCAGAAAAGAGAATGGGAATCAATTAGAGATCATAAAACCAAATAAATTCCCAATTGGTGGTTTGGAGTTAGTAGAAAAACGCGAATATGTTGATCACAGTATTGAAGTAAAAAAAGGAGATACCATTTTTATTTTCAGCGATGGTTTTGCCGATCAGTTCGGCGGACCAAAGGGAAAAAAGTTCATGTTGGCCAATATGCAAAAATTATTACTACAAAATATTGATAGGCCTATGGATGTTCAGAAAAAAAATGTTTCCAATGCTTTTGCAGATTGGAAACAGTCTTTAGAACAAATTGATGATGTTCTGGTGATTGGTATAAGAGTATAAATTACTCGGTAAGCACAAGCTTGATCCGAGCTTCGCCTGAATTCAATCTTATCTTTACAAAATAAATTCCTCTATTAAGTTTCGCTACATCAATCCCTGTTTTAAATTCACTTTGAACAGAAGAATAATTCTGGCTCATTATTTTCTTTCCAAACATATCATATAATTCAAGTGAGATGTTGGATTCATTCTTTGCATCTAATTTAATATACACAAGGTCTTTTGCAGGATTAGGATAAACCTTTACCAGTTCTCCATCCAAATTCAATTCTTTAATTGCTGTATAATCTATTGGTCTTACATAATCAGAATCAACCACAAAATCAAGATCGGTATAGGATGTTGTTCCTGACGTAATTGCTTTATAATGCGTGCCTGCAGTATCTACTCCCGGAATATCCACAAAAACATAATACGTTTCGCCAACACCGGATAATGACAATCCTGATAATGTGTAAGTGCCATCGCCTGCTGTTTTGCCTTGAGCAACAATTCCGCCACCCGGATTTTTACCGCCTTTGATAGTTAAACCACCAATTGGATTTCCCGGTGATATTGCAGTTCCTTTACCGCCATAATTTACACCTTCCACTATTTTCCCTGCTAAAACTCCAGGACCCGGTGTTAAAGTTGTAATTGGAACAACATCAATATTGATATTATAATCAACTACACAACCATGAGAAAATATAGTTGCGTTCTTCCATGTTGAATTATTGGGCGCGTAAGTTTTAACCATGTCGGTTGCTGTTGGGATGCACATGATAATATAACTTGCAGAGTTTACTGCATTGAACGAATAGATCCCCGTTGCATTTACATTTTGATACGTTACCGAATCCCATTTTGTAAGTGCTCCTTCATATCTGAATAATTGCACTAAACCCGGGACAGGAATTGCTGCGCCTGTAGTTACAGTTCCGGTGATCCCTTTTAAAGGTGCCACATCAACCGTTGCACTTGCGCAAGGGCCGGGACTTGTACATCCACCTTCACCTCTTACAAAATATTGCGTTAAAAATACCGGTTGTACCGTTGTGGTTGTTCCTACTCCAACAGTTCCTGATCCGCAAACTAAACTTGCCCAAACCCAATTGGTTGCTGAATTCAAATTTCCACCGCTGATAGATAATGTGGCAACACTGTTAGCGCACATGGTTTGCATTGTTACAGCTACTGTTGGTGCATCTGCTGTTATGCACTGAGAATATTTAGAAAAGAAAATATCCATTCCCCCATAGGCGGTAACTGTATTTGAAGCAACCGAAAAATCAAGATCAATATAACTACCGTAGGTTCCGGTTAACACAATGTTATTTGTATTATCAACAAATATTGTGGCACCTGCGCTACCAGGTGAAGTAGGTCCTCCCAAATGATCAGCAAAAAGTAATTGCCCTGCTGCACTACTGTATTTTGCTAAAAAAACATCATTCAAAGATGTGATGGTTGGCGTTAACGTATAATTTGCTGCACTAAAGTCAAAATCAGTTGTGGCATTAAATTGTCCTGTTATATAAACATTGTTCAATGCATCGATCGCAACATCGTTTGCCGAAATTTGATTACTATTTCCGGTGGTTTTTGCCCATAAATAATTTCCGTTCGAATTATCGTACTTACCAACAAACATATCTTGTAATCCTCCACCTACTTTATTTAATGTCACCGTCGCAGTAGGTAAAGGGTCGGCATCAAAATCTGTGCTTTGCATATAACCCGTTAAGATCAGGTTCCCTAAATTATCTAATTTCATATGACTAACACCATCTCCTAAAGTTCCACCTAAGTTCTTTGCCCAAATTAACGTACCGGTTATTGTAAACTTACAATAGAAAAAATCTTGCATACCGGTTGAAGCGATCGGATAAGTGCTGGCACTTGGGTCAAAATCAGGCGTTCCTTGAAAATCTCCAGCAAAATAAACATTCCCGGCTGCGTCGGCATCAACCGCTGTTACATAATCACCACTCACATCACCAATATTAAAAGCCCATTGCAATACACCTAAATTATTATACTTGGCAACAAATCCATCGTTGGAGCCAGCATTAGGCACTGTATAACTTGGAGTAGCGGGATTGAAATCAATTAAACCAATGGCGTTGAAACTACCACCAACAATAATATCGCCATTACTCTGAACTTTCATCGCTCTCGATGTAACATTACTTGATAACTGACCAACTCCGTATGCCCATTGATAAACACCCGAAGAATTATATTTGGCAATGAACATATCATTTTGTGAAGGACTCAACAACACATTTGTTGCAAAGGGATCAAAATTAATACTGCCACCGCTAAAGCTTCCACTTAAATAAACATTTCCCGATCCATCAACTCCCACACAATTTCCCATAGATACACCAAGGCCGTTCAATACTTTTGCCCAAACAAGTGTTCCGCCACTGCTATATTTCGCTACAAAACAATGATTCAACGCTTGAAGCGTATTAGTTGCTGCCGTTAGATCAAAATCCGTTGTATCAGCAATCTGACCGGTTATATAAATATTTCCGGAAGCATCTACGAAAGATCCCTTTACAATATCATTCCCCGAATTTTTGGAGCCTAAACCATTTAACCAAGTTAGGTCAACAGATGTTTGCGCATTTGATTCAATGCTGCAAATTGCTACAACAAAAAATAAAAATAAAAGTCTTCTCATGATACTAGTTTTTGATAAGCTAAAATATAAAATTTATGCCATGTTTATTTAACATTATCTCAAGAGAATCAACAAAAGAGGATCTTTTAGACGGTTTTAACATTACTCATACCTAAAATCATTGTTTTAGATGATAAAAAAAGTTTCCAACCCTTTTGTGGATTGGAAACAGTCTTAAGAACAAATTGATGATGTTCTGGTGATCGGTATCAACGTATGAATTATTCGGCAAGAACCAATTTGATCCTAGCTTCGCCTGTATTCAATCTTATTTTTACAAAATAAATTCCTCTACTAAGTTTCGCTACATCAATTCCTGTTTTAAATTCATTTTGAACAGAATAATAATTCTCACTCATTATTTTCTTGCCAAACATATCATATAATTCAAGTGAGATGTTTGATTCGTTCTTTGCATCCAGTTTAATATACACCAGGTCTTTTGCAGGATTAGGATAAACCGTTACCAATTCTCCATCTAAATTCAATTCTTTAATTGCTGTATAATCTATAGGTCTCACATAATCAGAATCAACCACAAAATCAAGATCAACATAGGATGTTGTTCCCGACGTAATTGCTTTATAATGCGTACCGGAAGTATCTACTCCCGGAATATCCACAAAAACATAATACGTTTCGCCAACACCGGATAATGACAATCCTGATAATGTGTAAGTGCCATCGCCTGCTGTTTTACCTTGGGCAACTATTCCTCCACCGGGATTTTTTCCTCCCTTGATAGTTAAACCACCAATTGGATTCCCAGGTGATATTGCAGTTCCTTTACCGCCATAATTTACTCCTTCTACTATCTTCCCTGCTAAAACGCCCGGACCCGGTGTTAAGGTTGTTATTGGAACAACATCAATATTAATATTGAAATCAGCTAAACAACTATGCGAAAAAACAGTAGCGTTCTTCCACGTTGAATTATTTGGTGCGTACGTTTTAACCATATTTGTTGCTGTAGGGATACACATAAGGATATAACTTGCAGAATTTACTGCATTGAATGAATAAATACCTGTTGCATTCACATTTTGATAAGTTACCGAATCCCATTTCGTAAGTGCACCTTCATATCTAAATAATTGTACTAAACCGGGAACAGGAATTGCTGCACCTGTTGTTACAGTTCCCGTGATGCCTTTTGATGGAACCACGTCAACGCTTGCAACTGCGCATGGTCCGGGATTTGTACATCCACCTTCGCCTCTTACATAATATTGTGTAAGAAATACCGGCGAAACAGTTAGCGTTGTTCCAACACCAACAGTTCCGGAACCACAAACCACAGTAGACCAAACCCAATTGGTGGCCGAATTTAATTGACCACTTGCGATAGATAATGTTGCCACACCATTTGCACAAATTGTTTGTGAAAAAGCCGAAAGGGTTGGAGTTCCTGCATCAATACACTGAGAGTATTTTACGATGAAGAAATCGCTGCCGCCGAATGTATTTAAATTATTTGTTGCATTAAAATCAACGTTTACCGAACTACTGTGAGCACCGGTGAGAACAATATTATTTGTGGCATCCACATGCACACCCCTTGCAAAATTGTCGGAGCTTGGCGCGCCGCCAATAGATTTAGCGTAGATCAAAGCGCCTGTGTCATCGTATTTTGCGAGGAACATATCATGGTATGAAGTTGATGTTACACCAAGCGTGAACGATGCCGCTGTGATATCGAAATCTGCAACATCATTAAAATCGCCCATGATATAAATATTGTTTTGCGCATCGGACGTGATCGATTTTGCATGTATCAGATCATTTCCCCCGGAGTTCTTTGCCCATATGTATGCGCCGGTGCTTGCAGCGTATTTTCCAATAAAATAATCATCGGTACCGGTTCCAACTTTAGTTAGTGTTGCAGTTGCCGCCGAAGGATCCATATCCATAAAAGGACTGCACATTGATCCCGCAACAAGAATATTACCAGCGCCATCAAGACTGATCCGATAAAACGCGTCGCTCAAAACCTGACCGGCCACATTTCCCCATATAAAAGTACCATTTGACGAATACTTCGCGAGATAACAATCTTCAGCTCCATTTGACGGAACAGTAGTAGTTGGCGCAGCCGGATCAAGATTGATATACGTTTGATATGTTCCTGCGATAAAAATATTATTTGACGCATCAATAGCCATATCGTAAACATAATCCGACATTGTACCGCCAATACTAAATCCCCATTGGATCAAACCGGCGCTATTGTATTTTACAACATATGCATCTGCAACGGCAAAATTACTTGTGAGTGTATAGCTTGGCCCGGTCGGATTAAAATTAATGGGTGCCATTGCACTTATTGCGCCACCTACAAAAATATCTCCTGCCGCATTTACTTGCATGCACTCCGGCTTTACAGTGGATGATAATCCACCCATATTTTGCGCCCACTGGAACGCGCCCGAAGAATTATATTTGACAAGGAACATATCATATGGACCATTTACGTTCAAAGGAAAATTTGACGCAGTTGGATCCATATCAGCGGTACTACCGTTGAGTGTTCCCGTTAAGTAAACGTTCCCTGCTCCATCTACACCTACAGCTTTTCCCACGCTTTGTGCTGTTCCTGCAAATCCTTTTGCCCAAACAAAAGTTCCGGCTGCCGTATATTTTGCAAGGAAGCATGAGTAATTACCGTAAAGCGTAAATGTTGATGCGCTCGGATCCATGTCAGCACTGTTTGCTAACTGTCCTGTAATATAAATATTACCTGCTGCGTCAGTAAAACTCCTTACCATAACGTCATCCCCGGCGATCATACCGCCCATGGCATTTGCCCAGCTTAAGTTAACCGAAGTTTGAGCTTGAACATTAAAACTTAAAATTGCAAAAAGTGAACACAGTAAAATTCTTTTCATTTGAATTATTGTTTGATATACGAAAATATAAAAATTTATGTCTTGTTCATTTAACATTCTATCAATAGAGCTGACAAAACACAGGATTTTTACAGATTTAACAAGCTAAAAACAAAAAAGCCACCCTTTTGGATGGCTTTTTACAATTATTTAGTTCTATTTCTTTTCGTTTGCGCTTGCAAAAACATATTCCCTATTCATGCGAGCAATGTTCTCGAGAGAAATACTCTTCGGACATTCCGCTTCACACGCCCCGGTATTTGTGCAATTTCCAAATCCTTCTACATCCATTTGATGCACCATATCTAATACGCGTTTCTCTGCTTCTATTTTTCCTTGTGGTAATAATGCTAATTGAGAAACTTTTGCAGATACAAATAACATAGCGCTTCCATTTTTACAAGCTGCTACGCAAGCACCGCATCCAATACAAGCGGCTGCATTAAATGCTTCATCGGCTTCAGGTTTTGGAATTAAAATATTATTGGCGTCTTTTGCATTACCCGTATTTACCGATACAAAACCTCCTGCTGCAATAACGCGGTCAAATGCAGCGCGATCAACAACAAGATCTTTTACAACAGGAAAAGCAGCACTTCTCCATGGTTCAACCACAATGGTATCACCATCATTAAAACTACGCATGTGCAACTGACACGTTGTAACCGCATTTTTTGGTCCGTGCGGTCTGCCATTGATATACATACTGCACATACCGCAAATTCCCTCGCGACAATCATGATCAAATGCCACAGGATCTTTTCCTTCGGTGATCAAACGTTCATTCAACACGTCGAACATTTCTAAGAACGACATGTCGGTTGAAACACCTTTCATATCATGCGTTTCAAAACTTCCTTTTTCGTTCTTGTTGCGTTGACGCCACACTTTTACGGTGACGTTAATATTTTTTCCAGTGGTACCTCCCATAATTTCTTTTTTTTATTTGTAACTACGTTGAGCGATCTTAATATTATCAAATTTCAATTCTTCTTTGTGTAATTCAAAATTGCTTTCGCCTTTGTATTCCCATGCTGCTACGTATGCAAATTTATCATCATCACGTTTTGCTTCACCTTCTTCGGTTTGATATTCTTCGCGGAAATGTCCACCACAACTTTCGTTACGATGTAAAGCATCCATACACATCAATTCGCCAAGCTCAATAAAATCGGCAACGCGTCCTGCTTTTTCTAATTCAGGATTAAATTCATTTGCAGTACCAGGTACACGAACATCACTCCAAAATTCTGAACGGATCTTTTTGATCTCTTCAATAGCCCACTTTAAACCTTCAGCATTTCGTGCCATGCCGCATTTGTCCCACATCACATGTCCTAAACGTTTATGAAAGTGATCCACCGACTTTGTTCCTTTTATGTTTAAGAATTTATTCAAGCGATCATTTACATCTTGTTCTGCTTTTACAAATGCTTCGTTATCGGTTGGAATTGCTTTAGTGCGAATTTCTTCCGATAAATATTCTCCAATGGTGTATGGAATTACGAAATAACCATCGGCTAAACCTTGCATCAATGCCGAAGCACCTAAACGGTTAGCGCCATGATCAGAAAAATTTGCTTCACCTAAAGCGTATAAGCCCGGAACAGTTGTCATCAAATGATAATCTACCCATAATCCTCCCATGGTATAATGCACCGCAGGATATATCATCATCGGATTTTTATAAGGATCAACGCCGGTGATCTGCGCGTACATATCAAACAAATTACCGTATTTTTCTTTGATAACTGCTTGTCCAAATTCAGTTAATTGCTCTTCCGTTGGGTTCTCAATTCCTTTTTTGGTTGCTTCTGTTTTACCATATTTGTATTTCATGTTGAACGCAAAATCCAAATACACTGCTTGTCCTGTTGCATTTACACCAAAGCCCGCATCGCATCTTTCTTTTGCTGCACGTGATGCAACATCGCGCGGAACTAAATTTCCGAACGCAGGATATCTTCTTTCTAAATAATAATCTCTGTCATCTTCTTTCAGATCGTTCGGATTCATTTTTCCTGAAGCAATAGCTTGCGCATGTTCTTTGCTTTTTGGCACCCAAATTCTTCCATCGTTACGAAGTGATTCTGACATCAAGGTTAATTTTGATTGATGATCGCCACTTACCGGAATACATGTAGGATGAATTTGTGTATAACACGGATTTCCAAAGAACGCTCCTTTTTTATGTGCTTTCCATGCAGCGGTTACGTTACTTCCCATAGCGTTTGTAGAAAGGAAAAATACATTTCCATATCCACCCGTGCACAAAAGAACAGCGTGGCCAAAATGTCTTTCCAATTTTCCGCTCACAAGATCTCGTGCAATAATACCTCGACATTTGCCATCGATATTTACAATGTCCAACATTTCGTGACGCGCTAATAATTTTACAGCGCCCATTCCAACCTGACGTTGTAATGCAGAATACGCTCCTAATAATAATTGTTGTCCTGTTTGTCCTGCTGCGTAAAATGTACGTTGCACTTGCGTTCCACCGAACGAACGGTTACTTAATAATCCGCCATACTCACGTGCAAACGGAACACCTTGCGCCACGCATTGATCAATAATATTTCCTGATACTTCTGCTAAACGATGCACGTTTGCTTCACGCGCACGATAATCTCCACCTTTTATTGTGTCGTAAAATAAACGGTAAACACTGTCACCATCGTTTTGATAATTCTTTGCAGCATTAACTCCACCTTGCGCCGCAATTGAATGCGCACGACGAGGCGAATCTTGAAAACAAAATACTTTTACTTTATATCCCATTTCGGCAAGTGTTGCAGCAGCAGATGCGCCCGCTAAACCCGAACCAATGATCAATACTTCTAAACTTCGTTTATTGGCAGGATTCACCAGATGCACAGTTGAGCGGTAAGTTGTCCACTTAAGCTCTAATTGCCCTTCGGGAATGTTTGAATTTAATTTTTTTGATGAAGCCATATTCTTAATTATGAATTATGAGTTTTGAATGATGAATTGTTATTTTACGAAACCGAAATGCATGGCTATTGGCATCGATGCGAAAAGTGTACAAATGATAATGGAAAATGCAATTCCTGTTTTTTTAATTATTGGTGTGTACTTGCGATGATTCAATCCAAACGTTTGAAAGGCTGATTGAAATCCATGCAATAAATGATATGTCAATGAGATCATAGCAAGAACATAAACCAAAACTACCATTGGATTTTCGAAAACTTCCATCATTTCTTTGAAGAGCGTTTCTTGTCCCGGTAATTTTTCGTATTCATTATGCGCAATATGATCGGTAAAACGACTTACTACCCAAAAATGTTTTAAGTGAATAATGAGGAACATTAAAATAAGTGTTCCTAATAATCCCATGGAGCGACTATACCATGAACTATTGGCGGCGCCATTTATTTTTTCGTAAGGTACAGGACGTGCTTTGCGATTTTCGAGTGTAAGAACTAAAGCTTGAACAATGTGTAAAATAATGCCAACAAATAAAACAATTTCCATGGCGCGGATCAACCAATTTGTTCCCATGAATTCTGCTCCCTTATTAAATGTTTCTCCACCATCTTGAAAGAAAATGAGCATATTAATGAAACAATGCACCATAAGAAAAGTGATCAAAAAAAGGCCGGTTGCACCCATGATGACCTTCTTTCCAATAGAGGACTTTAAAAAACCTGCGTTACTCATATTTTGATATAATTAATTTGATTTTAAACTTGACGTTAAGCGTTACAAATCTATCATTCGAAACCTAAAAAAGCAAAGCAATAGAACTTTTAATCTTATAATTTTTAAACTTATATAAGGCTCATTATTAGTAAGATACATGCCTTTGTTGAGCGCGCTCTAATTTAGATTTATTTTAAGATCAATTCGTAGGTAAAAAAGCTCATAACAGCTAAAGCATTTTTGATTGATGAAAAAAATTGCTTACTTCGTTAGTTCTATTTTTATGGAGAAAGAAGTCCTTTTAGAGATAAAAAACCTGGTTACCGAATTCAAAACTGAAGATGAGTACATCAAGGCTGTTAATGATATTTCTTTCACCCTCCATAAAGGCGAAACCATAGGAATTGTTGGAGAAAGCGGATCTGGTAAATCAGTTACCTCTCTTTCGGTCATGGGTTTGATCCCAAATCCCCCGGGACGAATTACCGGCGGTGAAATTCTTTACAAAGATAAGAACGGAAAAATTGTTGATCTGGTAAAAGCGCCTGAAACGGTAATGCGCGCTTATCGTGGAAATGAAATTGCCATGATATTCCAAGAACCAATGACATCGCTTAATCCTGTGATAAAATGCGGTGAGCAAGTGATGGAAGCTATTGTGCTTCACAAAAAGGTTTCGCAAAAAGAAGCACGCTTACGCACACTTGATCTTTTTCGTCAGGTACAATTACCAACGCCTGAATTAATGATGGATCGTTATCCTCACCAAATTTCGGGTGGACAAAAACAAAGGGTGATGATAGCTATGGCCATGAGTTGCAATCCAAATATTTTAATTGCCGATGAGCCAACAACCGCACTCGACGTTACTGTACAAAAAACAATATTAGACCTGATGCAAAAATTGCAGCAGGATCATCATATGGGAATTATGTTCATTACACACGATCTTGGGGTGATCGCAGAATTAGCCGATCGCGTGGTGGTAATGTACAAAGGGAAAATTGTGGAGCAAGGAAATGTATTGGATATTTTTAGCAACCCTCAACATCCCTATACAAAAAGTTTATTGGCGTGTCGTCCACCTTTAGATATGCGCGTGAAACGTTTACCTGTGGTAAGTGATTTTATGATCCGCCACGAAGATGGAGAAATTGAAGAAATAAAACGCGACGTTGGTGAAGCACTTAAAAATGTGATGGTAACGCGCGAAGAACGCATTGCACAACACAACGAATTATACCGTCGCGATAAGATCCTTGAACTTAAAAATGTGAAGACCTGGTTCCCTGCCGAGAAAACAATGTTTGGGAAAGTAAAAAGCTGGACAAAAGCTGTTGACGATATTACCTTTGATATTTACGAAGGAGAAACACTTGGTTTGGTTGGAGAAAGCGGTTGCGGTAAATCTACATTGGGAAGAACCATTTTAAAACTTACCGAAGCGCAAGAAGGACAGATATTTTATCGTCGTCAGGAAATTTTAAGAATGAAGGAAAGCGATTTCCGTTTTTTAAGAAAAGATATTCAGATCATTTTTCAAGATCCGTATTCTTCTTTAAATCCTCGCTTGACCATTGGCGATGCTTTAATGGAACCTATGACCGTGCATGGCATTGGAAAGAATAGAAGCGATCGTAAAAAAATGGTATTGGAATTGTTAGATAAAGTTGGATTGGAATACAAATACTATAGCAGATATCCGCATGAATTCAGCGGAGGACAACGTCAAAGGGTTTGTATCGCGCGTGCTTTATCTTTGAATCCTAAATTCATTATTTGCGATGAGAGCGTGAGTGCGTTGGACGTAAGTGTGCAAGCGCAAGTATTGAATTTATTGAACGATCTTAAAAAGGAATTCAAGTTCACCTATATTTTTATTAGTCACGACCTCAGCGTTGTAAAATTCATGAGCGATCGTATGGTGGTGATGAACCAAGGAAAAATTGAAGAGATGGGCGATGCGGATGAGATCTATAATCATCCAAAAAGCGAATACACGCAAAAACTCATTAACTCAATTCCTAAAGGAAGAGCCGAGGATATTAAAAAACACCTGGAAGAAAAAAATAAAAGTTATTCGTTCAACGATTGGTTAAAAACTCCTGACGGAAATTAAACAGTCTCTAGGTCTCTTGCCACTAATTCCACAAATTAAAACTAATCTGTGTTTACTAAAATTACACTAATCAGTACTCAAATTATTTATATTAGTACACACAGATTAGTGAAATCTAATCACACAGATCAGTGCAAATTAGTGAAATTCGTGGCTAAAATAACGTGAGCAGCGAAGCTGCGAAGAGTTCCTTCGATCAATCCGCTATCACCAATTTCTTACAACTCTGCTTTCCGTTATTACTCATCATCACAAAGTAAATTCCGCTTTTGCATTCGCGTAAATTTATGTTCTGCTTATTGTTTAAGATAGTGAACGTTGAAATTTCTTGTCCTAGAGAATTTACAATTCGTATGTGTGATCCTTCAGGAGAATTGATCATAAAATTTCCATTACTTGGATTTGGAAAAATAGTGGCCTCAGAAAGTTCAGAATTTAGTTCGTTCACCGAAAGTGTCAATTGATTTAATTTCACAATGCATCCATCAGTTGCACCAACAGAGGTCACGGTTGTTGACGGAACACCCGGATCAAAATCTCTTGTTAAGGTAAATTTACCGGTTAAAATTATTTCGGCAAGAGAATTAACCACGAAGGAATTCCATACATACGGAAAACTTTCAGCAATTAAATAATTACCTGATGCATCTAACTTGGTTAAAAATGAATCAAATCCAGTTACCGAAGTAGAATTATTTACTCCTGCACCCGGATCAAGATCTGCCATTCCTTTATTATATCCTGCCCAATACACTTGGCTTGCAGAAGAAAAAACTATTTTATTTCCCAATACATCATTTGATCCACTCACATTTCTTGCCCAAGAAAAATTTCCGGCATTACTTAATTTCACGGCAAAACTTGAGTACAATGCAGCGGTTGATGATAAGGTATACGTTGCTGCACTCGGATCAAAATCTACTGTATTTTGATATTCGCCTGTGATATAAACATTCGTATTTCCCTCTAAGGCCAAACCGGTCCCATTTTGGCGACCTAATCCGCCAAATTGTTTTGCCCAAACAAAAGCACCATTACCATCCAGTTTACACACAAACGCATCTTCTTGATCTATGGACGAAAGTGTATACGTAGAAGCGCCCGGATTGAAATCGGAAACAACTTCAAACGAACCGGCCACATACACATTAAATAAAGCATCTACACTAATTGCACTTGGCGCATCAACACCAACGCCGCCCAAATTTACAGCCCAAGCAAAATTACCATTGGTATTTAGTTTGCTTACAAAAACATCAGTGCCGCCCGAACCAAAAGGAGTTATATTATATGTTCCCGCACCCGGATCAAAATCCATCATACCTTCAAAACTTCCGGCTGTGTATACATTTCCCGAACCATCCACACACATGGCAAGTGCTCTATCGTTGCCACCGCTTCCCATACTAATTCCCCAAACAAAATTTCCTGAAACATCCAATTTAGAAACAAAAACTTCTATGGAGCCTGCAAAAAATGAGAATGTTGCTGCACTCGGATCAAGATCAATGGCACCACCATATGTTCCCGAAATATAAACATTACCCGCAGCATCTACGCCAACGCCTGCAGGTGAATCGGTATTTGAACCACCAAATGCTTTTGCCCAAATTAATCCGCCAACACTATTTTGTTTGATCACGTAAATATCTTCATTACCTACCGAGGTAAAATTCAACGTACTTGGACTAGGATCAAGATCGGCAGTTCCCGAAAAAGTTCCAACCGTGTATACATTTCCTCCTGCATCGGTAACAACGCTTATGCCTTCATCAAGGTCGACACCACCAATGCTAGTGGCCCACATTAAATTAAATTGTGCGTTAGAGTTGATACTCAATAAAAAAACAGCGGATACTAAAAGTATAATTTTCTTCATAGCTATGAATTTATAGTTTGGTAAGTTTTATGTTATTAAAGATAATTCAAAAAATGATGCAAAGCAAAACTAGCTTCAATTTCAATTAACAGTCTGGTGTTAACCTCATTTCTCTTTGTATTTATCGAATACTTTTAGCAAATGTATGATCCTATCAGTTTGAATATAATCGGGGCTTTTATAAATGGCGTTTAAATTATTTTCATCTGAATTGATGCCCCAAAGCGTAATTCTTAAACCATTTTCATGGGCCTCTTTAATTTGCTCTGCAGAAACATAGTCGTTATGGATCGTTATTCCGAAAAGATCCATTTTTTTAGCGATCGCTAATCCTTCAGAATAAGAGGATGGATAAATGAACAATTTTAATGAAGGCTGTAACGTTTTTAAAACTCTAATGAATGAAGTATCTGAACTTTCTATCAAAATTCTTTCCTCTAATTCGTTCTTTGAGATGCAGTTTAAGATAGCTCTGGCAAATTGTTCGCGAAATTTCTTAAGATCAGATTGTATTGTATAAAGTTTGCAATCAAACGTAAATGTATATTTCTTAAGATCAAAATTATCATCTCTCAATCTATTTAATAATTCATCAAAGGTTAAGAGGTTTACTTTACTTGAAATGGGCGAAGCAAGATTACAACCCTTTATCTCAGTCCAATATTTTTCATTAATAATTCCGTTACACAAAGTCCCATCTTCTAATTTTTGATGATGAAAAACAACCAAAACGCTATCTTTTGTTAACTGAACATCCAACTCAGTTCCGTCTGCGCCAATTCGTAAACAAGGCTCCACCGATTCATAGGTATCTATTGGATACTGAAATCCAATACCCATACCGGCATGACCATAAACTGAAATGGTATTATTGTTCAGGTTTTCTGTTGTAAATAATTTTGGGTCCTTTTTACAAAAAGAAAGCAGAGATGCAAAAACAATAATTATGATCGATCTTGAACTCGGCATAAACAAATGTAAAATAAAAAAGGACCCATTTCTGAGTCCTTTTTATCATTTAACCTTAAATTTCTTATTCAAATCTACCGGTATGATTCTCAATATTAGCCTTTTCTTTTAAAGCTGTATAAAACTCAGTATCGGCACGGTAAGAATACATTTGCTCTAACATCTTTTTATGATCTCTATAATCTGCTGTTGGAGCACCAGGCGCAACCGAATTTACTTTTACAATAAATACGCCTACTTCACCTGCAATTGGTTTTGACATAGCGCCTGTTTTTGTTCCTGCTGCCGTACCAACTAATACATCATCATGTCCAATTCCTTGTACATTATGCGCTTCAGGACCTAAATTATCCTGTGTCATAGCTTCCAAATTCAATTTTTTAGCAATATCATCAATGCTTGACGCACCTGCTGCTTTAGCTTTGAATTCGCCCATGAACATCTCTGCTTTCTTTTCTTGAATTGCTTGTGCCATTACATCATCCTTTACATCTTCCAAAGGCAAATATCCTTTTTCTTTGATAGAAGAAAGTTTAACCACCATATGTTTATCGTTGTAACTAAATAAATTCACATCACCTTTTGTGGCAGAGTATGTCCAACGTACTAATTCTTTTGCACTCTCTAAACCCGGAATAGTGATATCATTCTCATCAATATTATCGGCAATACGCTTGGTTAATTTTTTTGTTTCAATGCCTTTGTCGAATAATTCGGCGGTATTATTTTCTCCCGCAAATTGTTTTGCTTCTTCAAAGATACGCTTGGTTGTTTCTTCACTTGGTACAATTGGTTTAAAGATCTGCTCTAAACGGTAATTTGTATGGCGCGTTGCGCTTACATCCAGAACTTCAATGACGTGATATCCAAATGGCGTTTCTACAACACTGATATTTCCTTTTACACCCATTAAACCGGCATTTTTATAAGGCTCCACATATTGTGTGGTCTCGTTCATCCATCCATAGGTACCACCTTTGTCAACGCTTCCTTTATCGTCGCTAAAGGTTTTTACCAATGTATCGAACGTGAGTTTTTTATCTTTTATTAAAACCAATAAACTATCGGCTAGTTTTTTAGCGCGCGCTTTTGCACGTGTTGGCTTTTGTGTTTGAGGATCAACAATGCCAATTAAAATGTGACGAACGTTTGCGCTATCGGCAATAGAACGCACCTCAGCTAATTTATAAATTTTAAAATACGCACCTTCGTTGTAAGGACCATACACCGTTCCAATAGCATCGGTATAAATAGTTGTATCGCGCAGGATCATATTCTTGCGACTGAATTCCTGAACAATGATCTGTCCATTCTCACTCTCCGCCATCATATACGCGCTATCTTCCGAAGCTTTTTTGGTTTTGAAAGCATCGGCAACTTCCATCGCATTTTTTTCAATGGCTGCAACGTCGTCGATACTTGGCGCTATAGGGAACGATACGTACTCAATTTTACGACTCGTTTTATTGCTTACGTATTTGTATTTATTTTCTTCGTAATATTTTTTAAGATCATCGTCGCTTACTTTCACCGCACTGTCACCAACCGAATCGTAACGTTTCATT
>JAHEYC010000108.1 GCA_023251775.1 Sphingobacteriaceae bacterium | reverse complement strand
GGTAAGAGAGACAAAAATAATTTTGTTCTGCTGTTTAGTTTGTGCATAGATCAAAACAGCTTCTTTTATCTTCTCCAAAGTAACAGGCTCATTCAAATATTCAATTTCGTCCGATCGATCAGGAGCAACCGATCCGTTTGGTAATGTTTTATCGGTTAAGGCATCCTTTAATGAAAAGCTGGCCGTATTTTTAAATTGATTGAATGGAATAACAGGTTTGGTAGCGGTTTTTATAACAGGAGCATCGCTAGTGATGGTTGTAACTACAGGGTCCTTTTGTTTTACTACAGGAGTTTCGTTGTTAGCTACAACTAATTCATCCTTTTTTTTTTCGGTTTCAAAAGGAGAATTCAAATAACACAATTGCATTAAAGCCATCTCAACCAATAAGCGTTGATTCTTTGCGCTTTTGTAATTCACATCGGTTTTACTGATGATAGCTAAAGATCTTAATAAGAACTGCGCAGTACAATTAGCAGATTGGATAGCATATTTTTGTTTAAGCGCATCACTCACTTCCAACAAACTTATGGTTTGTACATCTTTACTCACCAAAATATTTCGTAAGTGTTCGCCTAAACCAACAATAAAATTATGTCCATCAAAACCCTTCTTTAAAATATCATCAAACACCACCATGATCTCAGGCAAACGCGATCCAAGAAAAGCGTCGGTTAATTTAAAATAATAATCATGATCAAGTACGTGCAAATTCTCAACAACTTGCTTATAGGTTAAATTATTCCCTGTAAAAGCAGCCATTTGATCCAACATCGAACATGCATCGCGTAAACCACCATCTGCCTTTTGTGCAATAACGTGTAACGCTTCCACTTCGTATTTCATATGCTCATTATCGGCAATAAGCGCTAAATGTTTGCTAATGTCCTCAACTTTTATTCTATTAAAATTAAAAACTTGACAACGCGATAGTATAGTTGGAATGATCTTATGTTTTTCGGTTGTTGCTAAAATAAATTTGGCATGCTTTGGTGGTTCTTCCAGTGTTTTCAAGAACGCATTAAATGCGGCAGAACTCAACATATGAACCTCGTCGATGATATACACTTTGTATTCGCCCAATTGCGGTGCAAAGCGAACCTGATCAACTAAATTGCGAATATCATCCACCGAATTATTACTGGCAGCATCTAATTCGAACACATTTAATGATGAACCCGAATTGAACGACAAACACGATTCGCATTTATCACATGCTTCGCCGTTTGATGTAATATTGAAACAATTAATGGTTTTTGCGAAGATCCTGGCGCAAGTAGTTTTTCCAACTCCTCTAGGACCACAAAATAAATAAGCCGAGGCTAACTGTTTTTGAACAATGGCATTTTTTAAAGTATTGGTGATATGACTTTGGCCAACAACAGTATTAAATAATTGGGGACGGTACTTTCGGGCCGATACGATAAAATTCTCCATAAACAGTCTTTAAATATAACGTAAATAAGGCTTCGCCACTCTTCCACTTGTCATCTAAAAAAGGTTAAATTATCAACCATTTGTGAATAATTTTCCTCAAAAAAAGTTTAAATTTAACAGCATTGAACACTTGGGTTAAAATACTTCTGTTTGCCATAGCTCCCATGTGTGTTGGGGCGCAAGAAGCTATTAGGGGAATTATATACGAAAAAGACAGCACAAACGTGATGCCTTATGTGTACGTGATCAACAAAACTACAGGCAGCGGGGCCATGAGTAATTTGGAAGGCAAATTCTATATTACCGCAAAATTAGAAGACACTATTATTTGCTCTTACGTTGGATACATAAAAGAATATATACCTGTAAAGAGTTTGAAAAAGAATGCCAAGGGCGAATATCCTATTATCATGCGAACGCAATACATTAATTTAAATTCGGTAACCGTTACTTCTTTTAAATACAAACAGTACGAACGCGATTACATGAATAAGATCATTGATATGAGTCAAATAAGAACTATTGATGCTTTTCAAAGTCCGTTTACTGCTGCGTACATGCAATTTAGCCGACGCGGAAAGGAGATCAGAAAATTGGCCAAGATCTTTGATGAGATCTTGATAGAAGAAGAAGTTGCAAAAAAAATAAATCCCGAGATCATTCGCAATATAACCGGTGATGAGAAATTGGATGTTGAAGCATTTAGGAAATTTTGCTTGGAATTAAGTAATCAATATATATTGACCCACGACGGATACGACCTTTACAGTAAAGTTTCAGATTGCTACAAGCGTTATAAAACCGAAGGAAGATAAGTACGCAACCACTCCTCTGCCAGTTTTGCATCCGAAAAAAATTTTGTAGGTACTCCGGGCTTATTCACTTTCAAGTAAAAATTAGCGAGGATCTTATGTGCCAATGATCGTATTACGTAAGCTTCTGCGATCGAATACTGCGTGCTTTCGTCGCTGGCCATGTATTCGCGAGCTTCACTATCAATATTTGCAAATTCGGAGCCAATAACTAATACCAAACATTTTCCCCCATTCGTGATCTTTCCTTGAGCAGCATTTATCTCTTTAAGGTCCTTGGTAATGTAATTATGGTCCCTTACGTTTATTTGAAGAACGCCATCTTCTCGGAAAAGCATTTCACTATGGATTAAATCGACCCGCATTTTGAATAATAAAATTAATCAAATTTTCTTCAAAAAAAAGCACCTTGAGTCACGTAATCATAATTTTTCTTACATATACCAGATATACATATAATTTAGTCCAAAGATGCGAAGTAATTTTTCATCAAGACGATGAACAAAAATCGTTGCATAGCAATAGCTACGGAACTATTTTTTGAAGAAGTATTGATGGAAAAGGACGAGCAGATTGGGCTAAATTATATGTATATTTGGTATGAGTAATTAATTATATGAACGATAGAAGAAGTTTTATATTAAAAGCAGGAATACTGGCGTGTTCAGGCCTTGTACTTGGAGGAAACTCCTTGCAAGGCTTGCATATTGCAGATGTTAAACGCATAAAACCAAAAGCATTAAAAGCGGGAGATACAATTGCTATTACTTCTCCTGCAGGGGCAGTTTGGGAAGAAGCGCAGATCGAAATTTTTTCTAACATTTTAAAAGGATTTGGATTTAATATTGTATTAGGAAAAACGTTAAAGGAAAAGCATGGTTATTTCGCGGGTACCGATGAAGTAAGAGCAAAAGAGTTGAACGAGTTTTTTGCTGATAAAAAAGTAAAAGGAATTTTTTGCATGAAAGGTGGTTGGGGTTGTGCACGACTATTAGATAAATTGGATTACAAGATCATAAAAGAAAATCCTAAAGTACTTATTGGGTTTAGTGATATTACAACGCTTTTAGTTGCCATTACAACAAAAACAGGATTGATAACTTATCACGGACCAGTGGGTAATTCGGGATGGAATGATTTTACAAAAAATGCTTTTGTTAATGTGATTCAAAACTCAAAACCCTATACGTTTGATGCTAATCCTATAAATGAAGAAGCAATAATTACAATTAACTCAGGTAAAGCAAGCGGCGAATTATTTGGAGGAAATTTAACGGTGCTAAGTTCTATTATTGGCAGTGGCTATTTACCCGATTGGAAAGGGAAGATCTTGTTTTTAGAAGAAGCCAAAGAAGAACCTTACAGTATTGATAGAATGTTAACGCAATTAAAATTAAGCGGAGTTTTAAATTCGGTAAGTGGAATAGTATTTGGAAAGTGCGCTAAATGTGTTGCCGAAGAACCACTAAAGTCTTTCACACTAAACGAAGTGTTATTGCAACATTTCAAACCATTAAAAATTCCGGTTTTCTTTGGCACAATGATAGGTCATATAGAAAATAAACTAACTGTTCCCATTGGAATCAATGCGAGCATTGATGCTGATAAAGGAACAATTAGTTTATTAGAAGCTAGCGTTGATTAATTGGGCCAACCGCAAACGATCCCTCCCATTAACATCATTGTAATTATCCAGTAACCACAATTGATGGCAATGTATTTAAATCCTTTTCTTTCAAATAAAGCATTTGTTCCTAAAATAGGTAAGGCTATCATTATACCACCAAGTGCTCCGTGAAGCATGCCATGTTTGAAGGTCCTGAAATTAAGTCCGTTCTTGGCCATAAAATCAACAAACCATTTTCCTAGTTCAGAGTTTGGGTCAGTTAATGTTGGGTCAGCTTGTAAAGTTGAGAATACTCCCGCTTGATGAATGGTCATTCCTATCATCGAACACGCCAAAAGGAAACTTAAAACAAGGGACACGCCAAAAATAACCATCATGTTGGCACCCCTCATTTTTTCGTCATCAACACCTGCGGCTGCTTGCCATGCTTTTCCAAATACTTTTGGATTATACCAAATAAAGCCCATTATCATAGGGACCAATGCTGCAACGACCACAGCGATCATGTTTATGTGTAACATATTTTCTAGTTTTTAGTTTATCAAATTTAACCTCTTTAATAGGTAAAATCATTACCGCTCATTAGCAGATATTAACCATTAAAAAGCTATCTTTGTTAATAGAAATGAAGGTCCTACTTACCACGCTCAACGCAAAATATATTCATACCAATTTGGCAATTCGCCTATTGTATGAACTTAATAAACAGTACGATGGACTGTGTTGGAAGGAGTTTACCATTAAGGAGGATAAAAATGATATTGCAGGGTTTTGTAAGGATTTTGAGATCGTTGCCTTTAGTTGTTATATCTGGAATATCACCCAAACTTTAGAAACCGCAAGAATTATTAAGGCGCTGAATCCAAACACAAGAATAGTTTTGGGCGGACCCGAAGTAAGTTATGATTGGGAAGATGTTATTTGCAGAGATGAAGTGGATATGATCATTGCCGGTGAAGGAGAAATTCCTTTTGAAACTTTGCTGGCTTCGTATCCCAATTTAGAAAATGTTCCGGGTTTAATTTGGAAGAGCGGAACAGAAATAAAACAAACTATAAAATCGCCAACATTCGATATTACAAGGTATAAGGATATTATGCCTTATGAAACAGATAAGGTAGAAAGTTTAAAAGATAAAGTGCTATATATTGAAACATCCCGCGGCTGTCCTTATAAATGCGAATTTTGTTTAGCAAGTTTGGATAATAAGGTAAGATACTTACCTGATCCGCACATAAAAAGTACTTTGCTTTACTTAATGGAAAACGGTAAGACCATTAAATTCCTCGACAGAACATTTAATATGAAAAGGGATTTTACCTTGGATATTTTCCAATTCATTTTAGATCATCATAAACCGGGAAATATATTTCAATTTGAGATCACCGCCGATATTTTACATCCTGATATCATCAAATTCATAAACGAAAAAGTTCCGAAAGATCTTTTCCGATTTGAAATTGGTATTCAAACCGTGAATCAGAAAGCAAATTTGGAAGTGAGTCGTAAACAGAACTTCGAAAAAACAAAAAGTATCATTAAACAAGTTGAAGATAAAGTTGAATTGCACTTGGATCTAATTGTGGGAATGGCTCTAGATCATTACGAAGATATTAAATACAGCTTTGAAGAAACATTTAAATTATTTGCGCCTGAATTGCAATTAGGTTTTTTAAAATTCCTGAAAGGAACACCTGTACGCTACAAGGCCGAACAACACGGATTTAAATACGACCCTCTTCCACCCTATCAGATCATTGAAAGTAATTATTTGTCGAATACCGAATTACGCTCCATTGAAAAATTAGAGCATATGCTCGAAATTTATTGGAATAATAAACGCGCACAGAATACACTTCGATACATTAGCAATACGTATGGCATTTTTGATTTCCTATTGGGGCTTGGGGAATTTTTTGGACAAAAAAAGGATTTTCATAAGTACACACTCCCTGATGTATTTGATATTTTAACGCGTTATTCAGAAAAACAATATCCAAACGATTCTATTTTAAAACAACTTATTGCTGTTGATTATTATTTGCATTTTAAAGTAAAGCCAAAGGAATTATTTATGAGCGATATGCCAAAGCAAAGTAAGTTTGAGGTAATTGATCGTTTGAAATTAGATCATCATAAATATCGCTTTGTTATTTTGCCTTTGGATTTTAATTTTGAGAAGGTGGTTCACAAAAATATTATCGATCGTACGCCACAAAATCTCATCATTCAGTATAACGGACAAACAAAGGCCAAATTGGTGTTGAATTAATCTACCAAGAGTTTGGTATAGACAACCTGGTCAGTTTTCAGTTTGAATTTTATTACATAAAGATCTTTTGGAAGATCTTCTACACTGATAGGGAATTTATCTGATAGAATGATCTCACGGCCAAGTCTGTCTATAACAGAATAAAAAATTATTTTCTCTTTTAATTCTCCATTAATATCTATAAATGTGCTTGAGGGATTTGGAAATAAACGAATATCATTATTATTTACAATTCTATTCAAACCGGTTGTGCTTGGAATAACAATATCATAATCCTCTGTTTCGCCCGCGGAGCCGTCGCCTGTTGTTGGAACATGACAGCTATCCAATTTAAAGGTTGTAGTTGGCCAATTAGCATAATGCCATCCTAAAGAAACACGCATTCTTAATGTTCCTGTTGAAGCAGCAAGTGGAACAGAAAAATTTGCTTGTTTTACTATAGCCATTCCAGTTCCAACAGATCCCTGAGGAATAGAAATGACCAATTCGGTACTTTCGAAAATATTATTTTTATTATAATCGATCCAACCCTTAAGTATTGTCTCCATATCCACATTTTTAAATGTCACCTTTATAGTTTGAGAAGATCCTAAACCAACCGTACAAGTTGGAAGATTATTATAATATGTATACGCAGGCGCTGCGGTATGTGTTGTAACATTAATAATGCTGGCCATTTCCACTTTTGAAATTTCAGGATACATACTCGTCGAAGTATAACCCGACATACAATAAGGCGCAGGATTAGTTGATTGTGCATGTATTGAATTAATGATCAAATAACATACACTTAGAAAAATAAACTTCTTCATGATCAAATATAGCAAAAAACCATTCATTTCTTAATTACGTATGTGTTAAAGGATGGTTACCAAGGGCTTTCATACCAAAAATCATTTGTTCTAAACGAATTTATTGTTATATTTAAGGTGCTAATGGAGGATATAAGTATATCAGAAATTGAAGTAAAAAGTGCATTCACAAGATCCACCGAACGTTTCCATGTTATTACATGCTGGGTTGGTCTTATATTGAACCTTGTTTGGTTCGTTAGCGATATTTTTGTTTTACCCGATCACTGGAAACAATTCGTTGAATTTAGGGCTGCCGTTTCAGGTATCACTCTTCTTTTATTAGTAACTAAAAAATGGAGCAAATTAGATATTTATGCCTGTATGTTCGTTTTAGTTTTGGGTATTGCTATTCAAAACGCATACATGTGGAGTGTAATGGATCTGGCGCATTTACAAAAACATGCCTTAGCCTATATGGTATTGTTTATTGGTGTTGGAATGCTTGTACTATGGGATTACTACTACTCGGTTATTATTTTGGTAGCAACCATCATAAGCAATATCATTTATTTTATCGCTTACAGTACATTAACGGTTGAAGAATTCTTAATTGGTGGTGGTTTACTTGTATTAACGGTTGCCATCTTTTGCGTATTTCTTATTCGCACGCGTTATCGTTTAACTCTGAACGAGATCAAAAGTCGTTTGGAGTTAGCAAAATCAAAAGAGATCATTGAAAAGGAGAATGTGGTGATAAGCAAACAAAAAGAAGAGTTGTTTGATAAGAATAAAGAGATCACCGATAGTATCAACTATGCCAAGCGAATTCAAAGCTCGCTCATTCCAAAGGAAAATGAATTCACTAAGTCGTTCAAAGATAGTTTTGTTCTTTTCAAACCAAAAGATATTGTGAGCGGAGACTTTTATTGGATCTATGAGAAAGATAAAAAAGTGTATTACGCCACAGCAGATTGTACAGGCCATGGAGTTCCCGGTGGTTTTATGACCATGTTAAGTCTTTCGTTCTTAGAAGAAATTGTTTCATTGAATGTAGCGCAAAATCCTGCCGATATTTTAAATATCATTAGAGATAAGATCATAAGTACACTAAAGCAAACCGGAAGTGCGGAAGAAAATAAAGATGGAATGGATGTTGTATTATGTTGTGTGGATAAAGAAAAACTGAAACTTACTTACGCCGCAGCAAACAATTCATTCTATATTCTTAGAAAAGATGAAAAAGCAGAATACACGTTGATAGAAAATAAAGGCGATAAACAACCTTGCGGATTTTTTCCTGATCCACAACCATTCACCTTACGTGAAGTTGATCTTAAAAAGGATGATATCATTTATACCTTAACTGATGGTTATCCTGATCAGTTTGGCGGAAAAACAAAAGAGGTTCGTAAAGCGGGTGGAAAAAAATTCCGTTACAAAACTTTAGAAATGCTATTGATCCAAAATTGTGAATTGCCTTTTTCCAAACAAAAAGATCTTTTAAATACCGCCATTATTGATTGGATGGGTGAATTGGATCAGGTGGATGATATACTTGTAATTGGAGTAAAAATATAAAAGCCGTCTCGATATCGAGACGGCTTTTTAATTTCATTGAACTTTTATTCTAATAGATCATCACTTTCTTTACTTCGCTTAAGGTTTTACCTTTTATTTGTAATAAATAAATTCCTTTTGGTAATCCTTCAACGTTTAGATCTTTACTGCAACAATCCTTACTTAAACTTTCTTCTATTACAACCTGTCCTAAAGAATTCATCAACTTCAATGTTGCATCTTGAGCTTTAATATCGTTGTATTTTATTATTAAATGATCAGAAGCAGGATTTGGATAAACTACAAGATCAAAATTATTACTTGTATTAACCATTACATTAGAACTTGAGATCCCTAAACCACTCACAACAAAATCGTAAGAAGCTTCGTTATTATCGTTACTGCTTATATTGATCATGGCAGTTTTTGTTCCTATAGACGATGGCGTAAATTTCACACCTAAGATCTGTGCACCCGAAGGTGTTATTGTGAATGGCGAAGCAGGTGTAACTATAGAAAACTGAGAAGCATCAGCTCCAGTAATTGTTATAGCAGATACATTCAAACTTCCCAAACCGGTATTTTGAATAACAAAATTATTTGTTGCATTTGTAGGAATGACCACCGAACCAAAGTCTGTATTATTTGTTGTGCCTGTTGCAACTGATCCGTCGGGAATATTTGTAGAATTACCAACAATATTGATCTCAGGATTAGCGAACAAATGTGTATTGATCATAAAAATTCCATTATTCCTGTCTAATGCAAAAATATTTTTGCTTGGGAAATATGGATATAATCCCCATTGTCCATTATAAGCGCTTCCACTCCAATTATTATTATTACCACCGCCAGCAGGATACGTATCAAAATAGCCCGACATTACCGGAGCATTTGGATTAGAGATATCCCACAATTGTGTTCCATCTTGATAAGCACTAATAAAAACATAACGCGAATTTACCATCCAAGGATTGTGCGGTGTAGTTTGCGGAAACTGATTTGCTGTTGCTGTAACTACGATGTTTGATAAATTTGTTACATCCAATACTTTTATTGGTAAACTGGCAGGAACCTCATCTAACATAATTAAATTTTGACCATTAGGTGTTAAAGCAGTTGCATGATTATAACCCGAGCCCGGATAAGAAGTTAATGATCCTAATTGCGTGAATGTATTATTTGAATTGAATTTAAATACATAAAGCCCTTGATATCCGCAAGACGCAAATACAGTATCATTTCTTACAAACGAATCGTGAACATAGGTAATGAAATTATAATCTTGATTCAAACGACGCAAAAGAACAGGCGCCGTTGGAGTTGCTAAACTGTAAACATCCAAACTACTTGTAGTATTATTGCTATACGTAATACCAGAAACATATAATTTATCACCATCTATCCAAGCAGCGTGTCCACGACGGAATAGATCCATATTTTGACTTACAAGCGTAACCGTTGTAGGTAAAGTGCTCATATCAAAAATCTGTAAGCCTAAAGTTCCGGCACCATTATCGTTTACCACATATAGATAATTTTTATAGCTTTTCATTTCGCGCCAATTTCCATTACCATTTACTGCAGGATAAAATGCAGAAACGGTTGGCGTATATGGATTTGTAACATCCACAAAATACGTTCCTGTTGTTGAACCGGCAATTCCATATTCTCTGTCGTTGAGGGTATCTGTCCAACCCCAACAGCCTGAATATTTAATACCTCCGCCCACTTCCGGACTGATATTACTTAATAGTGTAAAATTTGAACAAGCAAATTGTGCCGATACATTGACAATGCTTAAACAAACAAATAAAAGTAAAATGTAGATTTTTTTCATTTTCAATTTTTTTAAGATTAGTAAATATAGTCCATCCATATCATAAAAGCAAAACGGAGACCACTACAATCGTATGATCTCCGTTTCAAATTTATCTAATTCCTTTTAAACCAATGGTGGCGGCACCGCTGCAAATAAAGCAACTAGCTCGGCTTGCCCATCAGCAGCTCCCCAAGCAGCCATTCCGGCTTTCCAAACTTGAGTTGTGCGAGTTAATTGTCCATTAGTAACCATCACTTTTAACTGATCAATTCCAAAAGGTCCGGCTTGCGCGCCATTTACAACTACATGAAATTGTGTTAATGGAGGCGGAACATTATTTTGGTTCATGTTTTTGCCCATCATATTTGTGACCATATTTCCCATTCCCATTCCAAC
>JAHEYC010000023.1 GCA_023251775.1 Sphingobacteriaceae bacterium | reverse complement strand
TTCACTGCTGCAGTTACCTCCAAAATAAGAACCGTAAATGATCGCAGACATATTTGCAGTAAGAGACATAAAATAAAAATCGAAACCATTCGGTGCTGAAGGATATAAAGCATTTCCTGTTGTGGGCATTCCACTGATCTGATTTGTGAACGTAATGTTACCACCCCATCCGGAAAGATAAATATTACCGCAATGATCAACCGAAAATGCGGAAGGTGATATATCAATGGTTGATTGTCCGCTGCCAATAACTGTTGATCTGATCATATTAGAAAGTTGATTATCTAGCTTTGAAACAAATTGATGTGAGTTAGGATTTGAATAAACAGGGCCAATAACAGGCATATTACCTTCTGATTGGCCAAATACATAAATGTTATTACTGTTGTCTTTTTCAACAAAATATGATTGATCATAAGCGTTTGTTCCAATATAAGTTCCTTTAAGAATAGCGCTACCGGCAGAATTTATCTTCACAATATAACCATCAGCTTTTCCTCCATTATATATGGTACTATAACAACCTGGAATTACAGGAAAATCTGAACTAAAAGTTCCGCCTGTTGCATATACGTGGGAAGAATCAGTTACAATAAGGGAATATCCGGCATCGTTTCCTGAACCACCAAGATAACTTGACCATATTAAATTACTAAGAGTTGGATCTAACTTAAACAGAACTGCATCTTGTTTTCCGCCCAAAGTAATATCAAAACCATTTAGTGTTGGAAAATTAGAAGAGCGTGTTGAGCTTGAAACATACACATTGCCTGTTTTATCAAGTTGGATCTCTCCTCGATATTGATCGCCGTAATTCCATTGTAAAGAGTCCGCTTTATATTCTGTTAAGGCATATGGTACAACATTTAAAATCGGACATGCAAATGTTGAATATCCATTATAATTCACAATGCTGTTCACATGATTTACACCATCATTATCGGTACCACCCATGTAAGTAGAGCCAAGTAAATTGGTTCCGGAAGCATTGAATCTACAAATATAAATATCTGTACCCGTATTAAAGGTTGTGCCATTGAATATAAAAGCAAGAGAAGTTCCGCCGTTATAAGAATTATCAAATCCTCCTGATGGTATTGGGAAATTGGAAGAACCTGTTGCGCCATGCAAATAAAGTTCATTGTTAGAGTTAACAACGAGGCTTGTAACTATTTCGCTTTCATTACCTCCAAGATATGTGGAATATAATTGTGCAGTTCCAATTGAATTATATTTTGTGATCACCACATCCGTGCCACCACCCGTAGGGCCATTAAATACATTTGAATAAGCCCCGGTTGTTGTTGGATACCCTAACGCAAATACAGTTCCTCCCGCATAAAGATTTCCTTGCGAATCGTAAGTTGCCGTCATCCCAAAATTATCTGCTGTACTTCCGCTTTGTGCGGCAAACGCAAGCACCGGATCAATGATCAATGTTTTCGACTTATCATAATTACTTATTTCAAAAGAAACCACATCTCCTATTAATTTATAAACGCAAGGAATTTGTATGGTTTGAGAGTTAATGACTTGTAAGGCGATCGGTTTTTCTTCTATAACATCTCCAATACTTGTTTCGATAATTAGTTTACCATTCTCAATTTTTAATGATGAAGCGCCAGTGTATTTAAGTTTGATATTGGAAGCGTCAGCTCCGGGTTTTATATAATAATTGTATTTCAGTTGATGATCATTAGTTAGAAATTCAACATCGATATTTGAATAGATATTTGAATACAAAACTCGTTTGAAGTTACTTACACCGCTAGCCCATTTTTTTTGATCGTTACCAATAAAATAATTTTCATAATTGGATAGAGCGTCAGTTGCAACCATCTCAGGTTTATCACAATTCATAAATTCAGTTTGGTACGCATGCCCTTTAACATTGCCATCCCCATTGTATTTACCAATTCCACCCATATGAAAACTCTTTAGTTTTTCCTGATCAAAAAGGAAGTAGGTGAGTTTATTATTTTCTAAATAAATATTTCCATTGCTCATCCTTACCTTATAATTGATATTACTTTCCCACTGCCCTTTATTTTCAGTAAAGCGTAATCCGGCATGGGTTCTTGGAGTAATGAAGTTGTTTTGTGCAACGGAACTTAATACTATCACACAACAAACAAGATGAGATATTATTCTTTTCATTTTCATAAAATATAATTAAAGATAGGAAAATTATCAAAACAAAAAACCCCATCGTTTCGGATGGGGTTTTGTATCATAAGATCTAGTTTTCTTACTTCTTCTCTTGTTGCGCTTCAAGTGTTATTTCAACTTTTACATCTTCTGTTGCACCTCCACCGCCAATGCCAAAAGCATCACGGTTGATCATCATCTCTCCTTCAAAACCTGAGATAGCAACTTTTCTGTTTATTTGTTTTCCTTTGTCGTCAACATAATTCTCTTCAATATCGTTTGTGCCAATGTATTTGAAATTCAATTCAACATCTTTGGTCACACCTTTCATGGTTAATTTACCTTTTGCAATATATGGATACATTACATTTGCTTCGTTCTTAACGATCTCGGTTGCTTCAAAAATTGCCTTAGGGAATTTAGGAGCATTAAAGAATGTTTCTTTGTTCTTCAAATGTTCATCGCGCATATCATTCTGCGTTCTTAATGTTGTCATATCCAAACGTGCATATATTTTTGAACCACTTGGATTATCAATATATACAAAACCACTATCGATCAAAATTGTTCCTTTTGTATACGTAATGATATGTTTCACGCTAAAGTCAACCGAACTGTGTGCACCATCAACAATAAATAAACCTTTTACTTCGTCGATGCTCTTTGTATTTGCAGCCATGGCGCTATCAGCTTGAGCTTTGGAAGTAAATGTCATTTCTTCACCGTTAATATTCAATACAACAACTTCTTTGTTTATGACTTGTTCGCCATGTCCTGCACCGCTTCCAACTACTGCTATATAAGGCGCAATAACTAAGGAAACGATACTCATTAATTTAATTAAGATATTCATCGAAGGACCAGAGGTGTCTTTAAAAGGATCACCAACTGTATCTCCTGTTACGGATGCTTTGTGCGGCTCTGATTTTTTGTAGAACATCTCACCGTTGATCATCACACCTTTTTCAAATGATTTTTTTGCATTATCCCATGCACCACCGGCGTTGCTTTGGAAAATTCCCATCAACACACCACTCACAGTTACACCGGCTAATAAACCTCCTAATACTTCAGGACCAAAAATAAAACCAACTAGTACAGGCGTAATTAATGCAATAGCGCCCGGCATCATCATTTCGCGGATAGATGCTTTGGTAGAAATGGCTACACATTTTTCGTATTCAGGTTTTGCTTTGTATTCCATGATACCCGGAATTTCGCGGAACTGGCGACGAACTTCTTGCACCATATCCATGGCTGCTTTACCAACGGCTTGAATACATAATGCAGAAAAAATAAACGGGATCATTCCACCCACAAATAAACCTGCAAGTACAGGCGCTTTGTAAATATCAATTGCAGAAATTCCTGCGATACCAACAAACGCTGCAAACAATGCTAAGGATGTTAAGGCTGCAGATGCAATAGCAAAACCTTTTCCGGTTGCTGCAGTTGTATTTCCTACTGCATCTAAATTATCTGTACGTTCACGAACTTCGGGAGGTAATTGACTCATCTCTGCAATTCCACCTGCGTTATCGGCAATTGGTCCAAATGCATCAATAGCTAATTGCATTGCTGTTGTTGCCATCATACCTGCAGCTGCAATTGCTACACCATATAATCCTGCGCAATAATAAGAACCCATGATACCGCCCGCCAAAGTTAGAATTGGAATAACCGTTGATTTCATACCAACCGATAAACCACCAATGATATTTGTTGCGTGACCTGTAGATGATTGTTGAATAATTGACAATACAGGTTTTTTACCCATAGCCGTGTAATATTCAGTTACAATACTCATAATAGCGCCAACAACTGTTCCAACTAATATGGCTAAGAAAACTCCCATTTTTGTAAAGTGTGTATCGCGTAAAAAGATCTCGCCATCGGGTAACATCCAATTCACAACAAAATAAGAAGCGATCACAGTTAAGATCATCGACGACCAGTTACCCATGTTCAATGCATTTTGCACATTCGACTTTTCATCTTTAATTGTTACAAACCAAGTTCCAACAATTGAGAAAATAATTCCAAGACCACAGATCACCATTGGTAATAATATTGGCGACATACCACCGAAATTATCTTTCAATGTAATTTCTTGTCCTAATACCATAGTTGCTAAAATTGTTGCAACATAAGATCCAAAAAGATCGGCGCCCATTCCGGCAACGTCGCCTACATTATCACCAACGTTATCAGCAATGGTTGCGGGATTACGAACATCATCTTCAGGAATTCCTGCTTCCACTTTTCCAACAAGATCAGCGCCAACATCGGCAGCCTTAGTATAAATACCACCACCAACGCGTGCAAATAATGCAATTGATTCTGCACCTAAAGAAAATCCTGTTAATACTTCGATCGCCGTTTTTACTTGATCGGCTCCTAAATTTTGAAATATGGCTAAGAAGGCAATGAATAATCCACCTAAACCTAACACAGCTAAACCTGCAACACCTAATCCCATTACTGTTCCACCGGTGAACGAAACCCTTAACGCTTGTTTTAAACTTGTGCGCGCCGCTTGTGTGGTACGAACGTTAGCTTTTGTAGCTACTTTCATTCCAATATATCCTGCGGTCGCCGAAAAAACAGCACCTATAATAAATGCCACTGAAATGATCCAACTCGAATGGATATGTACTCCTTTTACTTCGTGAATTGTTCCTGAATACGCTAATAAAGCTGCGGCAAATACAACAAAAATGCTTAACACTTTCCATTCGGCTTTTAAAAATGCCATGGCGCCATCGGCAATGTAACCCGCCAATTCTTGCATGTTCTTATCACCTGCATCTTGTTTACTAACCCAGGCCGATTTTATGGCCATTACTATTAATCCAACTATCCCAAGTACGGGAACTAAATAAATGATACTCTCGTTCATAATTTTACTATTTGTAGGGGTGCAAAAATAGGAATTTAGTTGGAAATAAAAAAATTGTAACTAATTGAAAATCAATAAACAGAGAAAAATATGAAGAAATCTTCTCTTTTTTATTTTCTAATGCTTTTTAGGCCTCATTTAAATGGAATTTATTGCTAGTTTAGACGCAAAAACTATTATGAAAAAGTTACTTATTGCATGCCTTTGTATTTTAAATCTCGTTTACGTTGATGTAAATGCTCAAACTCCGCAATTAGAGTGGGGACCAGAATTAGTTAGACCACGCAAAACGGATATTGCAGGATTGATAGGATGCGATAAGAATTCGTTCTATTGTGTTAGGAATGTGCGCTCATTTTTTAGTGTGAGAGCAAATGCCATTGAAAAATATTCAAGAAAAACTATGACACTTGAGTATGTAAAGGAATTTAGACTTCCCGAAGTAAATGGAAAAGAATTGCAGTATGAAGATATGTTCATTTTAAATGGACAGATTCTTGTATTCTCTTCGGCTTATTTTAGCGATCAAAATAAAAAGATAGCATACGTACAAAAAATAAATACCAACGATGGTAGTTTGGCAGGTCAACCAAAAGAGGTTGATCAGATCATGGCCGATAAAAAACGCAATAGCGGGTCGTTCAGTTTTATTGTGTCGAACGATAGTACAAAGATATTGATCGCACGTAATGATCCTTACGAGAAATATGCGAACGAAAAATTCTCTTACAAATTATTGGATGCGAATACTAATACTATTTGGTCGGCTTCGTTGGAATTACCTTACAAGGATAAAAATTTCTCGATCAGCAATTACCGCGTTGATAATTCGGGTAAAGTTTATATGTTGGCAAGTGTAATGAAAGAGAAAGAAGACAGAGAAAGAAAAAAACCAAGTTATAGTTACAACATGATCTCTTATAATAACGCAACAAAGGCTTTAAAAGAAATGCCAATTACTTTGGGAGATAAATATATTAGTGATATTAGTTTTGTGATCACTCCAAAAGGGAATATTGCCATAGGCGGATTCTATTCGAATAAAAGTTCGGATGGTTTAGCGGGAACATTTTTTATGTCGGTTGACAAAGAAAAGAATCAAGTACTTTCGCAAGGAACAAAAGATTTTTCTACCGATTTTTTAACGGAATTCATGTCGGCTCGTCGCGCTGATAAACACAAAGAACTTTATAATTACAGTATTGATTATATTATTAGTCAACCCAACGGCGGAGCCATCATGGTAGCCGAACAATTTTATATCAATGCAGTTACAACGTGTCAGCCAAAAGGAGGTTGTACAACTACGTATTATTATAATTATAACGATATCATTGTTGTGAGTATTAACCCGGATGCTTCGGTGAAATGGATAAAGCATGTTCCTAAAACTCAGGTTTCGGCGAACGATGGCGGTTATCATTCGTCGTATTCATTTGTGGTGACGAACGACAAATTGAATTTTATTTATAACGATAATCCTAAGAATTTAAAACCGGATGCAGATCCAAAACGTACAAAAAATGGGATCGGAAGAAAAATGGTAACCGTGATCGTTGCCATGAATATCTCTGATGGGAATTTTAATAAAACCGCTATGTTCTCTGCAAAGGAAGAAAAGATCTATACGCGTCCTAAGGTTGCGATGCAGCTTTCTAAGAATCAGTCTTTATTTTACGCCATCAAGCGTAAAAAGTTCAAGTTTGGTATCATAACCTATTGATCTTATTTAAATAAATTATCATTCTCTTGTAAAAAAGGGAATGATAATTCTTGTACCTTCATATAGTGAATATGGAGCATTATGATCTTGTAGTTATTGGTGGAGGCCCGAGCGGTTATGCCGGTGCTATGCGTGCTATTGATTTTGGTAAAAAAGTTCTGCTTGTCGAAAAATTCAAATTAGGTGGAGCAGGAGTTTATGACGGTGTGTTAGCATCTAAAACTTTATGGGAACACGCTTTAAAAGTTCAGATCACAAAAGAATTGGTTCCAAATTTTACGCCAGACTTTAATGATGTTTCGCGAATTGTGAATGAAGCTGTATATGAACGTAAAACGCAAATGACAGTTCATTTGCAATTCCTCCAAAAATATAAGAACACATTAATGTTCTATGAAAGAGGTTTAGGATATATTGAAGATAAACATACGGTTCGCATCACAAAAGAAGATGGAACATTTAAACTAGTAAAAGCCGATAATATTTTAATTTGTACAGGAAGCAGTCCGCGCAAACCTGCAAACATAAATGTGGATGAACACACTATTATGACCAGCAATGGTATTCGTAATTTAACCAACTTCCCAAAAAGCATGGTAGTGTTAGGAGCAGGTGTTATTGGTTGTGAATTCGCAACCATTTTTTCTTTGTTGGGAAATACAAAAGTATCATTAATTGATAAAGCCGATCGCATTTTACCATTTGAGGATAAAGATATAGCTGACATCATAAGCAGAAATTTAGAATCGAAAGGATGCCTTTTGCATCATGGCGCAAGTTTAGTGCGCATGGAAATAAAAAATGGTGGCGTTGAATATGAATTAAGTTATAAGGATGGAAAAAAAGAAGTGTTTCAAGTAGAAAAGGCCTTAGTGAGTATTGGAAGAGAAGCAAATGTGAATGGATTAGGTTTAGAGAACGCCGGAATAAAATTAAATGAGCGCGGTAGTATTTGGGATGACGATACGCAAACCAATATCAGTAATATTTATGTGGCGGGAGATGTAACTACTGAAGTTGCTTTGGTAAATGTAGGCGAACGCGAAGCGCGTCATGCTGTTGTGCGGATGTTTGGTCCAATTGTAAAACCATTATCGTACAAAAATATTTCTACCATCATGTTCCTTAATCCCGAAGTGGCGGCGGTAGGAATGAACGAACAAGAATTAGTAGCAAAAGGAATTCCGCACAAAGTGGTGAAATTAGATTATGCTACCAACGCGCGTGCCATTGCCATGCGCAAAACGGTTGGATTCTTTAAGATCATTGTAACAAACGATAATGCTATGCGCATTATAGGAATGCGTGCGGTTGGTGAACATGCCAGTTCGGCTATTCAAGCGGTGGCTTATTTGATTCATACCAATCAAGGAATACGCGAATTGGCCGATATGATGCATCCGCATCCAAGTATCATTGAAGGCGTACAAGAATGTTTACGAATGTTGTTGAATAAATCTATTTATAAACCGTATGTGTTCAAAGACCGATTAAAATGTTATGTTTGTGAGAACGGTGTTTGTACGCCTATAGAACAATTAGTATAAATGAATGAGAGAACACTCATAGCTTTAATTGCGTTAAATGTTTGTCATTGGGCGGCAGATTTTACGCACTTAAGTACCGATTGGATGTTGAATGCAAAACGCTATGGAAAGCCTCTGTATCCCATTTTTATTCACGCACTGGTTCATGCGCTTTTATTTTTTACTACCGTTTGGATCTTATACGATATGGACAAAGCCATTTTTGCAGGGGGATTTCAACTGATCACACATTTTTTAATTGATCTTGTAAAAGGCAAACTTAGTTTTTGGTTCAGAGAATTGGAAGATCCTACAAATAAATTTCACTGGTGGATATTTGGCGCCGATCAATTCATGCACCATGCAGTTATTGTGTTAACTGTATATTTAGTTTCTTAAGAGAACTGAATAATGAATTCGGTCCCTTTTTTCTGATTCACTTTTAAAACACCATCGAGTTGTTCAACCAATGTTTGAACCAATTGCAATCCTAAAGTATCGGGAGAATCAAGTTTTACTTTTGCGGGCAAACCAATGCCATCATCTTTAACGCTTAATTGGAATTTATGATCCTGTTTTTTTAGAAGTTTAAAATCAATATGGATGGATCCTGTTTTTTTATTTTCAAAGGCATATTTAAAAGCATTGGATAATAATTCGTTGATCAATAAACCGCAAGGTACAGCGCGGTTCATATCAATTCGTTTGAGGTCGTTATCTATGCTGAGGTTAACTTTTATCTTTTTGCCTACGTTATATGTACTTCCAATGTATTTCACCAATTCGTTGAGGTATTCATCGGCTTTGATATTAGAAAGGTTCTTTGTTTGGTAAAGCATCTCATGAATAAGCGCCATGGATTTTACACGTCCAACACTTTCGCGGTATTTTTCTTGCGCCTCTTTATCCTTGATATTTCCTGCTTGTAAATTCAAGAGGCTGGAAATGATCTGCAAATTATTTTTAACTCGGTGATGGATCTCTTTGATCAAGAATTCTTTTTCGTTCAGCGACGATTGCAATTTCTCCTCTATTTTTTTTCGCTCCAAGAATGTTGGAACAGAAATAGGTTGTTTTGAATGTTTTTGTGCAGGAATATATTGATCGATCTTATGTGGCGGTGCCATGATAAATGTACAGTGTTTATCTCCACGTGCGCGGCAGCTTATCTCCACAGCCGTTAAAGGAATTCCAAAACTTGCCTCGCACCAACCGCTTGAATAACCTGCATTCATGATGCAAACTGTTGTATCACTTTTTTTATTTGTCTTTAACCACGAATCCGCTTCAAATGAAAAAGGGTGATTGTATTTAATGTAATAATTCTCATCCGGACTTGGTCGGCTTTCGGGTAAAATATCTACAAAGGCCCAACCGGTGTAAGCAAAATGTACCGGGCCGGCAGATAATTTACTGATAGGATCTTTCAGTTTTAATTTCTTATGAAAATTAATGGCATCTTCATTTCCAAGTACGTGGGCCACGTCAAACAAAATATTCTTTCCGATGCTCATGGCCTCTTCTTCGCCTCTGTCTTTATACAAATTTTTGATCGACTTTAAAAATTCGTACGATAAGGCTGAAGCTCTTAAAAGCACATAGCGTTCTTTATTAATATAGATGGTGCCTTGAGAGGGATTGAATTTTAAACCTTTGAAATAATTGGCAACAACTTTTTCGGCCTTATTAAAAATAGGTGCAAAAGCTTCGGGAACTTTTACAGTATGTTTGTTTCCGTCTACAAAGAACTTTTCTTTTAAGGATCTATTCTCGAGTTGTAAAGCCTTGATCTCGTCTTCTAATTTTTTGATCTTTTTTTCCAATGATGTGCTTTGCTTTTTGCTTTACGAAAGTACAATTTTTCCTTAATACTTCAATAAATATATATGAATACATTTACGAACTAAATGATTTTAAACCTCTCGCCCTCATATTTTTGCTGTAACACTTTTCCAAGTGATAGGTTCTTGATCTTAGAATCGAACCAACATTCAATATCAAAATATCTTTTTTGGTAATTAAGCGAGGGTATTGAATTGAGACGTGACATGAATTTTTCTTTTTGGTCTAAAAAGAAGGCTGTGCTTTTATCAGAATTGATACAGGCTTTTAATAGCGACAGGCAAAGCTTTTCATAGTCATCAAGTCGATCCTTGTTTTTTAAGAAGCGCTCGAGGGATCGGATCTTATTTTCGCAGAACAGCAGATCATTCTTTTCAAAAAAGATCAAGATCTCTAAAAATAAAGCTCTTGTATAAAGATCGACACGCAAGATATTTTCTTTTTGATTTTGAATGATCTCATTCAAATGTTTTAAAGCGCTCTTGTGATCATTCTGTCCAAAATAAGCGTAACCCATATTGTAATTAAATGAATGATTGTGTTCAGGAAAACTCTCCAGGAGTTGCTCGTTCTTTTTACGAAATTGGTTCCCGATCTCGATGGAATAATTGAAGTTCCCAACAAGATTAAAGAAACTCATTCTGTTAACACTAAAAAATGCGTGGTCGATGTTGTTTTGATAAGGTGTGCCGCGTGTATTTAAATGCGTATCGATGCTTAGAAGCGCTTCATAACATTTTTGATGGTCGGCCGTGTATAAACAACTCATAGCCCTTACATTATAAAATCCGTAAGCGAAATAAGATGGAATGTTCTTCTCCTTATCGGGAAATTGCTCCATGTATTTAATGGCCATGGTGCTTAATTGATCGGCCAACTCAAAATTCTTTTCCTGCACGGCTAAGCGACATTGCGCACGATAAAGAATAATGGATTTAAAGAATGTATCGGGTTTTCTTGGTGCTTCAATTTTTTTGTCAAGAATACTTTGTTTGAACTCGAGTTTGAAAGTTTTGCTTTCAAAAACAGAAAAAGGTAAAATGGATTTGAAAAAGAGGTAGCGGTAGTAATTAAGTTCGTATAGATCTTCTATAGAAACAATTAGATCAGCAAAAGCATCGTCCACATCCTCTGCTGTTTTTCCGGTGGGCATAAATCTAAACGTTAATTCATCGCGCATCTGTTTCAGAGTAACAACACTGTTGTAATCTTCCAATTCTTCATAACGTGTAATTCCCGCGCTGATCTTTTTTTGTAACTGCTTGAACAAACCTTTGTAACCCAGTACATTCATCATCGAAATTTCCTGCGCGGCTTTTATCTCGCTAATGTTGTTTCCGTGAATGGTCTCTAATGTTTTTAAAATGGAGCGATACAAATAATTCTTTATCTCGGGCAAACGTTCTTTTTTGATGTCTGCTTTTTTGATCACAACATCTTCATCATATTCTTCGGTACTCTCTAATAATTTATAGATCTTATAATTAAGATTGTCTTCTTTACCCGCGAACACATGTTTTTGCAATTCAATTTTTTCTTGCTTGGTAAGCGATTGAATAAGATCAAATAAAGATGTATCTCCTTTAGAAGGCATTGCGGATCACAATTTATATCGAAGATAACCTTTTTGAAAAAGAAATCATTGAAATTAAGGCAGGGCTGAGTATTGAAAAAAGTAAAAAACTTAATTATCATAAATGAATGATTATCAAATAGATACAAATACTTAAAGGATTTAAATAAGACCTTGCTTTCCAAAGAATGTGACCGTATATGGCATTTACATTGGCTTTAAACTTGTACACCTTTGTTTAACAAAAATCTACAAATGAAAAATTTTCTACTAATACTGTTCGCTGTTTTGAGTGCAAGCTTATGCGTCTCTCAAACGTTTCCGTTCACCGGAAATTTATATTATGTGAATGGAGTTGCAGGACAAAATCAAAAACTGATCTCGGTAGGAGGATATCCAAGTTCATTTTCTACAACTGTTGTCTGTAATATTAGCGGTAACAATTATTATAATTGTTTGGCTGCAAATCCAATTGACGGATACATCTATTATAAAGGGAATATGAATGGCGATGTTTACAGAATGGATGCCAGCGGTAATAATACACTTGTTGCATCGGGCGTTTTAGGAACATGTGTGTCGGCCTCATTTGATAATTACGGACGTTTGATCTTTTCGATCGGTAATGTTGTTTATTATTATAATGTAAATTCAAATAGCATTGTAAAAACATTTAATCTTCCAACCAATTGTCGCGATATTATATTTAATCCTAAGAATTGTTCTGTTTATTGTTTGAATACAGTGGTTCTTAATCAAAAACCAACCTTATATCAATTAGATTCTAACGGAACAGTTTTGAGTTCGCAATTATGCAGTGCATATTTTCCTAATAATGGTTTAGCATATGGAAAAGATGGAAGATTATATGGTATTGACGGGGGTGCGGATCTTTGGTCGCTTAATTTTGCAAATGCAAATGTTTCTTTTCTAACAAATTCTTTAACGCCTCCAAATGTTGGTATTCCTCATGTGGATATGTGCTCGTTCATTAAAAAAACAGTTGTTGTTACTTCAAGTGCAAATGTTACAAATGGATGCGCACCTTTAGCCGTTAATTTTTCGGGAATGGGAATAGCCGATTCTATTATCAGTTATCATTGGGATTTTGGAGATGGTAATACAAGTACGCAACAAAATCCTTCGTATACCTATTCAACCGTTGGAAATTATACGGTGACATTAACCTTAAATAATTTTTCACACTTTGATGGTAATTGCGGGATCCCTGTTCCAAACACAAGCACATTTACTATAAAAGTTAATCCGGGCTCTCCATTAACTATCACTAATATAATTAATGTTGATTGTCATGGAAACCCAAGCGGAAGTGCTTTAGCAGTAGCAAGTGGAACTGCTTCACCATTTACCTATACTTGGAGCAGCGGACAAAATATTGCACAAGCTACAAGTTTGAGTGCGGGAATTTATACAGTAGCAGTTTTAAACGCGGGTGGTTGTATCACAACAAAAACAGTTCAAATAACTGAGCCAACTCTTTTGAATGCAAGTATCCAAACACCAACGTCTCTTTGTTTAGGCCAATCAACATTATTAACAAGTAATTTTTCGGGAGGAGTTACACCTTACACACTTCAATGGTTACACGATGGAGCCACAACTCAAAACACAAATTTAGCACCGGTTGATCAAGGATTAATTTATAGCGCATTCATTATTACCGATGCAAATAATTGCAAAGTAAGTATTCCATTTACGGTTGCTGTTTATAGTTATCCAACAATGACCATTACACCTTCGCACAGTATTTGCGAGGGACAATACACGCAACTTAATGCCGGTGGTGCTAATAGTTATTTTTGGAGCACAGGAACTTGGGGAGCCATTAATGATGTGAAACCTTTAGCCACTACAAGTTATACTGTGATCGGAACAAATGGAAATTGTTCTTCATCGGCAATTACAAATGTGTTCGTTCATAAAGCACCATCAATTCAGATCACCGATGTTCCTAATAATGGTTGTGCACCTTTAATGATCAACATGAACAGCACTTCAAATTCGAGTATCACAAATTATAACTGGAGCATCAACGATAAATTGGCGGACCAAAATCCTAATTTTTCAAAACACACATTTACCGAGGCAGGAATTTACACCGTAGCATTGCAAGTTACAGATAACAAAGGATGCAGTAATCAAACACGTGTAAGTTTTGAAGCGTATGCAAAACCAAAAGCGCAATTTAGTATTGGTGGCGAAATGAAGAACGGTGAGTTTGATGTATATGAGCCAACCGTAAAATTTACGGATGAGAGCACCGATAACATAAATAATTGGTATTGGTATTTTGGCGATGGCGCACTTTCGTTGCAAAAAGATCCTGATCATACATATAGAGATGAAGCAGCGGTTTACAAAGCATTTTTAGTTGTACAAAATACGCATGGTTGTGCTGATACAACTCACAAAGAAGTAAAGATCTCTGAAAGTCCTGTTATTTACGTGCCAAATAGTTTTACGCCGAACTTAGATGGATTAAATGATAAATTCACTGCCAAAGGAATTCAAGTAAGCGAATTTAGAATGCGCATCTTTGATCGTTGGGGCGAGAAATTATTTGAGACCAATGATATGGCTAATGGTTGGGACGGAACTTTTAAAGGAGCAGATCTGAAAGATGATAATTATACTTGGATCATTGATTACTCAACTACAAAGTCGAAAGGAAAAACTATCACAGGACAAGTAACGCTTTATAAATAGAATTACTTCTTATCCTTATCCATCTTCTCAAAGTACTTCAGCATCTCTATTACTTGTTCAGAGCCTAAACGTTTTGCTTTGATCTTTTTATCCCTGTCAAGAATATAAATTACAGGCGTTGAATAAATATCGTATTTATTCTTAAGATCATTGATGTGAACAGGATCGAACACATTAATGAAATCTAATTTTTTATCAATGATGAATTTTCTCCAAGCCTCAAAATCCTCTTTGGTATAGATCGCCATCACTTTAAAATCTATTTTACCTTTTAAGGTCTTTAAAGTATCATTTAATTTGGGGATCTCGGTTTGGCAATGTCCGCAATCTACCGACCAAAAAACTAATACTGTATATTTTGCGCTTACACCATAAACGGTTTTGAACCATGGCGTGAGTTTATCAATATGTTTGTAATATAATTTTGTGATCGATTCGCTTGTTTTTGCTGTATCAAATCCTAATTTCATTACGTCTCGTCCGTGAATAGTATCTATCATATAGATCTCGGGCGCTTTGGCTTCCAACAAAATATTTCTTAGAATATCCGCGCGTTCTTTAATTTTCTTAGCAGTTTCTTCATCGTACACTTTTTTGGCCTTACCGCTAATGATATATTTATCGCATAAATGCACAAACACTTTATCAAAGCCCATGCGTTTATCTTGTTCGTATTTATAGGTAAAATGTCCGATCAATAAATTATACACCAAACCATCGGGTTTACATTTTGCAAGTATCTTATCAATTTCCTGAATAACGGTATCAGGCGCTTGTAAAATAACAGTTTCAAAATAACGTTTTACGCGATCGTCAAAAAATGGTGTGCGAATGGTGCGATCATCGGTAAAGTCGATCCCATCAAAGAAATGACTTTTATACCAATAGTACTGATAAACACTATCCGGTCTGCCATTAGATGCTTTTGGGATATCTGTTGGATTCTTTTCTGTTTTTAAGTTCATTACATCATTCACATAGGTGCCTTTTGTTTGTTCCATAAAGTCCTTCTCAAACTGCACCACACCATCATTCATAAATTTTATTTTATCCAATATGAATTTTGTGCTATCGGCTTTATTCATCCCTTTTGTTTGCGCTTGAAATTTACCGAACTCTTGATTCTTTCCGGTGATGAATTTGATATAGCTAAAAAAAGTTTCATTCTCTTTACTTCCAATAACTTTAAGACTACTTACAATTTCGTTATTATCGCAATTGATGGTGAACTTTTGATTCTCGTTCACAAACACGTCGAAATAAATGGATTTGCCTTGACTCACCAAAACATAAACACCTTTATCAAGATCTGTTTTACCTTTAAAAACAACTTGCCCGTTCTTTATTTTTTTACATGTATCGGCAATGTATTGTTGATCCCACACATATTTTACAAGATACATCACGGTATCTTTATTGCCTTTCATGTTGAAACGAATATCATATCCGCCTTGCGCAAATGCTAATGAACACAAAAGACTAAGACAGATAGATAATTTAAGTTTGGCTGAGCGGATCATAATTTTAATTTTATTTTTTACCCGGAGTTTTATCAATACTGTTCAAATATTCTAAAAGACCAACCACTTGATCGGCCGCGATCTTTTTTCCTTTGATCAATTTATCTTTATCGAGTACATAGATCACGGGAGTTGAAATGATATCGTATTTATCTTTGATATTATTCAAGTGGATAGGATCGTACAAATGATAAAAGTCGGTAAGTTTTTTGTCAATGATGTATTTACGCCATTTTTCAAATTCTTCTTTGGTATAAACCGAAACTACTTTATAATCGATCTTACCTTTTACTTTTTTAAGCTCTTCGTGCAATTTTGGAATTTCGGTTTGGCAATGACTGCAATCTACATCCCAAAACACCAAGACAGTGAATTTTGCATTCACCATGTATAGAGTTTTAAAGAGTGGAGTTAACTTATCAATATTCTTATAGTATAATTCAGTTGCGCCTTTGCTTGTGATAACAGTATCAAATCCCATTTTAATTACTTTACGTGCATCCGTTGTATCGATCATGTAAAGTTCATTCGCTTTTGAATCGATCAATAAATTGCGTAAAATATCTACGCGTTTTTTAATGGCCTTAACGGTCTCTTCCGAATACACTTCAGTTGCTTTACCATTTATAATATAATTATCAGCTAAATGCACAAACACTTTATCAAAGCTCATGCGTTTATCTTGTTCGTATTTGTAAGTAAAATGACCCAACAATAAATTATACACTAATTCATTTGGCACACATTGAGCCAACATCCAATCTAATTCTTTTATCAAACTATCAGGAGAGTATTGATAGATCACACCATCCAAATAACGTTTTACGCGATCATCAAAGAATGGAATGGTAACAATACGTTTATCTTTAAAATCAACACCTTCAAAGAAATGATTCTTGTAATAATAATAACGCCATAAGCTATCCGGTCTCCCGTTTGATGCTTTTGGAACTTCCTTAGCTTCTTTCTCTGCTTTCATATTCAAAAAGTCGTAAGTAAAAGTTCCTTTCACTTTTTTCATAAAAGCTTCTTCAAATTTTTGAACGTCCTTTGTCATTACCTCAAACTTTTCAGCTACAAATTTAGCGCTGTCGGCCTTGCTCATTTTTTTGGTTTGATCTCTGGCTTTCATGAACTCCGCATTTTTATTGGTCATGAATTTAAGGTAAGCGAACATATCTTCATTTTCTTTACTGCCGTTCGACTTTAAGGTATTCACAATATCATTACGATCAAAATTTATGGTAAAGCTATAAGAGTCATCAATTAAAAAATCAAAGTAAACCGATTTCTCCTGACTCACTAAAGTATAAACACCTTTATCTAATGTTTTTTTGCCTTTAAATTGCACCAAGCCATTTTTTACTTTTTTACAGGTATCCGAAATGTATTGTTTATCAAAAATTGTACGAACTAAGTACATCATAGTATCCGTATTATTCTTGATCTGGAATTTTACATCATAACCTGTTTGAGCAAAGGATGCTATTGAAAAAAGAAGTGCAAACGATAATAAAAGGGTTCTCATAATTTTTAAGTCTTGATTTCAAATATAACTATTACACCCTTATGGAGCCAAAGACCGTACCATGTTTTTTATTGACCCCCTATAAAATTTGTTAAAAGCATTTTCGAGGCTATCTTGCCGGCTGTTGTACTGCATATAATCAATGAAATAGGCATTCTGCTCAAGCAGAATTTCTTCCTCGGTGATCAAAACAAGTTTTTCCTTTTTAATTCCCTCATTTTTAAGTTTTTTTATTAGAAAAATGAGCTGTTTTTGTTTTAAAATGAGCTTGTTTTTGTGGTTTAAGATCGAATCGAGGAATAATTTATAGGTTTTTGTAGTTGAGTTCAGGAATTTATTCAGCTTTTCGCGTTCGTTATGATCGAACATATATTCCTTTAAAGAAAGTGTATCCTTTTTAAGGAATTGTATAGTAGCTTTATGTGCTATAAAATTCGCGAGATTTTCGTTATCATTTATCCTGCTTGCCTCGTAAAACGTTGCGTGAAAAAGTTCGTGAAATAATAAATTACAAAAATTGCCTTTGGTTTTAGTTAAGTGAGAGCTTAATAAAGGATCGCTAAACCAACCCAAAGTACTCCACGCCGAAACGCTGCGAATGCCAACATCATAACCATTAGCTTGTAACTTATTTTTTTCATTTAAAGCCAACTCTTTATTAAAAAACCCTTTATAACTCACGCTTCCAATTAACGGGAATTTCCATTCAACCGCTTTCAGATCATATTTTTCGGAAGCAGTGATTACCCATAGGATCGGTTTATTTTTTTGATCATAAATGGTGGTGAAATTACTGGTTGACTTATAGCCTAAGCTATCCACCGAATACTGTTTTATAAGATCAATTAAATTTAAATTAGTTATTTCTTTTTCGTTAAGCGTATTTGTAGTTCTATAGTCTTCAAAACTTTCGGTGCCATTTAAAACATGTAATTGACCATTGCCCTGCCTTAATAAATAGATGCTTAATTCGTAATTATACACCGCTGCGCAAAGCACTATAAATACCAAATAACTTATAAATAAACGAGTATAGCGTAAGTATAACATATAAAGGTTTATAAAAGACAGATTTTCATGCTTAATACTGTAACAAATTACGGATATTTGTATTATACCAAATGTAAGTATATTTGGTAGTAATGCTCAAATGAAAAAACAACTCATTTATCTTTTTTTAGTGATCTCTTACTTTTCCTTTTCACAAAAGGGAGATTCTATTAAAAATATATACGCTGCTAAGTTGTTTGAACTAAGGAGTCTGCAAACCGAGGTGTTTTACAGCAAAAAAGAAGCGGATAGAATGGCGGCCAATAAAGAGTTCATAAAAGCCATCGAATCAATTGCCGGTGATCAAAAAGTACTTGATTTTCCATTTGACAGCTTACACGATATTTCAACGCTAAGTCCTAAGAACAAAAAATTCAAATTGATCACCTGGAATATTCACAAGGATGATGAAACACATTTATTCTTCGGATTTTTATTGGTGAATAATTCAAAACGGATCAAGACGGGTTTTATGAAACATGAGACCATTAATAATTATGAATATTTTAAATTGGTGGATAAATCAGGAAGCGTAAAAAATCCGGAAACATACATTGGTACTCCCGATAAATGGTTTGGAATGTTGTATTTGGATCTTATCGAATGCGAAGATTATTATACCTTGATAGCTTGGGATGGAAATGATAAATTGATCCAGCGCAAATTCATTGATGTATTATATTTTAAACCCGATGGCACGCCTGTTTTTGGGAAAGATGTATTTAAATTCCCGAAAAAAAATCCAAAACGTTTAATGTTCGAATACAGCAGCGATGTAACAATGAGCATAAAGTGCAATCACAAAAATAATACAATTGTTTACAGTCATTTAGGTCCGCGCGAAGAAGGAACAGTTATGGATGGCTTACCGCAATATTATGGCCCGGATGGCAGTTTTGATTCGATGATCTATAAAAAAGGCAAATGGGTAGTTGAAGAAGATATTGATGCCCGTAACGCCAAAAATAAGAATGATAATAAAGATAAGCCCGACAAAGAAAAGCTTATGCCAAAGGAAAAATAGATCTTTTCGGATCATTTTAAAAGTACTTTATCTAAAACATCTTAAAATTCGCATTCCTCTCTTTTATTTCTTGCAGATAAATAGTAAATTCATACTGTTTTTTAGTTATGCAAATCGACCTCGAAGTTGAACGTAAGGAGATCCTTAACCGTTATAAGCTTTTAATAAAGGCCTGTAAGCGCCGTCTTGAAAAAGGCGATAAGGAAATGATTCGCAAAGCTTTTGAAGTTGCAGTGGAAGCGCATAAAGAAATGCGCCGAAAAAGTGGCGAGCCTTATATTTATCATCCAATTGCTGTTGCTACTATTTGCGCCGAAGAAATGGGATTGGGTGCAACAGGAATTGTGTGTGCATTGTTGCATGATACTGTTGAAGACACTGATCTTACCTTAGAAGATATTCGTGGTTTATTTGGCGAGAAGATAGCGCAGATCATTGATGGATTAACTAAGATCTCTGGCGTGATAGATAATACATCTTCTATTCAAGCCGAAAATTTTAGGAAAGTATTACTCACCATGAGTGAGGATATTCGTGTGATCCTTATAAAACTTGCCGATCGTTTGCACAATATGCGCACGCTTAATCACATGAAGCGCGATAAGCAAATGAAAATAGCAAGCGAAACATTATTTTTATACGCGCCGCTTGCACATCGCTTGGGGTTAAATACCATTAAGACCGAATTAGAGGATCTTGGTTTAAAATATACAAATAGCGAAGCGTATTACGAGATCGCCGTAAAATTAACCGAAACAGAACCTGAACGAAAACGCTTTATTGAAAAATTCATTGATCCTCTTAAGGAAATATTACAGGAGCAAGGTTTTAATTTCAAAATTTTTGGGCGACCAAAATCTATTTTTAGTATTTACAATAAGATAAAATCAAAAGGAGTAACCTTTGAAGAGATCTATGATCTTTTCGCCATTCGTATTGTGATAGATTCTCCAACTGAAAATGAAAAATCAGATTGCTGGAAAGTATATTCCATTATTACCGATTTTTATCACCCGAGTCCCGAACGCTTACGCGATTGGATAAGTACACCAAAAAGTAATGGTTACGAGAGTTTGCACACCACAGTTATGGGTCCTGAAGGTAATTGGGTAGAAGTTCAAATTCGTTCGGTGCGCATGGATGAATTAGCCGAAAGTGGATACGCTGCACATTGGAAATATAAAGATTCAGCTGCCGAAAAAGAAAGTAAACTCTCGGCTTGGTTACTTCGTGTGCGTGAAATGTTGGATAGTCCCGACCCAAATGCCTTAGAATTTATTGATGATTTTAAACTCAATTTATTTAGCGACGAGATATTTGTGTTCACACCAAAAGGCGATATGAAGACTCTGCCTTTAGGTTCAACGGCTTTGGATTTCGCATTTGATATTCATACAAAAATTGGCGAACAATGTATTGGCGCTAAAGTAAATCATAAATTAGTCCCCCTGAGTTATGAATTAAAAAGTGGCGATCAAATTGAGATCCTCACCAGCAATAAACAAACGCCAAAAGATGATTGGTTGAAATTGGTGGTTACTGCGCGGGCCAAATCAAAAATAAAAAATTCATTAAAAGAACAGCGGCGTAAAGTTGCCCAAGGTGGAAGAGAAGTGTTGGAACGTAAATTCTATAAGAATAAAATAGAATTCACTTTGCAGAACATCAATGATTTTATTTCTTTCTTAAAATTGCCATCCTCGCAAGAATTATTTTATCGCGTGGCTGTTGGAAATGTGGATATGAAAGAGATCAAAGCTTTTCATAAACACAAAGAAAATCCGGTCAAAGCCAAAAAACAAAAAGTGGCGCCAAAAATAGAGCAACTAGTTACAAGTGCTCGTGGTGGGAACGATATGTTGGTGATAGGCGATGATCTTCAGCAACTCGATTATAAATTATCTCCTTGTTGTAATCCAATTCCGGGTGATGACGTTTTTGGATTTGTAACCGTTGGAGAAGGAATAAAAATTCATCGCGTAACTTGTCCTAATGCCATAAAATTACTTTCAAATTATGCGTATAGGGTTGTAAAGGCAAAATGGACCAACGATCAACTTATTTCTTTCTTGGCAGGATTAAAATTAATTGGAACAGATGAATTAGGATTGGTAAATAATATCACTAAAGTAATTTCCAATGAGAATCATGTGAACATGCGCTCTATAAGTTTTGATACGGAAGATGGAATTTTTACAGGAACTATTATGATCTACGTGCACGATACAAAACACTTGAATCATTTAATTGATAATCTTAAAAAAGTAAAAGGCGTAAATAAAGTAGAGCGCTTCGATCAGAATTAGATCGCAGCTTTGCTGCTAACATTTTTTTAGCCACTAATTACACGAATTTTCACTAATCTAGGTTTATTAAAATTACACAAATCTATGTGTAAATAGGATTTGATCAATACACACAGATTAGTGAAATCTAATTGCGTATAGATTAGTGGAATTAGTGAAATTCGTGGCAAAATATAGCAATTCGCGGAGCGAATAACTAAGCCTTGAACAAAGGGAATTTCGTCATCATTGTATTTACCTTCTTCTTGATCTTCGCTAATTCTTTTTCATTGTCCTTGTTCATTAAAGCAGCATCAACAAACTCAATTATTTTTAGACAATCTTTTTCTTTTAATCCGCGACTTGTAATTGCCGAAGAGCCAATCCTAATTCCGCTTGTAACAAATGGCGATTTATCATCAAAAGGCACCATGTTTTTATTCACGGTGATATCGGCATGTCCTAAAGCCTTTTCTGCTTCTTTACCCGTGATATTTTTACTGCGAAGATCGATCAACATCAAATGATTATCGGTTCCGCCACTAATTATTTTATAGCCTTTGCTCACTAAAGCATTTGCTAATGTTTGCGCATTCTTAATTACTTGAACGCAGTATTTCATGTACTCATCACTTAAGCATTCGCCGTATGCAACTGCTTTTGCAGCGATCACATGTTCAAGCGGACCACCTTGTGTTCCCGGAAAAACAGCGCCATCTAAAATAGCACTCATCATTTTTGTTTCGCCCTTTGGTGTTTTTTCTCCCCATGGATTCGGAAAATCTTTTCCCATCATGATCATTCCGCCACGCGGTCCACGCAATGTTTTGTGCGTTGTTGTTGTAACAATATGACAATGCGGTAATGGATCGGTTAAAATTCCTTTGGCAATTAATCCCGATGGATGAGAAATGTCGGCCAACAATAAAGCGCCAACACTATCCGCAATTTTTCTTAAACGGGCATAATCCCAATCGCGCGAGTAAGCGCTTGCACCGCAAATAATTAATTTCGGGTTCTCGCGTTTCGCAGTTTCTTCTACTTTATCGTAATTAATTAATCCGGTATGTTCTTCTACACCGTAAAATGTAGCGCGATATAATTTACCTGAGAAATTCACGGGTGAACCGTGCGTTAAATGTCCACCGTGACTAAGATCAAAACCTAAAATAGTATCGCCGGGTTTAATGCACCCTAACATCACCGCTGCATTTGCTTGCGCGCCCGAGTGTGGTTGCACATTTGCCCATTCAGCCCCAAATAATTCTTTAGCGCGATCAATGGCGAGTTGTTCAACTTTATCTACAACTTCACATCCGCCATAATATCTTCTTCCTGGATAACCTTCGGCGTATTTATTTGTTAGCACACTTCCCATCGCTTTCATTACCTGATCGCTCACGTAATTTTCGCTGGCAATTAATTCAATGCCGTGTGTTTGGCGTTCGTGTTCTTCTTTTATTAATTTAAAAATGATCGGATCTTTTTTCATTGCTTGCTAAATTTTGTTGCGTTAATAATTGATGCGATGCTATAATGATAATTGTTATGATGGGCGATTGAATTATTCCAACCAACCATCGGCTAAGAGTGTATTCGTCATCTTGTAAACGTTGGTTAACAAGATATCCGAACACCATACTTAATCCTGCTAAAGTTAACAAAATGAGGTAAGAATAAACAACCCAACGCCATAATTTTTTTGTCCCTAAAATATAACGCACAGCCAAATAGCTTAATACACCAAACAAAATGATAGACAGAACAGTAGAAGGGTATTTTAAATAATAAAGTGTGTCGTAACTGAATTGATCTAAAAAATGAATGAAGGGATCAAGGGGCGGACCGTTATCGTGACCCCAATATTTAATGAACATAAGGTGATTGATGGAGACAAAGAATTTTTCGCGGTAATAACCTAATATGGCGAACATCAAAAAGAACAGAACAAAATATTTCCAATTGATCTTCATAAATTTAATTATTTCTTATCGGCGAACTTATTTACCCACCACATCCAAAGGAAAAAAATGTAAGCGTAAACAATAAAAGTGAATGTATACGTGTGATTAAAATCGAGATATTGTGGTGCGTTTTTTGAGATCAAAACCAATCCAATAACACGAATAATATTTAGAATATGTATGGTTACTAATCCAAAAGGAATGAACCATAATTTTGACGTTTGATGCCCGGGATACCAAACAATAAAAACAATAAAAAGCATAAAAAGCGAAATAGCATTGCAATTAGAGCCCACCCAAACACCGGTGGAACCATCAATACCGATCACCTGTAAATCTCTATCTTGTAAAGATGTAAATGTCTTATAATCAAATAGTTGAAAAAAGTAATCACTCCCCGTGATAATGGTCCCTATGAATTTTTGATCGTAATACGTATAACGCCGTACAATGAACTGATAAATGAGATAAAGGATGAGGTAAGTTACGCCGGAAGAAACTAGAAACTTTAATAAGGCACTTTTTTTAAGATCTGCCCACATGATTTACTGATCCGCTTCAGTTTTTTTTCTGGAATCGTAGATCTTCTTAGCGCCGTAAGCCGCGCCGGCAGCCATAAGTAGAGTTATTCCACCATCAATTGGCATACAAGGAGGAGGCCAACAACCAGGTCCTGCACCAGGAGGCGGTGGTGGAGCAGCAGCAAAAGCAATTAGATTGATAATTACAAGAAATACAGTAAGGATATGTTTTTTGAAGCTCATTTAGCTTGCCACTCTATTCGGAAAGCGGACCAAAAATACGATAATTATTTTTACCCTGCAAGCTAGATTTTACAATACTTTCCCCTATTTTTGTGTATCATGTTACAGTGAGCTCCAAGAAGCAATCCATAATTTCTCCAAAGGATTTTAACTTAATACTTAGGGTATTTAAATCAAATTGGTGGATTCCATTAATAGTGGTCCCGTTATTCTATTTCGCCGGAATTTTTTATACATACACCCTCATTTCTGTATACAAAGTATCAACCCAGGTATTGCTCCAAAATAACGACGCGTATTACGAGAATAATGTGGTGAGTGATGCTTCATTTTATGGCGCCCAAAGTTTCGTTGATAATTCCAATGAAAAACGCGTATTACTTTCGTATGACCTTCTAAATCGTGTTGTAGATAAACTGCGCGATAAATTGGAAGTTTCGTATTTCATTGTTGGAAAGGTAAGAAGAACTGAACAGTTTGGCGGAACACCATTTAACGTTGTGGTTAATACCATTAATCCTGATCTGTATGAAGGCGTAATTGATTTTCGCATTTTAAGCGACAAAGAATATGAACTTTCTTACATGAAGCAAAATGAGAAAGTGATCAAAAAAGGAGAATTCGATAAGGCCTTGATCGATCTTGATTTTAATCTTTCGGTGAACAAGTCAGAAACTTTTAAGAACGCAAAACTCAACACGGTAAAAGAAATTTATTATCAGTTCGTAGTACACTCTACTGATTTTTTGATCTCAAGGATCATTGAAGATATTAACGTTTTTAATCCTGATTATACCAATATCTTAGAAGTTTCATTAAAGGATATCATTCCCGACAGAGCTGTATTGATACTTGATTCGTTGAATCAGGAATATTTGTTCAGTAAATTAAAATCAAAGTACGACCTTAACGAAAAAACAATTGAGTTCATTGATAAACAATTGGACGAGATTTCCATTTTGCTTAAGCAAAGTGTTGATACATTACAGATCTATAAACAAAAAAAATCTATCATCAATCTTGGCTGGGAAGAAAATGATTTTCTTACAAAGATCGGTATGTACGATAACTCTCGATCCGAAGCGCAACTTCAAGTAAAGGCGTTGAATGATCTCGAAAAATATATCATCGAGGATAAAGATCCGCAATTTTTACCACCAACGGTTTACATTACCGAAAAGGATGGATTCATGTCGAAAGCAGTTTCAGATCTTTACACAAAGCAAATTGAGTTGAACAGATTGTACAATTTGGCAACAGAAGTTAATCCCATTATTCAGGATTACATTAGCAGTATTAAGAAAATAAAGCAAGATCTTTTGATCTATATCAATAACGTGAGAGGTGCAACCAAGTTGAAGATAGAGAATATCAATTCAGAGATCGCACGCTATGTTGCAGAAGCAAAATCTATTCCGCCAAAGCAACAAGATCTATTGGGGATCCAACGTAAACTAAATGTGAACGAAGCTATTTATAATTTCTTGTTAGAGAAAAAAGCGAATACACGTATCGCAAAAGCAAGTATAGTTGCTGAAGCAAAAGTTATTGAGATGCCAAGAAATACCGGGATCATTAGTCCCGATAGAGGCGCTATAAAGCGAATGTTCATCACCATTGGTTTTGCATTAAGCGTTTTTATTATTTTGGTGAGAACAATTTTCTCTAAGATCAGAACAATTGAGCATCTAAAAGAATTATCTGAGATCCCATCCCTTGGCGTTATTCCTTTCTTGAAAGATCGCGTGAGCGGAGAGGTGATCGTGGAGGATCAGCCTAATTCGCGCATTGCCGAATCGTTCAGGAATATTCGAACGAATTTGCAATACGCCAATGCAGGACAAAATGCGCAAACATTTTTAGTGACATCTTTTTCTCCGGCCGAAGGAAAAACTTTTACCAGTGTTAACCTTGCTGCTACACTTGCAAAGTCCGGTAAGAAGACCATCATTGTGGAATTAGATCTTCATAAACCTAAAGTGTATAAATCATTAGGTTATACATTAGCAGAAAAAGGGATCACCACATTTATCTCAGGATTAAATGCGGTTGAAGAAACAGTTGTGCAAACGAAGATCCAAAATTTATGGTGTATGTTTGCAGGACCAATTCCTCCAAATCCATCTGACTTTGTTCTTTCCGAAAAATTAAAAGAAGCATTGAAATATGCGAAAGATAATTTTGATTATGTGATCATCGATTCTCCTCCTGCAGGATTATTATCTGATTCGATCTATCTCATACAATTTGTGGATGCTACATTATTTGTTCTGAATGCAAACACATCTACAAAACGTACGGTTAACTTTGTTACCGAACTTATTGAAACAAATAAGATCCAGAATTTCTTCTTCGTGCTTAACGGTGTGCGAAAAATATCTAAGCGCTATTACTACAAGGGCTACGGCTATAGCTATGGTTATGGCTACGGTTATGGTTATGGTAAGGGCTACGGCTACCGAAAATAATCTGTTAATAATTTGTTGGTTATGTCCAAATTGAGTAATTTTATTACTCAATTTTATGTTCGACATTCTTATATCTTCCAAAACGAGGATCAAGATCCTCTTAAAATTCTTTTTGAACGGAAACTCAGTGTCTTATCTTAGGGGACTTGAAGAAGAATTCGGCGACTCTACAAATTCTATTAGACTGGAACTCAATAAGTTCGAAAAAGCCGGATTTTTAACCTCCTATGCAGAGGGCAATAAAAAACTCTTCAAAGCCAATCAAAAGCATCTCCTATTCAATGATATACAACAAATGTTGATGAAGATCACAGGCATCAATCATTTGGTGGATTATGTGATGAAACACATCGGTAACCTTGAAAAAGTTTATTTGGTTGGACAATTAGCAAAGGGTTTAGAAAGCGATACAATTGAGTTGGTTTTTGTTGGGGATATTAACATACCGTACTTGGAAGAATTGATAGGTAAGGCCGAGAAAAAACTGAATAAAAAAATTACTTTCAGCTGTTTCCGCTCAGGCGAATTTGATCTTAAAACCATACAACAAAAGGATCTTCATCCCTTGTTGATATGGAATAAGTAATTGAAAGCCTTTGGGTTTGTAATGAACCTAAGGCAACGTTGAAGCAAAAGTTTTGTTTCAACAAAAATAAAACTCGGCTGTGACTGAGGTGGCGAAGCCGTGCCAAAAACAAAATGAACTGGAGAGTATTATATGTAGCATCACGCAGCGAAAAAAAAGTGAACCAACGTTTAACCGATCTTGGATTGGAAAGTTATGTGCCATTACGAACAGAGAAACGCCGATGGAGTGATCGTTTAAAAACAGTGAGCACACCCATGATCAATGGTTATGTATTTGTAAAAGTGAGCGACAAAGAACGCGATACTGTTTTTAAAGCGCAAGGTGTTTTAAATTATGTGCGCTACAACGGTGGCGACGCATCGGTGCGCGATATCGAGATCACCGCATTAAGATCAATTGAAGAAAAAGGATATTTTGTGGAAGGCGCTTTCTCTCAATCACTCCAAAAAGGAGATAAGGTGATAATTAAATACGGACCATTCAAAGGACTAACAGGTTCGGTAAAAGCGGTTGCAAAAGAAAATGTGTATCGTATCACCATCGAAAGTATTGGATATTCACTTACCGTTAAAGTGCCCGAAGAGGTATTGGTAAAGAACAATAATAAATAAAATAAAAAAAGTCGTATGTCGAAAAATGTATTAGTAACAGGAATTGCCGGAATGATCGGCTCACATTTATTGGATGCTCTGCTTCAAAAAGGGTACAATGTAATTGGTGTAGATAATTTGTCGTATGGCAGTTTAGAAAATATCAATCACAATCTGTCTCATCCTAATTTTAAATTCTACAGAGTGGATGTAACTGATCTTGATACACTAAAAGTTTTGGGAAAAGATATTTCAACCATCATTCACTTAGCTGCGTTCAAAAAGATCGGCGAAAAAGATTCGGCCATGCCAACATTTACCATTAATGGAAAAGGCACCGAGAATATTTTTGAAGTGGCAAAAATGTGGGGCTGCAAAGTTGTTTTTGCATCTACATCGGATGTGTATGGTATGTCGCCCGATCTGCCACTTAACGAAAATGGCGATCTTTTATTAGGTCCGAGTATGATCCGCCGTTGGAGTTATGCAGTATCAAAATTATATGGCGAACAAATGGCATTTGCATATTATCACGATCATAAAGTACCTGTGGTTGTGATCAGATATTTTGGAGGATTTAGTCCGCGCTCAAGTTTTGCGTGGAGTGGCGGACATGTTCCCATCTTCATCAGAGCAATTTTAAATAACGAAGAAGTAGTTGTGCATGGCGATGGAAGTCAAACACGCTCGATGGGTTTTGTGGATGATCTTGTGAATGGAACGGTATTGGCCATTGAAAGTGAAAAAGCAATTGGTGAGATCATAAATATTGGGAACGATGAAGAGATGAGTGTGATAGATACGGCGAAATTGATCCACAAAGTAGCGAACACAGGCAAAGAATTGAAAATAAAATTTGTGCCAATGAGCGAAGTGTTCGGAAAATATAAAGACATCATGCGTCGCATCCCCGATCTTACAAAAGCCAAAACAATTTTAGGATACGAACCAAAAGTTAGATTAGAGAAAGCAATTCAATTAACCATTAAAGAAATAAAAGGATCGTAACACGAAAAGTATATGTGATAACCCCGGTTCTTAACGAAGAACCAAACATGGATAATTTAATTGTGAGCTGGCAAAACTTAACGGTTGAATTAAAAGAGTTTGATTTTTATTTTATTTTGGTTGATGATGGAAGTACAGACGGAACTTCACAAAAAGCGCGCGAGTTAGCAACACAAATTAAACTTCACGTGATCACTCACGACGTTAATAAAGGTCCTGGTTATGCATTTGGAAGCGGATTTGAATACCTAAGCGATATTCTTAAACCCGAAGATATTGTTGTGACCATAGAAGGCGATAATACATCGCGTTTAGAAACATTGAAGATCATGCTGGGCAGAATTGTGAGAGAGAATGTGGACGTTGCTTTAGCTTCTGTTCATGCTTACGGTGGAGGAATTGAGAACACTGGTTGGTTCAAGATATTTTTAAGCCATATGAGTAGTGCTCTCACAAAAATAGCATTGAACATAAGAGGTATTCATACGTTCACATCTTTTTTCAGAGCATATCAAGGTTATGTTATATTGGATCTGCAAAAACATTACGGTAAGCGCATATTAGAATTCAACGGATTTGAATGCATGATAGAGTTGCTTAAAAAAATTGTGATCTTCAAATATTCCGTTAGCGAAGTGCCTATGAATTTGGATACATCGCTCAGAAAAGGAAAAAGCAAATTAAAGATCATTAAAACATCCTTAAAGTATTTTTCTGTTTTTAGAGTGTCAAAAAAGTGGGAGAGGTTGAAAAAAAGTTGAGGTCGCTTTTTTCAAATAAATTTTCGGTATTCGCCATCATTCTTTTGATGAAGATCGGTATGTATGTTCTTTTTTCATCTCCCGATCAAAAGCATCTGATCGTTGGATACATATTTTTGAATTCGGGAGATATTAATGAGTATCTCAGTCCGATCGACAACTTAGTTGAACATGGAAATTATGCTATAAGCGAAAGCGAGCCACCATACGCCGGAAGACTTCCCGGTTTTGTGTTCCCTTATATTCTTTTTAGATGCTTTGTTGCGCAAACACCCGCCATTTTTTGTTTAGGTATTTTTATTTTGTTGTTCTCCGTTTACGCTTCGGTAAAACTGTTTCAACTTATTTCTTCGTTCGCAAATTCAAGCAAACTTGCATGGCTTGGTGTAGTTTGTATTCAACTTATCCCGTATTATTGGCATTGGGATTGGTCCATTCATCCTAACTCAGTTGCCGCGTCGTGCTTAATATTGGCAATATTCCATATGCACGCCTTTATGAGAGCCGGGAGTAAAAAACATCTTTTCATCACCGGATCATTCATCATGTGGATGTTCATGTTGCGTGGAGTTACCATTCTTATTATTCCTTCTGTAGTCATCTTCCTTATTTATTATTTATATACGAATGGAAATACTATTTCACGGTCAACGGCTCTTGTATTTATATTTTTAGCACCACTTATGATCGTTGAATTTTTTTGGGTTGGAAGAAATTTCATCTCGTTACATAAATTCATCCCTCTTCAAACGTATTTTATTCCGGGAGGCAATAATTCAAGAACAGAATATGCCTACGGGAACAATACAAAGTATTCGATGATGAAAGTGCGCGAAATGATCAGCTGTTGGGGCGGAGATAACTTTTGGTATTTCAAAGGAACTGATATGGGTTGGTTTGTTTCGGAGCATATAAAAGTGCCGGCAGAGCAGCAATTTAAAAAGGTAGTTTTTGTGGGCGATATCACTCCCGTAAAACTTCAAGGTTTAAAACAAGATATTATTTATTCGCTAAAACAGGGATTAACACAATCGCAACATGATTCCATTGAAGCTAAGATCGAAACAAGCAGTCAGGCTTATAGTAGTGAATTTATGAAACACAATTCAAGCTACTATTATTTTGTAGCGCCATTTAATAGGGTAAAAAATTTTTTATTCAAGAATACCACGCAAGATTGGCCTGGTTTATCGTTTGGCCAGTCGGGACTTTTAAATAAAGGAATAAAAGGACTTTCGTTGGCGGGCTATTTTATCACGCTTCTTTTGTTTGGTATTTTTTCGATCGTAAAATTTAGAACGATCTTGAGAGACAAATTTTTACTGTTCTTATTTATTTTTCCTGTTTGCATGATCATAACATTCGCATTTTTTATTAACGCCGCGCATTACTGCTATTTTATTTATGGTTATATTCCTTCTACCATTTTATTATTATATGCGTTGCGAAGTAAAAATACCGATCAGTCTTTTATCCACACAAATAGATGAACGCTAAACAGAACTGGGACCTTATAATTAAACCAAAAGCAAGTTGGCATAAATTGCACTTAGGTGAGATCATGCGTTATAAAGATCTGTTATTCCTTTTTGTAAAACGCGATTTTGTGGCGCTTTACAAACAAACTATTCTTGGTCCGCTTTGGTTCTTTTTACAACCCATCATTACCGCCATTACATTTACAGTGATCTTTGGTAATTTGGCGCACATACCAACCGATGGCGTTCCGCAAGTATTATTTTATTTAAGTGGTATCACCCTTTGGAATTATTTTTCGGATACGCTAACAAAAACATCCGATACATTCACAGCTAATGCCAATATTTTCGGAAAAGTTTATTTCCCGCGAATGATCGTACCGCTTTCTGTAGTGTTCTCAAATCTTTTAAAAATGGGAGTTCAGTTCTTTCTTTTTATTCTTGTATGGGTGTATTATCTAATGAGAAGTGATCAAATTCATCCCAATAGTGTTTTGCTACTCGTACCGTTCTTGATCATTCTAATGGGACTTTTAGGTTTAGCATTTGGTGTTATCATTTCTTCTCTAACAACCAAATATCGCGATCTTAAATTTTTAGTAGTGTTTGGCGTGCAATTACTCATGTATGCATCGCCCATTGTTTATCCTTTATCCATGGTCCCGCAAAAATATAAATGGATCATCTTGGCAAATCCAACTACAAGCATCATCGAAACATTTAAATATGCATTTCTTGGCGTGGGAGAATTTAATTGGATGCATCTTGCGTACAGTTTAGTATTTACAATTATTTTTTTGATCATTGGTCTTATTATTTTTAATAAAGTGGAAAGATCATTCATGGATTCGGTATAATGCAAGAAGTTGTTTTAAAAATAGAGGATCTTTCAAAAGTGTATCGCTTAGGTGAACTTGGTACGGGAACTATTTCGCACGATCTTAATCGTTGGTGGTATAAGATCAGAGGTAAACAAGATCCGTATTTGAAATTGGCTGATGTGAACGATCGTTCGAAAGCAGGAGGAAGTGATTATGTTTGGTCGCTGAAGGATATAAATTTTGAAGTAAAAAAGGGAGAAGTGTTGGGCATCATTGGAAAAAATGGCGCAGGAAAGTCTACACTTTTAAAAATTCTTTCTCAGATCACATCACCAACAACAGGCGAGGTAAAAATAAAAGGGAGAATAGCGGCTTTGCTTGAAGTAGGAACAGGTTTTCATCAGGATCTTACCGGAAGAGAGAATATTTTTTTGAATGGCGCGATTTTAGGAATGACCAAAGAGGAAATCGTTGATAAATTAGATGAGATCATTGAATTCAGTGGTATTGCAAAATATATTGATACACCGGTGAAACGTTATTCGTCGGGAATGATGGTGCGTTTAGGATTTGCAGTGGCTGCGCATCTGGAACCTGAAATTTTAATTGTGGATGAGGTTCTCGCAGTTGGTGATCAGGAATTTCAAGATAAATGCATTGGTAAAATGAAAAGCGTTTCTAACTCCGGAAGAACCGTTTTATTTGTAAGTCATAATTTAAGCGCTGTTCAAAATTTGTGCAGCACATGCATGTATTTAAAACATGGTCAAATTCAAGAGATCGGATCTACCTCTAAGGTAATTGAATCTTATTTAAGTGAAAATAAGAATGTTCAACTAACCGGAGAAATACCGGCTGATTTTTACAGACAGTACACAAATGGCGAAGCGTATTTTAGAAAAATAGTTATAAAAGATAGCGACGAAAATATTATCGACAAACTTGCATTTAATCAACCGTTTAAAGTCGCATTGGAATTAGAAGCCATCAAGGATCTAAAAAATGTGATGATAAATATTAATGTTGGAACAACCTTGGGGCAACCTGTTCTTTATGCCGTTGATAAAAAGGGACCTGTCTATGTCGGCCGAGATCTCAATAAAGGAAAACATACAATCGAAGCTAAATTTAATACACGATTACTTCCCGGAAATTATTCATTTACCATTGGTATAAGTTATTTGGCAAATGGTTCTACTATTGATTGGGTTGAAAATGTTTATTTTATTTCTGTAGATAAAGTGGGATATGCTAAGGAGGGGAATTATCCATGGGATGATGTGCATGGTTATATAGAACCGGATACGAATTGGAATTATAATTAAAAAAATATGGAGATAAAGAATTCAAAAATTTTAGTGATCGGCGGGGCCGGTTTTATTGGAAGTTTTGTGGTAGCCGAACTTCTAAAAGAAGATGTGGGCGAAGTAATTATTTATGATAATTTTGCTCGCGGAAAAAAAGAATATTTGGAAGAGTCGCTTAAAGATCCAAGATGTAAGATATTTCCTATTGGCGGTGATATTAGAGATATTGATATATTGGATAAAGCTATGGAAGGAGTGGACTATGTTATTTCATTAGCTGCTATGTGGTTGTTGCATTGTAAGGATTTTCCAAGAACTGCTTTTGAAGTGAACATGGCCGGAACATTTAATATACTAGAGGCATGTGTTAATCATAAGATCAAAAAATTAATTTGGTCCTCATCGGCTTCGGTGTATGGCGATGCGGTTGAATTACCAATGACAGAATCGCACCCATTTAATAACAAGAATTTTTATGGAGCAACAAAAATTGCCGGTGAAGCCATGGCAACTGCGTTCAACGACAGGTACGGATTAAAAGTTATTGGTTTGCGTTATATGAACGTGTACGGTCCACATCAAGATCAAACGGCTGCGTACACAGGGGTAGTGCCGATCATGCTAAATAAAATTGATGCAAACGAAGCGCCTATCATAAATGGAGATGGAAGTCAGGCTTACGATTTTATTTACGTGGAAGATGTTGCAAGATCCAATGTAGATGCTTTGAAAAGTGATAAGGACTTTGGTTTTTATAATGTGGGCACCGAGATCCAAACTACTATTAAACAATTATGTGATCTGATCTTAGAGTTGAAAGGATCTAATTTAAAAGTTACTTATAAACCTTATAGTGCCGATGATGCAAGAGCTTTAGTTCAAAACAGAATTGGCTCGGCCGTAAAAGCAAAAAAAGAAATTGGATTCACATATAAATATTCATTGAAAGAGGGCCTGTTAAGACTTATTGAATGGAGAGATAAGAACAGATCAAATAAACTCACACGTTAAAATGGAAAAGCGCATCATACAAATATCACAACCCATGATGGGACAAGAAGAATGGGAAGCAACCAAGGAACCTATTTTTTCGGGCTGGGTAACACAAGGTCCTAAAGTTGCCGAATTCGAAAAACTATTTGCAAAAAGGCATAATGTAAAACATGCTTTAGCGGTTTCTAATTGCACTACCGCATTACATTTGGCACTTGTAGCTTTGGATGTAAAGCCGGGCGACGAAGTTATTGTGCCTGCTTTTACCTGGGTAAGCACTGCCAATGTGATAATGTATTGTGGAGCTACGCCTGTTTTTATTGATATAGATATTAGAACATTTAATATTGATACGAACGAATTAAAGAAAAAAATAACTTCTAAAACAAAAGTGATCATACCTGTTCATCTGTTTGGCTTATGTGCAAATATTGATGAAGTAAAAAAAATGGCTCCCGGAATAAAGATCGTTGAAGATGGTGCATGCGCAGCAGGTGCAGGAATAGGCAACAGACCCGCGGGAAGTTTGGGCGACATTGGTTGTTTTTCTTTTCATCCGCGTAAATCGGTAACAACCGGCGAAGGTGGAATGTTAACCACCAATGATGATAAACTAGCAGAGAAAATGAACATGCTTCGTAATCATGGCGCTTCTATTTCGGAAGAGCAACGTCACAAAGGACCAAAACCTTATATCCTTCCTGAATTTGATATGGTGGGATATAATTATAGAATGACCGATATTCAAGGTGCCGTTGGCGTTGTGCAAATTAAAAAGTTGGATCTGTTCATTGACGAACGTCAGCAATGGGCCGATTACTATACAAAAGAATTAGCCTCATTACCTTGGTTACGCACGCCTTATATTCCGGATGGATATAAGCATGGTTGGCAATCGTATGTTTTATTTGTAGACGAAACAATAGCTCCCATAAAACGCAACGATCTCATGGAATATCTTCAGCAAAATGGAATTAGCACGCGTCCTGGCACACATGCGGTTCACATGTTAGGTTTTTACGCAAAGAAGTTTAATATCAAACCTTCCGATTTTCAAGGAGCATTTGCTGCTAATGAATATTCAATGTCGATCCCACTACATAATAAAATGTCGAAAGAGGATTATGAATATGTTGTACATACTATAAAAGCAATAAAATAATGTGCGGTGTAATTGGTGTATTTAATTTGAACGGAGAACCTTTTCCTTTGGTTGACCTAAAGCGAATGGCAGATGCTATTGCTCATAGAGGACCTGATGGCGAAGGTTATTTTATTGATGGAGGAATTGCTTTAGCGCATCGTCGTTTGGCAATATTAGATACTTCTGACAGAGGTGCACAACCTATGCATTCTAAAGATGGAAAATGGGTGATCGTTTTTAATGGCTGTGCGTATAATTTTTTAGAATTGAAGAAAGATCTTATGTCGCAAGGGCACCAATTTATTTCTACAACTGATACGGAAGTTATAGTGGAAGGACTTTCGGCTTACGGTGTATCTTTTTTCAAAAAGTTGAATGGTATGTTCGCTATTGCTGCTTATAATAAGGAGGAAAAGAAATTATATTTAAGTCGCGATCGTTATGGTGTAAAGCCTTTATATTACTGGCATAATGGCACTACATTAGTTTTTGCTTCCGAAATAAAGGCAATCATCAAGCATCCCGATTATTCGATCGACCTAAATAAGGAATCATTGAATGAGTATTTTACGTTTCAAAATTTATTTACGTTCCAAACATTATTTAAGGGAGTTTACATGTTACCGCCGGCTAATACAGTAACAATAGATCGTAATTCAAAATACGTGGAGCATAATTCATGGTGGGATTTTGATTTCACACAAGAGGATGCGAATATGAGTTATGAGGATGCGGTGTCAGAAACTGCTCATCTTTTTAAACAAGCTGTAAAAAGACAAATGATAGCGGATGTACCGGTTGGATCGTATTTATCAGGTGGTATGGATTCGGGTTCCATAACTGCCATAGCTTCTAAGAATGTGAATAGATTAAGTACGTTCACATGTGGTTTTGATATGAGTGAAGTTACAGGCGTTGAAGCAAACTATGATGAACGAAGAGATGCCGAATTAATGGCTAACCATTTTAAAACCGAACATTACGAGCAAGTAATAAATGCAGGCGATCTAAGTTGGTCGCTCCCAAGAGTTGTAAATCATTTGGAAGATCTGCGTGTTGGAATGAGTTATCCTAATTATTATATCTCTCGTTTGGCTTCAAAATTTGTGAAGGTATGTTTGCAAGGAACAGGTGGAGATGAATTATATGGAGGATATCCATGGCGTTACTATAGAGTTTTTAGATCCTTGGATCAAAAAGATTTTTTTGATCAGTATTATGATTTTTGGCAACGCTTAGTGCCGGATGGAGATAGAAATAAATTATTTAACGACAACGTTTACCAAAAGATCCAATTAGATCAGCCGCGACAAATATTTGAACGTGTATTTACGTTCAATAATAAATTAAAATATGATACGCCCGAACAACACATCAATAATTCGTTGTACTTCGAAATAAAAACATTTTTGCCGGGCTTATTAATTGTTGGCGATAAATTAAGTATGGCAAATGGACTAGAAGAAAGATTTCCTTTTTTAGATAACGATCTTGTGAATTTTGCCCAAAAAATACCCGTTAAGCATAAATTAGGGAATTTGGAATTCATGAAACGTGTTGATGAGAATGAATTCAGAGATAAAAAAACGGTGTATACCGAACATAATGATGGCAAAACAGTATTACGTAAAGCCATGATGGATTTTATTCCTGAAAAAATATTGAATAGAAAAAAACAAGGGTTTTCGGCTCCTGATGAAAGTTGGTACCGTGGCGAGAATGCCGAATACGTGAAAGAATTGTTATTGAACAAAAAAACAGCTTCCACTGAATTTATCAGCAAAAAATACATGAGTAAGATCATTGATGAACATATGAACCAGAAAATAAATCACCGCTTGTTGATCTGGTCGTTCATGAATTTTGAGTGGTGGTGTAAGATATTCTTAAATAACGAAAAAATAGAGAACTAAAATGGATAAACGTTCACCTAACTTTTTAATTTGCGGCGCAGCAGCCGGAGGAACATCTTTTCTTTCGGCCGGAATGATGGATCATCCCGAAATATATTTACCAAAAAAAATGCGCCCCGAGCCACATTACTTTTATAAGTCATGGGAATATGAAAAGCCTTTTAATTATTACATCGATACCTATTTTAAAGATGTAAAGGACGAAAAAGCTATCGGCGAACGTTCTTCTTCTTATATGTTTGGTCCCGAGGTTGCCGAACGCATGCATAAACATTTGCCTGACATAAAATTGATCTTTATGATCAGGAATCCGATCGAACGCGCTTGGGGAAATTACAGATACACAGTGATCGAAGGCTTGGAAGAATTGAGTTTTTGGGACGTATTACAAAAGGAAGAAGAACGCATTAAAGCTCAAACAGGCATTTGGGCGGAAATACAACCACATAATTATACAGGTAGAGGATTGTATCACAAAATGCTTAGTAAATTCCTCGAATATTTTCCAAAAGAACAAATGCTGATGCTTAAATCAGAAACGTTTGGAAAGGATCTGCAAAATGATTTTAAACGTGTATTTCGTTTTTTAGGCGTGAGCGAGGATCACAAAGTTGTAATGCCTCCAAGTTTCACAAGTTTAAGTGTGCATGATAGAAAGTTGCAAGTGGAGTTAAGGAAATATTTTCAAAATAGATTTGATCTGTTTGTGGAAGCAACCCGAAGAGAAGAAGACCCAATTCACTATATTGAAAAGGATGATGATCTGAAAATGTTTCATTTATTAAGATCGAATATTAAAAGTGAAAAAGAAGCAATGCCTGATGATTGCCGAAAATATTTACAAAACTTTTTTAAAGACGATATCGAGAAATTAAGATCGATCGTCGATTTTTCTGTTGATGACTGGAAATAAAACTATGAAAGGAACATTGATCTGGATCACCGGCTTAGCCGGAAGCGGAAAAACTACCATTGGTAAGTTAGTTTATTCTGAACTTAAAAAGACACATCAAAATACAGTGTTCTTGGATGGTGATAATTATCGTGAAATAACGGGACAATTATCGTCGCACACAAAAGAGGCAAGGTTAGATGTGGCCATGCAGATCGCAAGAATGTGTCACTACTTGACCAACCAAAACATTAATGTTGTTTGCTCAACTATTTCCTTGTTCAAACAAGTTCATGCGTTTAATCGCGAGAGTAATGAAAATTATGTGGAAGTATTTATTGACACAGATATCGAAGTGCTAATAAAAAGAGATCAAAAAGGGCTTTACTCAAAGGCAATAAAAGGAGAAATTAAAGATGTTGTTGGAATCGACATGGCCTTTGATAAACCTGAAGCCTGTCACTTGCATTTAAAAAATAATACGAAAACTGAACTGGAAAATAATATCAAAGAAATTTTAAACCATATAAATATAAAATAAACAAATGAAAACAAACTGGGATTACACAAACTTAGCCGATGCGTATTTACAACGTCCTGATTATTCAGAAGATGCTATTAACGCAATGATCAAAAGAGCCGGAATTAAAGATGGCGCAAAAATTTGCGATGTGGGAGCAGGAGTAGCTCACCTTACACTTATGTTACTCGAAAGAGGATACAATGTTGTAGCAGTTGAACCTAATGATGCTATGAGAGCGAATGGAATTATTCGCACAAAAAAATATGGTCACTCAGCCTGGTTTGAAGGCACGGGCGAAAATACCGGACAGCCTGCCGGTAACTTCGACATGGTAACATTTGGTTCGTCGTTCAATGTATGCGATCGACAACTTGCTTTAAAAGAGACCAAGCGTATCTTAAAACCGGGCGGTTGGTTTGCGTGTATGTGGAATCACCGCGATGTAAATGAAAAAATTCAGTCAACTATTGAATCGATCATAAAAAATGAGATCGATGGTTATGGCTATGGAACAAGGCGCGAAGATCAAACAGAAGAAATAAATAAAAGCGGACTATTTAAAGAAGTGTATAAAATGGAAGGTAATGTGATGCACAAACAAACTATAGCCGATTGTGTAGAGGCCTGGAGATCTCATGCTACACTGGAAAGACAAGCCGGAGATAAATTTAGCGTTATCATCACTAAGATCGAGGCCTATCTGAATACTTTAAATGTAAAGGAAATAGATATCCCATATACAACACGTATTTGGGTTGCACAGCTTAAATAACAAAGTGATATCAACAGAAAAGAAAAAAATTAACTTTTCATCAAAGGCACAAACCTTGCTGGAGTTATCTAAACTAATAACTATGGCAAAAGTATTGCCTATTTTTTCTTTTTCAGTTATAAAATACAAAAAAGATAAAGAGAGCATCATTTCTGAAATTCAAAAGATCTTTGGAACTAATGCGTTGGTTATTCGGTCTTCTTCTAAAAATGAGGACGGGCTAGATGTTTCAAATGCCGGGCATTACCAAAGTGTATTAAATGTTCCGGTTGAGGATGCGATCAAAATTAAAAATGCGATCGACCTGGTAATTGCTTCTTATACGAATAGTAATTCGGATGATGAAGTTTTTGTTCAACCGCAATTGAAGAATATTTCAATGGCCGGTGTTGCATTTACTTCCGACCTTGATACCTTATCGCCCTATTACATTATTAATTATGATGAGGGGGGAAGTACAGAAACTGTAACCGGTGGTAAAGGACAAAATTTAAAGACCTTTATTTATTTTAAAGACTCTCCGGTAAAATGTGTCAATCCTCATTTATCAAAACTTATTGTTTCGCTTAAGGAACTTGAACTTCTTTTTAATTTTCCTCATTTGGATGTTGAGTTTGCTTTTGATAAGAATGGACAGCTGTATATTTTTCAGGTAAGACCTATCAGTGTTAAAGAAAAAGAGGATCTATCGGGAACGGATCTGAAAGAAACACTACTAAAAATTCACAAAAAAATATCCAAGCTATCTTCTCCACATCCAAATCTATTGGGCGATCATGCTATTTATGGCGTAATGCCCGATTGGAATCCGGCTGAAATAATTGGATTAAAGCCAAAACATCTGGCAGCATCTCTGTATAAAGAAATAATCACAGATAATATTTGGGCGTATCAACGTGATAATTATGGATACCGTAATTTGCGATCGCATCCATTGATGTTATTATACCTTGGAGTTCCTTATATTGATGTGAGGGTAGATTTCAATTCATTTATACCTAAGGAACTTGATAATGCTATTGCGAAGAAATTAGTAGAATATTATTTAAAAAAACTTATTTCATCACCGGTGCTTCATGATAAAGTGGAGTTTGAAATAGTGCATTCATGTTTTTATTTCGACCTGCCTAAAAAACTGCAAAACGATCTTAAGAATAATGGTTTTGATGAGAAGGAAATACGTGATATCGAGAGCTCTCTTCTTTCCATTACCAATAAGATCATTCATCCTGAAACAGGTTTATATAAAAAGGATCTGGCTCAGTCAAAAAAATTAAGCGAAAAGTATGAGCAAATAATTTCTTCACAATTATCAATAGTAGATAAAATTTATTGGTTGTTGGAAGATTGCAAACGTTATGGAACTCTTCCCTTCGCAGGTATTGCGAGATCGGCTTTTATAGCGACACAATTTTTGAGGTCTTTTGTTGATCTTACTATATTTACCAAAGAAGAATACAATCTTTTTACAAATTCCTTAACATCCATAACAAAGGAACTTAATACAGATCTGGAAGAATATTCCAAAACCTTGATCTCAAAAGATGAATTTCTAAAAAAGTACGGACATTTAAGACCGGGAACATATGATATCCTCTCAAAAAGATACGATGAGAATTTTGATAATTATTTTTCTAACAAAACTACTTTAAAGACAGAGAACGGGAACTTTACATTTACCGCAAAACAATTAGCGAACATTAACGATCTGCTTAAAAAATATAAGCTACAGGTCACATCTGCCCAACTCCTTGATTTTATAAAAGTTTCTATTGAAGGAAGGGAACAGGTTAAATTTATCTTTACAAGATCCTTAAGCAAAGTACTTTCTTTAATTGAAGAATTGGCCATAAAATATGAAGTAAAAAGAGAAGATCTTCCTTATTTGGATATTAAAACGATCATGGATCTTTATGCTTCACTGGATTACAGAGACGTAAAAGAGATATTCGAGCGTGATATCGAGAAAAATAAACGAACTTATAAATATACTAAAGCGGTAAAACTTCCAAGCTTGATCACTAAAGCAGATGATGTTTACTTTCATTTTTTGCATTCGGAAGAACCAAACTATATTACATTAAAGAGTATTTGCAGTCAGATCATTCCTGAGGAAAAGATCAAGGAAGGCAAACTCGAAAATAAGATCATTTTTATTAAATCGGCCGATCCGGGATTTGATTTTTTATTTACAAAGAATATAGGCGGACTAGTTACCCAATTTGGCGGCGCAAATTCTCACATGGCCGTGCGTTGCGCCGAACTAGGGATTCCTGCTGTAATTGGAGCAGGAGAAACTAATTATACAATGTGGCTCAACGCCAAATTACTTGAACTAGATTGCTTAAATAAAACAGTGAAAGTTATTTCTTAAATGCTATTTAATTCGTTCGACTTTATTTGGTTCTTTATTATTGTAACATCACTTTATTTTGCAATACCGCATAAATTCAGATGGCTTTTACTGCTTGGCGCCAGTTGTTATTTTTACATGGCGTTCATTCCGGTGTATATACTTGTATTATTTACCACGATCATTATTGATTATTTTGCCGGAATTTGGATAGAACGATCGGAAGGGAAAAAGAAAAAATATTATCTCATTATAAGTATTGTTTCAACATGTTTGGTATTATTCATTTTTAAATACTTCAATTTTTTCAATACAAACATGGATCGGGTCGCAAAGTTCTTTCATTGGAGCTATTCGATAGAATCTTTAAGTATCATTTTACCGATCGGACTTTCCTTTCACACGTTTCAAAGTTTGAGTTATGTTATTGAAGTGTATCGAGGAAATCAAAAAGCCGAAAAGAATTTCGGGATCTATTCATT